>JACCZE010000253.1 GCA_013696105.1 Planctomycetota bacterium | reverse complement strand
GGGCAAAATGCCCCCTTCAACCCCCAACAGGCTGTTTTTCAACAGCCTGTTGCTGTCTGCCATATCGCGACGTCGGCTCCGGAGTGCTAAACGCGGCGGGGAAAGATGCTATAGGATCGGCTCCTGGCGCAGGCATATTCGCGACCGACAACGGAGCGTCCATGATCGACCTCACCGGGAAGCACGTGTTCGTCTGCGGCGGCAGCCGCGGCATCGGCGCCGCCGCGGCTCGGCTCGCGGCCAAGGCCGGCGCCGACATCAGCATCAACTACCACTCCAAGGCCGAAGCGGCCGAAGCCGTCGCCGCCGACGTGGTGCGTGCCGGTCGACGGTCGTGGACGGTACGCGCCGACGCGTCGGCGGATGGGGCGCTCGACCGCGCGATGGATGAAGCGGTTCGGCGCCTCGGACCGCTGCACGGGCTGGTGGTCTCGGCCGGCATCTTCGAATCGGCGAAGCTCGAGGTCATGAGCGCGGACTTCTGGGACCGCACCCTGGCGATGAATCTGCGCTCGACCTTCCTCGCCGTGCGCGCCGCCGCCCGGCACCTGCGCGCCGGCAAGGCGGGCGGCAGCATCGTCATCTACACCTCGACCGCCGGACAACGCGGCTCGGCGGAGTTCTCCGCCTATGCGACTTCGAAGGGGGCGCAGATCATCTTCATGCGCTCGATGGCGAAGGAGCTCGCTCCCGACCGCATCCGCGTGAACTGCATCGCCCCGTCGTGGACCGAGACCGAGATGTCCGGCGCCACCATGGACGCCATCGGTCGTGAGGAGGTGCTCAAAGGCTGCCCCCTCGGCCGCGTCGGACTCCCCGAGGACGTCGGCGGTTCCACCTGCTTCTTATTGAGCGATCTCGCCAATTTCATCACCGGCACCACGGTGACGGTCGATGGGGGCATCGATATGCGGGGGTGAGGGATAGGCCGCTGACGCATTCGCAACGCAGCCACAGCGCAGCCATAGCGCCCCCACAGCGTGCGTCCGGTCCCATGTCGTAGCCACGTCTGGTAGATATGCCGGGATCTCTCCCATCGACCTCGAGCGGCTTTCCGTCGAGCGCGCTGGACGCGCCAATCCTGTATCAGACAGCCTTTGATCGGGTTGGGCTATCGTCACGATCGATCTCCCATCCAGTGCAGGATGAGACAGCCCTTGCGATCCTCATAAGCGCTGACTATCCAGGAATTAGAGAAGGATCAGCTGGGCGGAAACGGGTGTCCCGGATGTCAGCGAATCGCGGATTCACGATCATCGAACTGATGGTGGTGATCTCGATCATCATCGCACTTGCAGGCCTTATCCTGCCGACCGTGACCTACTTCCGAAAGGTCGCAGAGATCGCCGCGACCAAGGATCTGGTCATGGGTGTCGCATCGGCCGTCAGTTACTACCAGCAGCGCGAGGTGTTGGTTCCCGCGCTCGCTGTCCCTGGTCTTCCTCCGCAACAGATCCGGCGCTACTGGGACTTCAATCTCGAATCCCCTCAACAACCGAAGTACGATTACATACTCGATGGCGACCCCGATCTCGATCCTGGCTTTTCGGTCAGTGACCGCGGCGCGGCACGAAACGTCTCGTATCGTGGGTTCCTCGGTATGACCGGTCACGCGGTGCCGCGGCGTCATGTCGACGCGTTTTCCCGACTGGTCGACAGCTGGAAGCGACCGCTGCACATCCGCTTCGCGATGCGGACTTACGGCTCCGCGTGGTATGGGATCTGGTCGGATGGTCCGGACGGTCGCGAAGGTACGCCAGACGACATCAAGAGCTGGAGCGACGAATGAACGTCCATCTGCATTCGCATTCGCATCCACATTCCATCCGCGCTCGACCGCGCTCGCGCGCCGGTTTTTCCGCGGTCGAACTCCTGGTGGTGCTCGGGATCGTCATGATCCTCGCGACCATGGCCATTCCCGCGATCGTGCCTGCCCTCAGGCGCGGGCAGGTGAACGATGCCGCGACTGCGATCGTCCAGATCGCCAGGCAGGCGCGCCTGATGGCGATGCAACGACTGCCGCCAGCAAATAATTTCCATTACGGCGTAGCCATCATCGACAGCCCACCCGCCCAGGTGACCGTCGCGCTGATCTACGGCACTGCGGCGCAAGGGGCCGCAGCGATTCTGCAGGATGTGAATTCGAAGCCGATCGCCTTGGAGAAACTCGCGCGGTCGGTGATGGTCTACAGCGGAGACAAGGAGCTGCGGTCGAACGGGAATACCGTGTGCTGGTATTATCAATACCGTACGGGGGTGCCGATCGGACCCTCCGGGGGGTCATTCACCACGACCCCCATCAGCGTCGGGTGCCCGGCCATCACCGTATCGAACGTCTGGGGCTCCGGACTGACGGTGACGGCAGGTTCGATTTCTCCGGGCACGGCGGCCATTCCGGGTCTGTCGGTGCGCAGCGTCGATGACAAGATCAGGCGTGCGATCGCGATCTACGTTTCCGGTATTCCAGTCACGGGAGAATTCTGACATGGCCCGCACCCGCATCGGCTTCACGCTCTTCGAGGTCACCATCAGTCTGATGTTGGTGACCGTTGCGGTCATCACCGTGCTGATGTTGCTGCCGATGGGCGTCAAAGCGCAACAGATGTCCCGTTACCAACTGTATTCGTCGGTCAAGGCCAACGAGGTCGTGGAAACGTTCAGTCAATGCATCGCGGACTTCACCCATTCGAACGACAAAGGCACGTTCATGACGTGGATGGGGTGGGATGGTTGGGGCTGGGGCGAATTCTACGGCATCGGCAATACCGAGAAAACCGTTTACGGCTGCGCGGGCTCATTCGACCTCGAACGCATCGTCATCAATTCCTACGAAGGGAATTATCCCATCCCGTTGAATATCGCACGACGGCTGGATTCGGCCGGTGATGAAATCCAGAAGGTCCTCGATGTCGGCGGCCACATCTATTATTGTGATCCTTTCCCTGGCAAGGCCGCGACTCGCGGTTTCATCGCACTCGGTGCCAAGGCCGACCCATCGCCTGAATTGCAGCGGTTGGTGTGGGCCGTCACGGGATACCCGCAGCAGAATCTGCTGCCGATGGATCCCTACGAACAGCCGATCAGCGAGATGTGGCCGTTTCCCCCTGCTGGCCGCGATAAGCCCATTCCGCGCTATTATGCCGTCGGTCCCCGGATCCGCTACAATGGCCTGAATGGAAATCCGCGGTGGGAAACCATCGAAGGCACGGCGTGCTTCCCAAATCAGACATTTTCGCCAGATGCGAACTGGAATGGCGCGGGTTCCATGTATCAGGCCAATACCTGGGAAGGGTACGCGAAGTGGGAGCGCGATGTGAAATACGGGTCGGTCCCGACGAACCAGCCGCAGTTGATTCCCGGGCCGCCATCCTACGCCCAGAACAATTACATCACCGATCCCTCCTTGAAGCTCTACCAGGCCGCGGGCATCTGGGATGCCGGCGTGCATGAATTCCGTCGCCTGTCGCACCAGCATTATGGCCGCATCATGCATCAGGTGCGCGGGTACACCGAGCGCGGAGTGGGTCTGATCGAACAGGTTCCGGACGGCTACACCCTGCCCTTCAAATTTGTCTCCTGGCGCAGATTGCCGGGGGGCACCTGGGAAGAGCGGTGGCAATACCTGGATTCGAGCAACCCGGAGAAGGTGGTCGCTAACCGCTGGGATGGCCCAGCCTGGACTGAAGCGCGCATGGGTATCCCTGCGCCGGCGAATGGTCTACCGAACAGCATCTATCGCGGCACCGACATCATGAACGAAGACCACGAAACGTGGAACAGCCATGATCGCAAGGATGGGGAGAACCTCCACGATCAGCTCCGTACGGGTCTGCCGTCGTTGCAGCGACGGGTCATGTATCGAACCGCGGCATTGATGTTGTGGGCAAAAGTGCAATCGCCGGCAATGGCGTCGGAGCCTGCCGGCTATCGTCCTCCCGGCTTCTTGCCCGGACCGCGGTATCTGAACAAGGCCCCGGCCGACGACCTCAATTGGGACATCCATGTCGACCCGAACGTGGCCGATGAGATCGATAGCATCACCACGGTGACCATGCCGGGAACCACCACTCAACGCATGATGGGCCTTCCGCAGGATCAGAATCCCTTGTTGAAGGTCATCGATCCACCCAACCCCTACTACATCCATGCCTCCCAGGTCCTGGCGCTGAGCTATCTCGCCCATGCGGCCATGATGGTGACCGGCTATCAACCGCCATTCGTCGACAACAAATGGACGCACGACCCGACGGACGACGTCGATCTCAGCATACCGCCGATCGCGGTCGATCCGGATATGCCTTTCCGTGCTCTCCGCCGTCGGAATCCCGCAGGAGGCGACGTCACCTACCTCTACGACCTGTGGCAGAACCCTCTGTATCCGATTCCACCGGATGTCGTGATCAATCCCCCAGCAGTATTGACCTTGACGAATGTCGTGGGTCATGCCTACATCGACGGACACGATTATGGCCTCGAGGTCAATCCCAGTGCCCGGGGGCGGCCCACGGTCTACAACCCCGTGACCGATACTATCCTAGGTCCTGCTACCGCTCAGCCCGACCCGGCCTGGGACCTGCCGCCGCTGCATGGGGCGTTGGAATCGACCGATTGGACCGATCCGGTTACCGGCTTGCCCTCGCACCGCGATCGCTTCGAAAAAGATGTGGATGGGAATCCGATCACGTACGAGCGCATGACCGGTCCGGTGCTCAATCCCAATCCACCGCCGTATGCCGATCGCGGTGCGTTCGATTACGCCGGCCGCACATGGACCGGGATAGTCGGTAAGCCGTGGCAGGACGACTCCACCACGCCGAAGACCACCTTCCTGCGCCGGTGGAACGGCAATGGCTTCCTGGCGACGTCGGCACCAGCCTTGGCGAAGCCGTCGGGACGTGCGATCAGCGATACGCAGATGGCGAAGAACGCGCACGAGACCTTCATGCGCTGGGCGATGGCCTATATCAGCGAGAATCCTTACGACATGATCGTGCCCCGGCCCATGAATCGTCAGATCGTCATGGACCGCCCGCTGTTCAGCTTCGACATCTTCGATACCAATGGCGACGCCCGCCGCGAAACCGGTACCGCGCTTCCCGCGAATCAGGGAGGCAAATACAGCTGGGGCGACCAGGCCCGTTACGATCAGTGGTACCCCACCATCTGGGGCGGGCACCGCTTGATGCCGAACATGTACGGCCAGTACATGGGCACCGATGACTCGTACCTCGAATGGCTCGTCGAGCGTGCCGCCTTCCTGGCCTGGCCGTTGGGAACCTGGTCTGACCGCGCAGGCCTTGCCAACTCAAGTTGGGGAAAGACCAAGGATACGACCATGTATCCGAGCCGCTCTGGTGTTCCGCTCGGACAACCAAATTGGCCGATCGAATGGGGTGCGCCATATTACGTGAATAACGTGCCGCAGTATGATCCGTCGGACATGTCGAAGTTTCCCATCTCCCATTCGGACGGGGTGGGTCGCGGCATACCTGGTGGAGGGTACTTCCTCACCCGCTATGCGCCGGGACTGGGTCAAATGAATCAGGGCAGGCAGGTCGTTCATGGGCAGACCCGGTACGATCTGCAGGGGGTGGGCGACAAGAGAACGGTCAGTCTGATCTCTGATTTACCGATGTTGCCAACGGGCGTGCCGAACCCCGATAATGGTTGGCACCACATCAGGTCATCAGCGACTCCCATGAAGGATCGCTTCTGGTACACCAATCCCTTCCGGCCAGCCGATCGGTGCCGACAGATCGTGTTCTGGGCGGTGGATTGGAAGGCCTACGAGGATTCCGAATCCGCGCCTTCGGCTCCGCAGGAATGGACCGCACACGGTCGCAGATACAACCTGTGGAATGCGGTCTCGGCCCTGAATGGACGGGTCGGTGGCTTCAGTTCTCTGGGTCGCTTGATCGGTAATCCAGAACAGGATTTCGTCTGGATGACGCCGGAGCGGGACAGCACCATGAACCGGCCGCCTGACGAGGCCGTCTCACCTCCGAACGCGGAGTGGGTCGGCGATACCTACGACAGCCGCCACCCGGGGGTCTGGTATTCCCGTCAGCCTGGATGGGATGCCCTGAATGTCGAGAAGGCAAACCCCTACTACGCGGTCGGGTTGTTCGGTGCGGACCGCAACCATAATGGCAAGTGGGATAAAGGTCCGGTGCCGACCACGGTGCGTATGCGTGCGGCGGAGGTGGCTCGCTACAACTATTATGATCCCATCGGCTGGACCACCCTGAGAAAATGACGGAGCCGAAATGAACACGCTCAGCGATTTTCAATCGAGTCCCCCGTGTGCTCGCTCGGGTGGGGCGCGCAGAATATCCGTGAGGGCGTTCACTCTCGTCGAACTGATGATCGCCATCAGTTTGTCGCTGGTGATCATGCTCGTTGCGGTCACCGCCTTTCGTCAGGCATCCCAGACGATCTCGCTGATGAATCGTTTGAGCGTTGAAAACGGCATGCTCAGGACCGGGTACTTCATCACCACCGAGGACGTGGACTTCTGGAATTCGCACGCGAATCCGGATTATCCCTATCTCAAGGGGCATATGAGTGATGCCGTGTTGGCCTTCAGCGGCAACAATCTCGAAAACAAGCGGTTGTTTAGGCCGGTAACATTCTCCACTGCCACAGCGGTCGATTTCAATCCCAATTGGGCACTGCCCCATGACGCGCGTTCATGGTATCGCAATTACCTCATGCCCAATCCGAAACCATTGATTTACGACCGCGCTCAGGCCGATGGTCTGGGCGGTTCGCTCGTCGGTGCCAACATGTGGAATGCCTGGCTGATCGATCCGAATGTTCCGAACCCGCTGACCAAGCACTTGAATTACGTCGAGTCCAATCTGGGTGAGTACCAGATTCCCATCGGCTGGAGTCCGAGGACGGTCGCTGGGGATTATAGCCGGCTCAGCACCATCAATCTGGCGTACACAGGCATAGCCACCACGGAATACGAAGATGTCCGCTGGCCGACGAGCTCTTCGCGCTCGGCCATGGTGCCGAACGTCTTGGCGGACCCGAACAATCAGAAGTACGACGCTCCGCTCATGCGTGGTGCTCGGCCGAATCTGATGTGGCAGCTGTTCAAGGAACTCGGCCATGTCGGCGTATTCACCTACATGCCCTCGGGAACGATCAATATCATCCAATGCCCGAACCTGAATGACGATCCCGATGTCGACGTGAAATCGCAAGCGTTGAACTTCTGCAAGGGCGAGATCCCTTGGTCCCTGGATACTCCCGTTGCGACCGGGGCGGTGCTGGGGACCCTGAAGTATTACATTCAGCCCACGAATACCACGACTCCGGCGGTGGGGGTGATCCCTGACAACACCAAGGGTAATTACTTCTACGGCATGCCGTCGACGACGGCGAAGATCTGCTTCCACCGGGATGGCGGTCATGGTTTCCCGACCGGTGATTATTCGCCGCCTGAGGAAGGATTTGGCGGCAGCACCGGATTCTATGCAGCCGATCTGGATGCGATCAATGGCGACGCATTCTGGATGTCCGCTACCGGGCCATACACCGGCTGGACGCAGCTGCAGTCGCGTACGTCGGTCGGCATGTTCTACGGCACCAAGTTCATGCCATCGGATTTCCAAGGTCTAACCTACGATGCACGTCTGATCGACTCGGTCACCCGCGATCCCATCCGCGCCCTGGACAAGAGCACCGATAGCACGGAAAGCTATTACAACCAAGGCGGGACCCGGTGGGAGAACAATGCCCGCACGATGACGTTCTGGCGCCAAGCGTCGAACAACACCAGTCAAACCGTTCATCTTCCCCGCAACTATACTGACGATCTGGTTCCGAACCTGTCCGATCGGAGCCCGTCGACCCCGGCGATGAGCACGGGCATCATGCGTTACCGCCACCGCAGTCTGGACAAGGCGATCTGCACTGTGCGGGTTCAGGATCCGACCACCGGCCGCGTACTCGAACTGGGGTACACCATGGTCGGGACGACATTGCGCGGTGCTCGCCAGCATTGGGGTTGGAAGACCAATATCGATCGTCCGACCGCGAAGAAGATCGGCGACATGTATTCGAACGTACCATGAGAGTTGGAGCCATGCACAATCACCTGGTCGCCCGTCGCGGTTCCGTCCTGATCATCATCGCGGGTCTTTGCACCATCCTGCTGACGCTGTCGATCACCTTCCTGGTGAAGATGCGCATCGAGAGCGAGGAGTCGATCCTCATGGTCAGGGATGCGCAAGCGCGCATCATGTTGGTGGCTGCCTGTCAATACCTCCAGGAAAGTTCACGCCTCGGCTGGCGCAACCCGAACGCGAAAACTTCCGATCGCTGGGGAGACGGCTCGCCCGGATATGAGACCTACGGGTGGACGGATGTACGCGATGGCGGCTTGGGACCGAGAGGACCTCGATACCATAATCCCGGAACGGATCCTTTGGACCCAGCCTTCCCCGTTCCTCTACGACAAGGATTGCTGCCGATCCCGACCTGGTGGCCTGCGGCGATCCCAAACATGTACCCCAAAGACACGGACGGGAAGGCGTTCAACGGGTTCGTCTATGACGAAGTCACCAACCTGCCGAGCGGAACGGGTCGCAAGTGGCCGTGCCCCGGCTCAGCCATGCGCGGCGACATGTTCGTCCAGGTCGTACCTCCCTATGCGATCCGCATGCAGAAGGTCATGAACCCGTTCTATGCGACCGGCGCGGAGTTCACGACGCCTGAGTATGCGAAATTCATGGATGGGCCCTACAACGTCGGCGATCGAGCCGCGCATCGGGCAGTGTGGGATGGTGGATCCTTTTTTGATAATGCCACGCAGACGTGGATATCGACAGGTACGGGCACTTTCACCGCTTCCTGGCAAAAGTATTTCGCGCAGTGGCGGGGCGAAGGCTATGGTGGATTGGACCCCCAGCCGGTCGAGGACACCTGGGCTGCGTTCGAAACCGGCACCCCCACGCCGCGGACCACATCGACCAACCTCTCATGGTTCCGGATCTATCGTGAACTGCCGAGCGATCACAACAATGACGGCAGCCCCTGGTACGACCACGTGCCTCTCGGGCGGCAGAATCAGTTGGCGCCTCAACACGACTATGAGAATCACGGCATCTTCATCATCACCTGCGGCGCCGGTGCGACCCAGGGTTACCGCTTCTGGAATGCATCGGATCCTGGGTACCTTCCGGAGCTCGAGCCGCTGACGGCCGAGGACTCCGGCCTGTTCGTGGATCAGCAGATGTTCCGCGATCTGAGGGCGACCGAACGCATCCTCTGGTATCGGGTGGAGTGGAGTGCGAATTCCGGGGGTGGTGTGGACTCCCCTGACCATTACGGCGATCAACCCTATGCGTTGTGGTTGGGACAGGTCGCCGGTACCGATGGTGGCAGCAACTACAGCTCTTTGTGGGACTATCAGATCGACAATCACGTGGTGTCCTTCTTCGGCGGATTCAAATGGATCCAACGTCTCGAGAAGGATCCGATCAAATGGTGAAGCTTCCCCGATCCGGTTTCACCATGTTGGAATTGCTCATGGTGGTTGCCATCATCGCGATCCTGACAGGAATGATCCTGGCGGTCGTGGGGCCGGTGCGTCGCTCGGTGATGAAGGGGAAGACGAACGCCATCCTTGCGGAAGTCCGTCTGGCATTGGCGACCGTAGCGGCAGACGGCAGCCAGATCGCGCCGGTCGAACATCCATTGGCCGGCACCGCCCTACCGGCTCCAGGTTTTCCTCGTCCGATCTTCCTGAGGGCAGATGGTACGCCTGTCAATTTGACAGCTGAGGCGATCATCGTCACGGACATGACCTGGGTGGATGTGACCTTCCGACCACGCGTGATGCTTCCGAACGATCGCTTCAGGGGTGTGGTGACGGCTGGCGATTTGCCTTTGCTGTACGGCATGCCCCGTGGCCGCATTGGCATCCTCGGTGCCGCCGATGAGAATATCACCACGTACCGACGTCTTCCGTCACTCAAGGTCGGGTATGATAAGAGTCCTGGAGTACTGAAGGATCCCACATCCGCGAATTACCCTGACGATGCGTTCCTGATCAAGCCGACGATCTCTCCGCCCGATAAACTCGAGGATCGATCCACCAAGGCTGTGGACTATCTCCTGAGCTTCCATCGCGCCGGAATCCTTCAGAAGGGGGGCATCTTCACCTCGGGAGCCGATGGGATCACCCTGTTCAACAATCGCGTATGGACGGCGCAACCGTCCGCGAATCCGACACCAGGCGTGAAGAAGAAGGATTATGAGACGTTCCCCAATTGGCAACCGGGCCGGGTTCTCGATGGTTCGTGGATCCGGTATCGTTTGCGGGGCTCCGCCATCTACGACGCGTGGGGGAATGAGATCCTGTGTTCCATGGGCGCTAATGACGCCATCCGCCTGGAATCCGCTGGAAACGATGGGGTATTCAGGTGGTTTCCTGGTCAAGATGGCGTGTACCAGACGAACCCCACGGATCTTGCGGCATCAGGGGATGACTTGAATGGTGAACTGGATAACGTGAGCGCCGCGACTCGCGATTGAACTCCATTTCGAGGTGATCAGATGCTGAGTCGCGCTTTCACCCTCATCGAGCTGCTGATCGTCATCGGCATCATTGCTCTGTTGTCATCGATGCTGCTCGTGGGCATTGGAGAGCTGCGGATCCGTGCCAAGGGCATCGATACGATGACCCGCATGGAAGACGTACTCAACAAGCTGCAACTCGTTGGACAGGCCGACGGAGAGACAGCTTACCAGATCCAACGTGACGGGTTGGGAGAGGATTTCCGCTGGGATTCTCTGCGCGCCATCTTGAGGTCATCGGATCTGACCGGACAGCCCAACATGATTCCTCCGAACATGAAGTTGCGCGAGGCCGGCCCGATGAACGTCCGGATCGCAGACTTTTCATTGGAAAAGCAGGTATGCTGGCTCATGCGCGATTCGGTTGGGAAATACATCAAGAATACGTCCGGGGCAGCCTGGAAGATCGGCGCAGATTTCTACACCGATGATCGCGGGAATTCATTCCCGTCTCCTCTCGGCGAATCGCTGGATGGGACCATGGAAGTGATGCCGCCGAGTCCCCAGGATCCGACATGGTACCTGATCAAATGGCCGACGGTGATCGAGACGGTCACGCCGAACATCTTTCCGATTCCGCCGACCTATAATCAGACGTGCTGGCCAGTGAGCGATTGGGATCAAGCGGCGCCGGGAATCATTCCCGTGCGCTGGTGCACTCCATGGGATCACGGAATCCTGAGCCGAACAACGGGAACGATCGTCGAGCAGCGCCCTCAACACAATCTCGGCGAGCTGTCTCCGTTGAATTCGATCACGCTGTTGCAGCTCTCGGGGATCCTCCCTAAAGGTGCTGCCGGGGCGGACGCTTACCGCACGGACCGCACGACATCCCGGCCATGGAATGATCGTTGGGGTAACCCCCTGGTGGTGGTGAACGCGGTCTTCATCCCCGGCCGCTATGATTTCAATCCTGGAGAGGAGACGGCGGATCTGAAACGGGGTCGCGATTACCTGCTGAAAACCGCGAAGCAGCTCTACCTCTACAATCGTGCCGTCTTTATTTCGGTAGGTGCTGTCGGTCCGAAGTTGCGTACTCCTCTCCCGTCTCCTTGGACTCCGACCGAGGATGCGATCGCTTTGCGTGACCTATGGATCCAAATCCGAGAAACCACCGAAGCGGCGAAATGGGACGAGACTGCGTTCGAAAAACCGCCTTGGCAGGGTACGCGTCAAAGGAAGCAAGGGAGTGAGCGGTGCTTCGTAACCGTTCCGTACTCGTTCAAATGACGCGCTCCAGGAACGTCAGGGGGTTCACCTTGATCGAACTGCTGGTGGTCATCACCATCATCGCGATCCTGGCGGGGTTGTTGATGTCCGGCTTGAGCCTGCTCAAGCGGAGTCAGAAACAGGTCGAAACCTTGCGGATCATGAATGAGATCGGTCTCGCGATCTCCACCTATATGGGGACGTATCCGATCCTGGGCGAGCCAGGGACTCTCAATTTCGAAGACGAGCCTTGGGAATTCCTCGGCAAGCGGGAATTGGCGATGATCAAGCCTCCCTACATCGATCTGCCGCACAAATTCCTGTGCACGGCTACTGGTGGAAGCGTGATCCGTCAGACCGACGGAGTGAAGATCCTGGACTCATTCAGGATGCCCTTGGTGTGGGCAATGATCAACCTGCCAAACGGTGCCCCCCGATTCACCCATGGGGTGGCCATGATCAGCCAATCGGGGACGAAGAATGACCCGAAGAATGACCTCATCCTGGTCTATACGAATGAAGTCGGAACCTGGCGGAAATTGAATTGGCAGGAGCTGACGAGCCTCGAAGCGAAGGTCCCGAAATCGGTCGATGAACAGGTCATAATCGACCTCAAGGCGATCTGGCAGACCAAATTGTAGGTTACGGATTTCAGGGTGGCAGGCAGCGATGCGCGGTCGAAACGGCGATGCGTGTTGATCCGATTCTCCGTTCCTCTACATGTGGTTGCATGATGTCGCGCCATAGCCTGATGTGCGGTTTGCCAGGTCACGCATGACCGGTCCGGTCACGGTTGCCCTCGTTGGTCTCGGTGGGTACGGAGGCACGTATCTTCGGGCCCTCCTGGATCCCGCGCATGCGGACCGGGTGCAACTGGTCGCAGGGATCGACCCCGAGCCACATCGGTGCAAGGACATCGACGAACTCAGGGCGCGAGGGATCCATCTTTTCACAGGATACGATGGGTTCTTGGGTCAAGCTCGTGCTGATCTCGTGGTGATTTCGTCCCCTATCCATCTGCACGCCGAGCAGACCTGCCGCGCGCTCGCGCAGGGCATGCATGTGCTGTGCGAAAAGCCGCTCTGCTCGACCATCCAGGATGCTGAACGGATGTCGGAAGCCCATCGCGCCTCCGGACGTCATGCTGCCATCGGGTATCAATGGTCGTATGCTCCGGCGATCTCCGCGGCCAAACGCGATATCATGGCGGGTCGCTTTGGCGCGGCCCGATTGCTCAAGACCAAGGCGCTGTGGCCGCGCACGCTGGGATATTACGGACGCAGCCCCTGGGCGGGGGCGCTGCGCTCACGCGAGGGGGAATGGGTGCTCGACAGCCCGGTGAACAACGCGACCGCGCATTTCCTGCACAACGCCTTCTTCTGTCTCGGGCGTGCGCGTGATGCATCCGCACGGCCTGAATCGGTGGTCGCCGAGCTCTACCGCGCGAACGAGATCGGCAACTACGATACCGCGGCGCTGCGCGCACGCATGCCGGATGGCGCGGAGGTCTTCTACATCGCATCCCATGCAGCGGACCCGGAGACCGAGACCTGCTTCTCGTACCGGTTCGAGCGTGGAGCGATCGAGTACCGGCGCGGCACCGAGTCGGTCATCACGGGCGTGTTCGACGATGGATCTCGCAAGGAATTCGGTTCCGCAGACGACCATGACGACCTGGAGAAGCTGTGGGCGATGATCGCGGCCATCCGCGGTGGGGAGACGCCAGCGTGTCCCCCATCAGCAGCGTTGGCGCAGACTCTGTGCATGAACGGCGCCCAGGAATCGATGCGCGAGATCACCTCGTTCCCAGCGAGCATGGTCGAGACGACCGGTGCCGGCGACGAACGTCGACGCTTCGTTCCCGGACTGCATGCCGAGCTCTCACGCTGCTACGACGAGGCCAAGCTGCCGTCGGAGCTGGGGTTCCGCTGGGCGCGGCCCGGGATCCCCATCGATCTGACGAACTATCGCAGCTTCCCATCTGATTCCGGTCAGCGGTTCGAAGCCGCCCACTGAGCGGGGGTGACACCGGTCCGCCGCTTGAAGTGACGGTAGAAATGAGAGAGGTCGGCGAAGCCGCTCGAGAACGCCGTGTCGATGATGGCTGTCCCAGAACGCAGCAGCCGGCAGGCATGATCGATGCGCAGGCGATCGAGATGCGCGAGCACACTCGATCCGGTCGTCGCGCGGAAACGCATGGTGTACCCACGGTAGGAGAGCTGGGCGCGGGCTGCCAATTCGGGCACGGACACCGGCTGGTGGAAATGGTGTTCGAGCCAGGTGATGGTGGCGGCGAAGGCCGAATGCGGATCCGAGGTCCGCTGCGCAGGGGTCGCACTCAGCGCGCGATCGCATGCGTTCAGCAGTTCCAGGCACTGTCCCCACAGGGAGACGCCGACGCCGCGGCGTGACCGGGTCTGTTCGAAGATCATCGCCCGCATGCGGCGGTCGACCTGGGTGGTGTGATAGGCATCGCGGATGCTTCGGGGGATGAGCGGTGGAAGGCGACGGCCCAGGTCCTTCCAAGCGGACGCGATCAGCGGGTTGTCTGCGATGGTGCGTTGATCGACGCACAAGCCGAGCAGGCACAGCGGTTCGCGCACCCGATCGATGAAGCAGTGATCGGTGTCGGCAGGGATGATCACCGCGGCACCTGCCTCCAGGGCGCGGTTCCCATGTCCGATCAAGGTTCCTGTTCCGGATGCGACATACACCAGCTTGTGAAAGGGATGCGCAACGGCGTCCATGCGGAAATCCGCGGCGTGCCGGCTCGAGAACACGAAAAGTCCAAATGGCGGCATGCGCACCTGGACGGGTAAATAGCGGTAAACTGCCATTTTTCATTCGCACGGTACCGGTATGTGCCGAATCAGCAAATGCCAGGTGTGCCGTTTCGACCAAGCTTGGGGATACAGCGCGGTACGATGCCGTTGAGGTGATGCCATGGCCGGAACCCGCGATGACGATCTCGAATCGATGCCCTTCCGGGCGCTGCGGACCACTTGGCAGCCGGTGGCGCTGTCAAGCGCGGTCCCGGTCGGGGGTATCCACAGTTATACCCTGCTGGATGAGGATATCGTCGTGGTGCGGCTCCCCACGGGATTGGCGGCGTACAAGGACGGATGCCCGCATCGTGGGGCGAGATTCGGGATCGGCTCGGTGGTCGATGGTCATCTGCAATGTCCCTATCACGGCTGGCGGTTCGACGGTGCGGGGCAGTGTCAGCTCATCCCGTCACTGGGTCCCGATTCGGTGGTCGCGCGATCGGCCCGCTTGACCTCGTATGCGGTGGTCGAGCGCTACGGCTTCATCTGGGTGCGGCTGGCCGAGGTGGAATCCGCGGGGATTCCCAACATTCCCGAATTCGAGGATCCCACGTGGACCTACGTCGTCGCAGCGCCGACGCCATTCGGCACGGGGTTCCGGCGCGAGATCGAGAACTACCTCGACATGGCGCACTTCGCCTTCGCGCACGCGGATACGCTCGGCAAGGCGGCGATCGCCATGATCGACAAGTACCGGGTCAGCGAATTTCCCGACGGCTTCCAGATGGATGCGGCCTTCCCTGCCCTGACCTCAGGCGGAGGCAGCATCAGCAAGCTGCAGCAGGCGCACGACCGGGTGCAGCGGTGCTGGCTTCCCAATGTCACGACCATCCGGCAGAAATTCCATGACGGCCAGCAGCGGTTGCTGGTGCACGTTCCCAGCCCGAACACCCGCACCTCCTGCACGGTGTTCTGGTCGATCGCGATATCGCCAGGATTCGACGGGCCCCCGCCAGAGAAGCAGCTCGAGTTCGCGGTACGCGTCCTCGACGAGGATCGGGTCATGTGCGAGAATCAGCGCCCGCTCGAAGTTCCGATGAACCCGGAACCGTGCCGCTACGTCCCAGCCGATCGGCTGGCGCTCACCTATCGCAAGCACTTCAGCGAGTTCTGCACCTCGGCTCTGGCCCGGCTCCCGGCATCCGCTCCGCCATCCGGGTGCGCAGCGAGCGGGTGATCAGGGTCCGGCCTCGAGCCTCAGGCGCGTGCGCATACGATGGGTACGGCCCGGTTCGATGTCGATCCCTGCGGTGACCGCGTTGGCGGTCTCGACGCACAGCATGTGCGACCAATCGTGCGCATCGACGAAATCGCCGCCTGCAGGAGTGGGGCCGGGATTCCAGACCACGGTGGTCTGCGATCCCTCCTTCTCGACCACGATGCGGCGCTCGAGCAGGGGGTCGTGGATGACGCAGGTCCCGGCATGATCTGTGTAGACGCGGTCGATCGGCGCATCGATGCTCAGGAGCGGAGCCTCCTGGACGGTGCGCACCAGTCCGCGGGTATTGTCGAGGAATGGCAG
>JACCZE010000199.1 GCA_013696105.1 Planctomycetota bacterium | reverse complement strand
CAACGTCGGAGACCGAGTGGCCCTGTCCAAATGACGTCGGACGTCGGACGTCGGACGGTCCATACTATCCCCGGACGGGAATCCGCCGACCATCCAGCTCATGCCCCGTTTCGCAGCGTCGACGTATCTGCCCGTCTCGCCGGGCGAGGCCTTTGCCTGGCACGCTCGTCCCGGCGCGCTCGCGCGCCTGATCCCGCCCTGGCAGGATGTGCGCATCGTGCAGAACGCATCCGGCTTGTTCGACGACGCTCGGACGGTGCTGTCGATCGGTACCGGGCCCGGGCCGCTGCGTCGGCGGTGGGTCGCCCTGCATCGGGATTGCCGGCCTGGCGCGCAGTTCCGCGACGTGCAGGAGCGCGGGCCCTTCGCAGCCTGGGACCACCTCCACCGCTTCGATGCCGAGGACGACGACGGCTGCCGGCTGTCCGACATCATCGACTACCGCCTGCCGTACGGCTGGCTGGGTCGACGGCTCCTGGGTCGGACCATCGAGCGCGACCTCGCACGTGCATTCGCGTGGCGCCACCGCCGCACCCTCGCGGATCTCGGACGTCACCGCTCCTTCCGCGATCAGCGCCCGCTGCTCATCGCGCTCTCCGGAAGCAGGGGCCTGGTCGGTTCGCAGCTCGCACCGTTCCTGACCGGCGGGGGGCACACCGTGCTGCCGCTGGTGCGGCCGGGTGGGAAGCGCGGTGCGGGCATCCCGTGGGATCCGCAGGCGGGCACGCTCGACGCCGAGGCCCTCTCCGCCTGCGACGCGATCATCCATCTCGGAGGCGCCGGAGTCGCCGATGGGCGGTGGACACGCGCGCGCAAACACCTCATCCTCGAGAGCCGCGTGCGCTCGACGCGCCTGTTGGCCGAGACGCTCGCACGCTCGGCGCACAAGCCGCGCGTGCTGATCGTCGCCTCCGCGGTCGGATGGTACGGCGATCGCGGCGACACCATCGTCGACGAGACCAACCCCTCTGGTGACGGCTTCCTCGCCGAGGTCTGCCGCGCGTGGGAGGATGCGTGCGAGCCGGCGCGCGCCGCCGGCATCCGCGTCGTCAATGTGCGCATCGGCATGGTCGTCACCCGGCGTGGCGGAGCGTTGGCCCGGATGCTGACGCCATTCCGGCTGGGACTGGGTGGACCGATCGGCAGTGGCGACCAATGGATCAGCTGGATCTCCCTCGATGACCTGGTCTACCTCATCCACCACGCGCTGCTGTCGCAGACCGTGCAGGGGCCGGTGAATGCAGTCGCGCCGACGCCGGTCCGTCAGCGCGACTTCGCGCGCGAGCTCAGTGGCGTCATGCGGCGACCCTGCGCGGTACGCACGCCCGCATGGGCGGTGCGCGCGGCGTTCGGCCAGATGGGGACCGAGGTCCTGCTCGGGGGGGCTCGCGTGGTTTCGCGGACGCTCGAGGACGAGGTGTTCGCGTTCAGCGCGCCGACCCTGCACGATGCCTTCGAGGACGAGTTCGGGACGGCGGTGGCGCGACCGGCCAAACCGCACACGTCGACGTCATCGGGGCCGATAGGGTAGGGAAGAGGGCGGGAGCCGGATGGCTGATCGCTGATCGCTGATCGCTAAAGGCTGTCGAAATCAGCGGTCTCGGATGCATCGAGCTGGATGGGTCCAAACGGACTTGCGCGAGACGTTGCTGTCGATAGGGTCGTTACAAACCCTACGGAGACGCCGATGTCCCTCAACCTCAACCACGTGACCGTCGCCGGCAACCTGACCCGCAATCCCGATGTGAAGATGCTGGCCAACGACCGCTCGGTGGCCAATTTCTCGATCGCGGTCAACCGTCGCTACAAGACGGCCGACGGCGAGTCCAAGGAGGAGGCGACCTTCCTTGACTGCGAGGCCTGGGGGCGGATCGCTGAATTGATCGGACAGTACCTCATCAAAGGCAGCAACTGCTACGTCGAAGGCCGGCTGAAGCTGGATCAGTGGGACGACAAAGACGGCCGGAAACGCAGCCGCGTCAAAATCATGGTCGAGAACGTCCAGTTCATCGGGCGCCCGAAATCCGCCGACGCCGGCGGTGAAGCGGTGGCCGCGAGTGCACCCGGACCGATGCACACCGCACCTCCCGTCCGGGCTTCGGCCAAGCCAGCGCCACGGACACGGGAGACCGCCAACGCCTATGCACTGCCGGTCGGTGAGGACCAACCCCCATTCTGATCGTTGCTGGCC
>JACCZE010000181.1 GCA_013696105.1 Planctomycetota bacterium | reverse complement strand
TCTTCCTGGGACCTGGACATGACCCTGGCACTCGCAGCGGCACTGGCTGAGCGGCCCGACGCGACCCGGCGCTTCCTGCGCGCCGCCGTCACGCTCGATGAGCCATCGGTCTCTGGACTGGTCGACGCCGGGATCCCGCATTGGGACGCCAGCGACCTGATGCGGCGACTCGAGGCTGCGGGCGAGATGCGCGCATCGCGCTGGAGCGATCACGCGCGCGCCTCCTACGCCTCGCTGGTCGCGGACACGGACACAGTCGCAGAAGCGCCAACGGTCGCATCCACGCTGCTCGACCAGCTGAGCCCCGGCGACCGTCCGCGCGAGAAGGCGCTGCGCTCGGGCATCGAATCCCTGGCAGATGCCGAGTTGGTCGCATTGCTGCTGCGCACCGGTCCGTCCGACGAGGGCGTGCTCGCGTTCGCAGCGCGCCTGCTGCGCGATCACGACGGTCTGGTCGGGCTCTCGCGCCGCGCGGTCGAAGACCTGGTCGCCGCGCGCGGCCTGGGCCCCGCCAAGGCCGCCGAGCTCGCCGCCGCCTTCGAGATCGCACGCCGCCTATCGCTCGCCGATCTCGGCGCCCGTCCCGTGCTGAAGACGCCCGAAGCGGTGGCCGAGCTGCTGGCGCCACTGGCCGCGAGTCTTCCACACGAGGAGCTGTGGTGCCTGCCCCTGGATCCGCAGAGCCGCCTGATCGGCCGTCCGCGCGTCATCTCGCGCGGGGATGTCGATGGCACCGATGCCGGACCGCGCGCGTTCTTCCGCATCGCCTTGGCCGCCGGCGCCACCAGCTGCATCGCCGTCCACAACCACCCGGGCGGGGACCCGACGCCGTCGGCGGCCGACCGCTCCGCGACCATCCGCCTGGTCGCGGGAGGGCGGGCCATCGACCTGCCTCTGGTCGACCACGTGGTGATGGGCACCGCGGGCAGATTCACCAGCCTGCGACGCGCCGCGCCGGAGTGCTTCCGCGCGGTCTGAGCGGGCCGAAGGCGGCGGTTGCCAGGGGCGTCAGCGCCGTCGTAAGCGCGTAGCTGGGAAGCCCTGGCTATCCCCTTGCTCTGCCTCGACCCCACCTAGCCTTGCGCGAGTTTTTGCCCAGGCGTTTCGCCTGGGCTGGACCCCGGGAACCGCATGCCGAAGCGCACGGATATCAAGAGCATCCTCATCATCGGCTCGGGTCCGATCGTCATCGGCCAGGCGTGCGAATTCGACTATTCCGGGACCCAGGCGTGCAAGGCGCTGCGCGAGGAAGGCTTCCGCATCGTCCTGGTGAACTCGAATCCCGCGACGATCATGACCGATCCCGAGATGGCCGACGCCACCTATGTCGAGCCCATCACCCCCGGGACCCTGCGCAAGATCATCGCCCGCGAGCGCCCCGATGCGGTGCTGCCCACCCTCGGCGGCCAGACCGCGCTCAACACCGCCATGGCCCTGGCCGAGAGCGGCACGCTCGCCGAGTTCGGGGTCGAGATGATCGGCGCCACCGCCGAGGTGATCATCCGCGCGGAATCGCGCGAAGTCTTCGCCGGCATCATCAAGGACCTCGGGCTCGGGATGGCCCGCGCCGAGAAGGCCACCACCTGGGAAGAGGCGCTCGCTGCCAAGGCGCGCATCGGCCTGCCGTGCATGATCCGCCCATCCTTCACCATGGGTGGGTCCGGAGGGGGCCTGGCCACCACCGAGGAGGCGTTCGAGGCGATCTGCCGCCGCGGCCTCGCCGCCTCGCGCACCCACGAGCTGTCGATCGAGGAGAGTCTGTACGGCTGGAAGGAGTTCGAACTCGAGGTGATGCGCGACAAGAAGGACAACGTCGTCATCATCTGCTCGATCGAGAACCTCGATCCGATGGGCATCCACACCGGCGATTCGATCACCGTGGCACCGATCCAGACCCTGTCCGACCGCGAATACCAGCGCATGCGCGACGCGGCCCTGAGGATCATCCGCGCGGTCGGCGTCGAAACCGGCGGCAGCAACATCCAATTCGCGATCAATCCCGCCGACGGGCGCATGGTCATCATCGAGATGAACCCGCGCGTGTCGCGCTCGTCGGCGCTGGCGTCGAAGGCGACGGGATTCCCGATCGCGAAGATCGCTGCCAAGCTCGCGATCGGCTACACCCTCGATGAACTGTCGAACGACATCACGCGCGAGACGCCCGCCTGCTTCGAGCCGACCATCGACTACGTCGTCACCAAGATTCCGCGTTTCGCCTTCGAGAAGTTCAGCGAGGCCGACGACACCCTGGGTTACCAGATGAAGTCGGTCGGCGAGGTCATGGCCATCGGCCGCACCTTCCGCGAGTCGCTGCAGAAGGCCCTGCGCGGCCTCGAGATCGGCGCCAATGGCCTGGGCCCTCGCAACGCCGAGGACGTGGGCGAGGCGGAGAAGAAGCAGGAGTACCTCGACAAGATCGTGCGTCCGACCTCGCATCGCCTCCTGATGATCCGCCTGGCGATGCAGGCCGGAGCCACCGACGACGAGATCCAGTCAACCACGCGCATCGATCCGTGGTTCATCCGCCACGTGCGCATGATCGTCGACCACGAGGCGGTGATCAAAACGCTCGGCATGTCACGCTGCGACGCCGCGGCGATGCTGCGGGCCAAGCGCGACGGATTCAGCGACAAGCAGCTCGCGGTGCTGTGGAATGCGACCGAGGAAGCGGTGCGCGAGCAGCGCTGGCGCCAGGGCGTGCATCCCGCCTACAAGCTGGTCGATACCTGCGCGGCCGAATTCACCGCCATCACGCCCTATTACTACTCGACCTACGAGCAGGAGTCGGAGCACCCGGTCAACGATCGCAAGAAGATCATGATCCTGGGCGGCGGCCCCAACCGCATCGGCCAGGGCATCGAGTTCGACTATTGCTGCTGCCACGCCGCCTTCGCCCTGCGCGATGCGGGCTTCGAAGTGATCATGGTCAACTCGAATCCCGAGACCGTCTCCACCGACTACGACACCTCCGACTACCTGTTCTTCGAGCCGCTGACCACCGAGGATGTGCTCGAGATCTACCGCGTGATGAAGCCGATGGGGGTGATCGTGCAGTTCGGCGGACAGACCCCGCTGAACATCTCGATCGCGCTCGAGAAGGCCGGCCTGCCGATCATCGGCACCAGCCCGACCGACATCAACCGCGCCGGCGACCGCGAGCAGTTCAAGGCGGTGCTCGAGTCGATCCACCTCAAGCAGCCCAACAACGGCATCGCGCGCACGCTCGACGAGGCGGTCAAGGAGGCGGAGCGCATCGGCTATCCGGTGGTCGTGCGCCCGAGCTTCGTGCTCGGCGGCCGCGCGATGGAGATCGTGCAGAACCGCGCCGACCTGAGGCGGTTCGTCGCCCTGGCGATGGAAGTCGCCGCCGGTGCGCCGATCCTGATCGACAAGTACCTCGAGCACGCGGTCGAGGTCGATGTCGACGCGATCTGCGACGGTAAAGAGGTGATGATCGGCGGCGTGCTCGAACACATCGAGGAGGCCGGCGTGCATTCGGGCGACGCGTCGTGCGTGATCCCGGCGTATTCGCTGTCCGACCGCATCGTCACACGCATGCACGAGATCACCGCATCCCTGGCCATGCACCTGAACGTGCGCGGCCTGATGAACGTGCAGTTCGCGATCCGCCACGAAGAGGTCTACCTGATCGAGGTCAATCCGCGCGCGTCGCGAACGGTGCCGTTCATCGCCAAGGCCACGGGCATGCCTTTGGCGAAGATCGCCGCGCTGGTGCAGGCCGGCCGCACGCTCAAGGATCTCGGCATCGACATCGCGGAAGCCCTCCGGCGCAGCGAGCCGACGCACTTCTGCGTCAAGGAATCGGTGCTGCCCTTCAACAAGTTCCCGGGCGTGGACACAATCCTCGGCCCCGAGATGCGCTCGACCGGCGAGGTCATGGGCATCGCTCCGACCTTCGGCGAGGCGTACTACAAGGCGCAGCTGGGAGCCGGCACCGCCGTGCCGCTGCACGGCAAGGTGTTCATCAGCGTGCGCGACAACGACAAGCGGCTGATGATCGCCCTGGCGCAGGAGATCGCCGACCTGGGCTACCAGATCTCATCCACGCGCGGCACCGGCAAGATCCTCGAGCGCGGCGGTATCCCGGTGAAGATCCTGAACAAGGTGAAGGACGGCGGCGACACCGTGCTGGCGCACCTCAAGGAACTGGCGTTCGTCATCAACACCCCCAACAATCGCGGCGGACGCAGCGACGAGGGCAAGATCCGCTCGGCCTGCGCGGTGTCTGGAACGCCGTATTTCACCACGCTCTCGAGCGTGGCCGCGCTGATCAGCGCCCTGCGCCAGCTCAAGCGCGCGGATTACCAGGTGCGCAGCCTGCAGGAGTTGCTGCCGAACAAGGGCCTGTGGAAGCCCGCCGAAGCGGCCAAGGCCTGAACCGATGGGCACGCTGATCCTGGCCTCGATCGCCACCTTCCTCGCGGTGCCGGTCCTCGGCGCGCTGCTGGGACT
>JACCZE010000174.1 GCA_013696105.1 Planctomycetota bacterium | reverse complement strand
AAGGGCTACCGCATTTCAACAGAATATGCGGACGATCATCCAGTCGGTTTGGGGCCAGGTGGCCGCCTCGACGTTTGCGACAGCAGAGAAACCACCGTCGTTTGCAACGGCTCCGGAAGACAGAAATCAGCGAAAAGTTGCTGCCAGGGCAGGGGACATCATCGCCGAACACTCCGATCTGGCGCTTCAGCTGAACGCGCGGATGGAGCTCCGGGGCGAGAAGAACCTGAACGAGCGGTGCGCTGTGAGCGGAGTCGTGCAGCCACTATTCGACTGTCAGAGCAACTTCCTCCCTTTGATCGATTTTCAGTTCAATGCACGTTCCGGCGGCGTCGTCGCTGAGCGCGTTCATGTGGATGTCGATTACGACACCCAGCGCGAGTTCGACGCCTCGAACAACATCTCCGTCAACTACGATGGAAAAGGGAACGAGCTGATCCAGCGCGTCGAGCTTGGCAACGTCACGTTTCAGCCCCCAGCATCGCGATTCATCACCGCTGGAATTCCAAGCGGTAATTACGGGCTTCAGGCGATTGCGAAGGTTGGCTCCGCAAGGCTTCGCGGAATCGTCGCACAGAAAAAAGGAAACATCATCAGCGATCGCGTCTTCACTGTTGGTGATCGCACGCTCTCGGCCGTAGACCGCCGAATTGAGGATCATCAATTCGAACCGCGTCGTTTTTTCTTCACCGTTCCGCCGAGACTGCTCGGATCATATCCGAACATCGACATCCTCGACAGCCGGAGGATGGAGCAGCTCGCGAGGTCGCTGCCGGACACGGTTCGTCCCACGCGAGTGTTTCTCTATCGCTTGTTGATTGGCGGCCAGCCGCCGAACCCGAGTGGCCCGCAATTCAGGATTCTTGGCGATCCGCGGTCGAGGCGCGGACCCGTGTACGAGCGTCTGCGCGAAGGCATCGACTACTACGTCGACCCATCGCAGCTATGGATAGCGCTTGTTCGGCCGTTATCCCTCAACAACGAGCGGCTTGTTGTCGCATACAGGGTCAGAGTCAACGGACAGGACACCGTCCACGTCAGCACGGGTGGAACTCCGGACCTCGAGTTTCGCTCACAGACTGAGCAGTTCGCCAACCTGCTTTGGGATCCGCAAATCACTCCGGACGAGCCGGCGTTCGAGCGGGAAATCAGAAGCGTCTATAGAATCGGCGGACCGGAGGTTCGGAGGCAAAGCGTAGTCGTCAAGATTGTCACCGGCACGAGCGACGATCAGGAAAAAACCGTCGAATCCTCAGCCCGGACAGCGAACACCTACCTGCAGCTGTTCGGTCTCACACAAAGAACGAACACGTCTACCTTCGATCTCGAAAACCGCCTCTGGCCCCGGCCTTCAGATCCGAATTTCGAGCTCAGTCTTGGTGCTTCTGCATCGCGGGTCGTTCGCGATCAGTTCCTTGTTTTCCCATCGCTGCGTCCTTTCGCGAAGAACGGGCTTGCTCGTGGCGGCAATCCTTCGAACGACACCATATACACCACGCCATCCGAGTACGCGCGATCAGCTCAACGACCGCAGTCGGTCTACCACATTCGCGTACGATACCAGGCCGAAGGGAGTGGAGAGGCAGGCGCCCTCATGCTCGGGTCGGTTCAGGTCAGGCCGAATTCGGAGCGATTGACGATCGACGGAATTCCGATGATTCGCGGGTCGGACTACAACGTGGACTACGACCTGGGGCGCGTGACATTCTCGCGGCCCGACACATTGTTCTCGCGGCCGCGTCAGATCGCCGCGACTTTCGAAGAGAATCCACTGTTCGCAGAAACGCCGACGTCGATACTTGGGGCGACGGCCGAATTTCCGTTGACGAACGGCAGTGTGAACTTCACTGCGATCTCGCAGACGCAGAACAGTACGTACAATCGGCCGCCGCTCGGCCTCGAGCCAGCGGCGTCGCTCGTTGCGGGAGTTACAGCCCAGTTTGGATTCGATGCATCTGCGCTGACTTCGCTGGTGTCGAAGCTGCCGTCGGGGCAGACAACAGTCCCGTCGCGGATCAACTTCTCGGGCGAGTTTGCCGCCAGTCGTCCGAAGCCGAACGCTGCTGGCCAGGCATTCGTCGAATCGTTCGAAGGCGAGGGTGGAATTCAGGTCGGGCTGATGGATACCCAGTGGTACTACAGCAGCCAGCCGGCACTGGGCCGGCAGCTACCCGCGTTGTTCGGGGCCGATATTCTCGAGCTGAATCGTGCGGCGACCATGGCCTGGCAGGGAGATGGACTAGACGCGCGCGGAATTCCGCTCCGGCTTCGAATCGAAGACATCGATCCGCTCACGAACATCATCGGCACCGGACTTTCAGCACCAGAGCCACTGCTGTGGATGACGCTTTACCCGCTCTCGATCGGTGGACTTCGAAAAGAGGGCTTCAACACTTTTAAGTGGACCGTTGGAAACACAACCCCTGGCAAACGCTGGAGGTCGATACGAACTCCCCTCGGGCCAAGCGGGGCCGATCTCTCACACATCGAGAACATCGAATTCTGGGCCCAGATTCCAATCACTCCGAACAGACGGTCAAGAAATCCTACGCTTGTATTCGATTTCGGAGACATCTCCGAAAATACAATCGCGTTTTCCCCAGACACGCTGACCGTGCGTCGCATTCCGGGGGAGACTGCAGCGCGCGACTCGGTTTACAGAGGAAAACAGCTCGAAGGGTTCGA
>JACCZE010000166.1 GCA_013696105.1 Planctomycetota bacterium | reverse complement strand
CTTACGACTGGTACCCACTGAGGGACTCGAACCCCCGACCCCTACCATGTCAAGGTAATGCTCTAACCAACTGAGCTAAGCGGGCGTGCTCGCGCGAGTGTGGTGGGCCTAGCGCGAGGTCAAGGCGAGCGCGTATGCTCGCTGACGCATCGAATCCTGGGAGAGCTCGGTGGCCGGAGATGAACGGATCACCCTCCGTCCCGCCTCAGCTTCTGAAGCGACGACCTGAGCCGACGGCGGAGCGCGGCGATGACCGTTCCACGTCCGACGTGGTGCGACGATGACGATCGCCATCAGCCAGCCAGGCAATGCAGTCGAGCACGATGCCGAATCCTAATGTACTGCGAGGGGCGACACGGGGGGCTCGCGCCACCGGTGGCGGCGAGCGGACGCATGAGGTAGTCTGGTGGGCAGTACGGCGTCTCGCCGACGGAGAACCCCCATGCCGAAGTCCGGATCCAAGGACATACCATCGCGCACATTCGCACGCGGCGAGATCGATCGCATCGACCGAGCGCTGATCGCCTTGCTGGGTGAGCGTAAGACGTATGCGGACTACATGGGGCGTACCCCGACGCCACCCGACGTGAATACCACTGAGGTCTTCCTCGCATTCATGGAGGATCGCCGCACCTGGGCGACGGAGGAAGGCGTCGCCGGGGAATTCATCGACCGGATATACGCGGTCATCACCCAGGATTATCTCGACGGGCGCCAGAAGCACGGCGAGGACCGCCCGCGCGTCCTGCGCGCGGATTGAACAGAAGGCCGAGGGGAAGAAGGGAAGGGAGATGACGCTGACCCGGGATGAGCACGCCGCTGAGATCCGCACCCGCGGCTACACCGTGGTTCCCGGAATTCTCGACGATCAGCAGCTGTCCGCGAGCCGCGCCGCGCTCGACGAGGTGTTCACGAATGAAGCCGCGATCGCGCCTGAACGGAAGTGGCTGACCGAGTCTTATCGCGTCGCGTATATGCTCCCGCAGAAGCACGAGGTGTTCCGTCACCTGCCGCTCAACCCGCGGCTCCTGCCGCTGATGCGGTCTGTGCTCGGAAACGATTGCGTGATCGGCAGCCTCAACGGGCTGACCATGGTGCCGGGCGGCACGACCCAGCGGTTGCATAAGGACAGCGTCTCGCTGCCCGGACAGGTGCTCTACATCAATGCGCTGCATGCGCTCGACGATTTCACCATCGCCAATGGATGCACCCGCCTGGTACCCGGATCGCAGAACCGGGCATTCCGGTCGGATCGGCCCGAACTGCTCAACAGTTCCGACGATGCCCAGCTCGCCGCCTACGAGCACGAGGCGATCGCCGTCGAAGCGCCGGCCGGCAGCCTGATCGCCTATGATGGCGGCCTCTGGCACGCCGGGAGTCGGAATGCCACGCAGTCGCCGCGCCGAGCCCTGCACCTGCTGTTCTGCCGCCCGTGGGTCCGTCCCCAGTGGGATTTCGCCCGCAGCCTGTCGCCCCAGATCATCGCCGGGATGACCGAGGACGAGCGCAGCATCTTCGGAGTCGGCATCCGTCAGACCTGGTACGATTGGCGCACGGATACCCGTCGTCTGGACTGACCTGACGTCATCGGGTGCACGCCGCGCAATCGGCGCGATGCGCCGATTGTGAGTGACAGGACGCGGAACCACGTTTGACTGTCCGCGATCGTCGGTTTCCAGGGGACAGCGTGAAGGTGATCCTGCGTAATGTGAAGCCGGCCGATCACGATTGGCTGGCGTCGGTGCTGTCTGGGGAGGGACTCGAGGATTTCGCCTCGCCGGATCTGAACGCCGCCACCCTCAGCGCCTCACCGGGATTCATCGCGCAGGTCGGAGAGGATCGTTTGGGAGCCATCTCCTACCGGGTCGGACCGATGAGCTACGAGATCCTCATGCTTTACAGCGGACGGCCTGGATTGGGGATCGGCCGCGCCTTGGTCAACGCGGTGATCATGGATGCGAACGACGCCCAGCGCACGCAGGTCACGGTGATCGCGCGCAACGCCAGCGGAGCCGGGGTGGCCTTCTTCAAAGGCCTCGGGTTCACAGTGTTCTCGGTACGGCCAACGCAGGCCAAGACCACCCGTCGCCATGTGAAGTCGTCGGCCTCGACGCCCGGTGCCGCCCCCGTGCCTTTGAAGGCGGACGAGATCGAATTGGTGTTCTCGATCCGCCGATAGTTCGCTCGCCCCGAGATCATTCGGCCCGCGTCGGATGGAACATTCAGGGTGGTTTCTCATAGGAGGCGATGGGCCCGGTCCTGGGGTATACTGGGGGTATAGAGACGGCCTGGTGGCCAAGGAGCGAGTCGTGGGGCGAGTGACCCTGATCCTGGCGGCCTTCGCGGCCGTGGCCGGCGCCGCGGCCGTCGCGCTGTACCTGATCGGCGGGTCCTGGCAGTCCAACACCTACGCGTACGGTTGCGCCTTCAGCAGCGTCGCCGCGTTCATCGCGTCGTTCCTGTGCGGATTCGTGTGGGTGATCATGGCGCTGGTGCGCAAGCACACCGAGAAGCGCTTCGGCACCCAGGTCTTCCGCAAGCCGCGCACCTGAACGGATGCCGGCGCGTACGGTCGCTCGCCGTCAACGGGGCGTGACGGCGAGCGGATTCCGCCACGTCGGCGAGCGGCCGCGACGGCGACTCGGACAGCGACTCGCACGGCGAAAAGAGACTTCCGGTTTCAAGGTGCGGTCCCGTAGGTAATTTACCCGCTACCATGCCCGCACCTCAGCCTCTCGATAATTCCGAACCACCCCGCGGTCCACGGACCTTCGTTCCCAATTCGATGGACGATGCGAGCACGCACAGCTCGATGCTGCGCGGCGAGCGCCGCGACGCATCCTCGACCTGGCTCTACTACCAGAAGCCGGTGCAGAACTACCTGCGCGGACTCGGCTGCCGCGACCAGGACATCGACGACATCACTCACGACGTGCTGATCCGCCTGGAGACGCACATCCTGCTGAATTACGATCCGTCGCGGCCGTTCCGTCCGTACTTCAAGACCGCGGTCCGCAACTTCTACTTCAGCCACCTGCGTGCGCGCTCGCCCTCGGCCGATGCGGCGCTGGCGGTCGACGCGCGCTCCGAGCGGAAGGACGACTCCAGCGATCTCGCCGGCTTGGTCGAGTACGCCGAGCAGGCCTATGACCACTTCGCGCTCGAAGCCCCGGCGGAACTCGCCACCGGCATCAAGATGCTGCAGAGCTGGGTGCTCGAAGGCCACAAGCAGGAGCAGCTGGCAGCACAGTGGAAGCTCACCGACCGCCAGGTGCGTACGCATCTCGCCAACGCCGCCGACGCCCTCGCCGAATGGATGTCCAAGCGCATCAACCCGAGTGATCTCGAGGAGCTGGTGCAGGCCGCCAGCGGCACGGGCGGCGATGCCTCGGCCGAGAACCTGCGCACCTTGTTCACGCACCTGTCGAAGCAGAAGCGCATGCGCACCCTGTGGCTGCTCGCGCTGATCTACCGGCAGAAATCCGCGCACCGCGATGGCGGCGACGCGACTCCTTTCCACGCCTCACCACCCCTGCAATCCTGACGGAGCGACCATGGCAGCGACGATTTTCGGC
>JACCZE010000135.1 GCA_013696105.1 Planctomycetota bacterium | reverse complement strand
CCACATGCAAAAAGTCATCCTCGTCGGCTTCGGCTTCATGGGCGGCATCCACGCCCAGGCCTACGCCCAGATCCCCGAAGCCAAGATCGTCGCGATCGTCGACACGCTTCCGGACAAGGCCCGCGAGCAGGGCGACAAGATCGGCCTGCAGGTCCCGATCTTCGGCAGCCTGAAGGAGGCGTTGGCCGAGGTCGAAGCCGATGTGGTCGACGTGTGCTTGCCCACCGATCTGCACGCCGACGCCGTGCTCACCGCGCTCGCCGCCAAGAAGAACGTGTTCTGCGAGAAGCCGCTCACCATCTCGATGGCCAACGCCACCAAGATCAAGGCCGCGCTCAAGAAGGCGAAGACCAAGTTCATGGTCGGCCAGTGCCTGCGCTTCTGGCCTGAATACCAGGCGTTCGAGGAATTCGTCAAATCCAAGCGCGCGGGCAAGCTGCTCAGCCTGACCCTGCAGCGCCGCGCCGGCCGCCCCGGCTACAGCGTCGACGACTGGCTCAACAAGGGGAAGCGCTCGATGGGCGCCGCGGTCGACCTGCACATCCACGACACCGACTACGTGGTGCACCTGCTCGGCACCCCGCAGGCCGTGTTCGCGACCGCGACCAAGGATTTCTCGGGCTACAGCCACATCTTCACCAACTACATCTACAAGGGCATCTCGGTGCAGGCCGAGGGCGGCTGGAACTACGGCAAGAGCTGGGGCTTCCAGATGGCCTTCCAGGCGGTGTTCGAGAACGGTTCGGTCGAGATGGACTCGACCCAGACCCCGAGCATCAAGTACACCATCGGCGACGCCAAGGCCGAGCCGCTGCCGGTAACCGCTCCCAGCGCCGGCGAATCCAAGGCCGGAACCGGCAACCTGTCGTCGCTGGGCGGCTACTACAACGAGCTGCGCTACTTCATCAACTGTCTCGAGCACCGCAGCACGCCGAAGATCGCCACCCTCGAACACGGCGCCGAATCGCTGCGCGTGGTGTTCGCCGAACTGAAGTCGGCCGCGACCGGCAAGGTCGTCAAGCTCTGAGACGGGCGTGAATGTGCCCGGGACGTCGACACGTCGACGTCCCGGGGCTTCTTCGCGCGCGATCATCCACCCTCTCGTCAAACTCTTCCAAACCGACGGAATCATCATGAAGAAATCCATCAGCATCTGGTCGTTCAACGGTCCCGACTCGCTCGAGGGCAAGCTGAAGGTGGCGAAGGCCGCCGGCTTCGAGGGTTTCGAGGTCGATCTGTCGGGCGACGGTCCGGTGAACATGAAGTCGACCGATGCCGACCTGAAGAAGATCCGCACCATGGCCGACAAGATCGGCATCCAGATCTCGGGCCTCGCGACCGGCATGTACTGGGGCACCAACCCGGTCAGCGCGGATGCGGCGGTGCGCAAGCAGGCCGCGGCGATCCTCAAGAAGGAGATCGAATGCGCCGCCGGCCTCGGCCTGGACGCGATCCTGGTGGTCCCCGGTGCGGTCGGCGCCGACTTCGTGCCCAACTGCGAGATCGTGCCCTACGACGTGGCCTACGAGCGCGCCACCGCCTTCGTGAAGGAGGCGATCCCGCTGGCCGAGAAGCTCAAGGTCACCATCGGCATCGAGAACGTCTGGAACAAGTTCCTGCTCTCGCCGCTCGAGATGCGCTCGTTCATCGACTCGTTCGGCTCCGCCAACGTCGGCGCCTACTACGACGTCGGCAACACCCTGGTGACCGGATACCCCGAGCACTGGATCTCGATCCTGGGCAAGCGCATCAAGCGCGTGCACTTCAAGGATTACCGCCGCGCGGTCGGCAGCGTCGACGGCTTCGTCGACCTGCTCTCGGGCGATCTGAACTGGCCGGAAGTGATGAAGGCCCTGCGCAAGGTCGGCTACGACGGCTGGTGCACCGCCGAGATGATCCCGCCCGTGCCGTTCTACAAGCACGCCCCGGACACGCTCATCCACAACACCGCGCGCGCGATGCAGGCGATCTTTGACCTCAAGTAGGCTCTCACCACCACGGAGACTTCCATGAAGCTCGGCGTCATCGGCCTCGGCAGCCGCATTTCCGGCATGATCCAGGCGTTCAAGGAGAAGTGCCCCGAGCTGAAGGTCGTCGCGGTCCTCGACCCCGACGAGGAGAAGGCCCGCGGCCGTCTGCCCGAGGACAGCCGCGCCGACGCCAAATTTTTCAAGACGGTGAAAGAACTCATCGAGGTCGGCAAGCCCGACGCGATCGCCATCGGCACGCGCTGCGATCTGCATACCCCGTACGCGGTGCAGGTCGCCGCGTACGACCTGCCGCTGTACCTCGAGAAGCCGGTGTCGAATTCGATGGAGCAGGCGACCGCGCTCGAGCGCGCGTTCGCCACATCCAAGTGCCAGGCCCTGGTGAGCTTCCCGCTGCGCGTCTCGCCGCTGTGCGTGCGCGCGCGCAACCTGATCGAGGACGGCGCGGTCGGACGCGTCGAGCACGTGCTCGGCATCAACTACGTCAGCTACGGGTCGGTGTACTTCGATTCGTGGTACAAGGACTACAAGGTCACCGGCGGCCTGTTCCTGCAGAAGGCGACCCACGACCTGGATTACCTGATGTACCTCGCGGGCGCGCCGATCGTGCGCGTCGCGGCGATGACCTCGAAGGGCCGGGTCTTCCGCGACGCCTCGACCAAGGGCGCGAAGCCCGAGGCCAACGTCAGCTATCACGAGGGGATCGGCACGCCCGAGACGGGCATGAACGAGGACCAGTCGAATGTACTGCTTGAATTCGCCAACGGCGCGAAGGGGCTCTATACCCAGATCTTCTTCGTGAAGCGCACCGCGGGCGCCCGCGGCGCCACCATCACCGGATGGAACGGCACGCTGTCCTTCGACTGGAACAAGAAGGAGCTCAGGCGCGCCTGGCACCACGAGCCGTTCGACGACGTGATGACGCCGGACTTCGGCGCGGGCCACGGCGGCGGCGATCAGATCCTGGCGAAGAACTTCATCGATCTGGTAAAGGGACAGGCGAAGCCGCTGTGCCCGATCAAGGCCGGCCTCGACAGCGCCTACGCGTGCCTCGCCGCGCGCGAATCGGCCGACACCGGACGCTTCGTGGACGTGCGCCAGCCCCAGGTCTGAGTTCGACCGCGACGGTGGGGTCAGCGCGCATCGTGCCAGGGCACGGCGCGCGCCGTGCCGAAACCACCCGCTGTCCGCAGGCGATGGTCCGGCACACGCGCCCGAGCGATCATCGGACCCAATGCCAGTGATCGGCTGGGGTTAGCCGCTGTCGCGGATTGCCGTGGCGGTCCTCCCGGACAGCATGGACTTGACATCATCGGCCTCTGTGGCGGTCACGGAATCGACTCCCATAATCGCGCCGCGAGGACCCATCCATACCATGAAACTCACCAGCGAGCTGCCCGTCGACATCACCGAGGGGCTGAAGCGGGCCGGCGCCGAACCCCGCGATGTCGTGCTCTCGATCCCGACCGACATCAACCTCACCGGCCACTACGTCCGCCAGTGGGTGGTGGCCAGCGCCTCGACGCTCTGGGTCTTCGATGAGTCGGTGCCGCAGACGCCGGCCCTGACCCTCGCGCTGTCCGAGATCGGCGAATTCCGCACCATGGCGGTGTACGGCTCCGGATTGCTGCAGGCGAAGATCGGCGGCATCTGGCTCGACATCGTGCGCTACAGCAACCGCACCAAGTATCATTTCGGACGCCTGGCGAAACGCCTCGAGGATCTGCGCGAAGGAAAGATCCTCGAGCTGTCGCCCGACGACGAGGTCGATCCGCGCCGCTGCCCGGTGTCGGGAGTGATCCTCGAATATCCGGGGCAGCTCTCGCCGTTCGCGGTGAAGCACGGCGCGGCGTTCTCGCGCGTCATGCAGCTGATGCGGCCGTACTGGCCGGCGGCGTGCATGATGATGGTTCTGCTGATCGTGGCAGTCGGTCTGGACATGATCGCGCCGCGCCTGATCCGCTATTTGATCGACCACGTCCTCGATCCGAAATCCGCGGGCAAGTCGCAGCCGTTCGCCTTCCTCGAGGAACTGAAGAGCCCGACCTACCTGCTGCTGCTGGTGGTCGGCGCCTATGCGGTCGCGCAGATCCTGCGCGCGGTGGCGACGGTGATCAACGGCCGCATCGCCAGCCGCGTCGGCACATCGATCTCATTCGACATCCGCACCAAGCTCGTCGGACACCTCGAGCAGCTCAGCCTCAGCTACTACGACAAGCAGTCGGTCGGATCCCTGGTCGGCCGCGTCGCCTACGACACCGAGGCCGTGCAGGGCTTCATGGGCCAGCTCACCGCCGGTTTCCTGATGCAGATCCTGATGGTGATCCTCGCCGCGATCTCGATGTACAGCCTGGAACCGCACCTCGCCTTGTGGGCGCTCATTCCGGCGCCGTTCGTGATCGCCGGTACCTTCATCTTCTACCGCTTCGTCTATCCGCACTACCAGCGCTTCTGGGAGCGTTCATCGCGTCAGGCGGGCATGCTCAATGGCTTGCTCACCGGCATCCGCGTGGTCAAGGCCTTCGCACAGGAGGACCGCGAACTCAAGCGCTTCACCGCGTCGTCCGAGACCCTGCGCGACGCTCGACTGAAGGTGGATGCGTCCGCGGCGACCTTCTATCCCCTGATGGGCCTCATTTTCGGTGTCGGCGGCTGGATCGTCTGGTACGTCGGCGGGCAGAAGGTACTCGAGAACAACTTCTCCATCGCGCAGGGGGTCGGCCCCGACGATGCCGCTGGCATCAGCCTGGGTACGCTCATCGCTTTCTTCAGCTACCTCGGCCTGTTCTACGGCCCGCTCTCGGGCCTGACCAACCTGACCTCGTGGCTGACGCAGTTCAGCACGCAGATGCACCGCATCTTCGAAGTCCTCGACACCCCCATCGCCATCCCGGATCACCGCCAACCGGTGCCGATGAACAACATGCGCGGCGAGATCGAGTTCAAGGGCGTGACCTTCGGCTACAGCCGCCAGTCGCCGATCCTGAAGAACGTGAACTTCCACATCACCCCCGGCCAGATGATCGGCGTGGTCGGACGCAGCGGCTCTGGCAAGTCAACGGTCATCAACCTCATCTCGCGCTTCTACGACGTCGACGAGGGCCAGGTGCTGATCGACGGCATCGAGGTGCGGCAGATGAGCAAGCAGGACCTGCGCCGCAACATCGGCGTGGTGCTGCAGGAGCCTTTCCTGTTCCGCGGCACGCTGTGGGACAACCTGGTGTACGGCCGCTCCGACGCCGGTATCGAGGACGTCATCGCCGCCAGCCGCGCGGGAAATTCGCACGATTTCATCATGCGCCAGATGCAGGCCTACGACACCTGGGTCGGCGAACGCGGCGCGGGCCTTTCGGGTGGCGAACGCCAGCGCCTATCGATCGCGCGCGCGCTGTTGTGCGAGCCGCGGATCCTCATCCTGGACGAGGCGACCTCGAGCGTTGACAGCGAATCCGAGCTGGCGATCCAGACCGCGCTGGGCGAACTGGTCAAGGGCCGCACCAGCATCATCATCGCCCACCGCCTGAGCACGCTGCGCAACTGCGACCGCATCATGGTGGTGGACGACGGGCGCATCGTCGAGCAGGGGACGCACGTCGAGCTCATGGCCCAGGCCGGCCGCTACGCCAAGCTGGTGCGCATCCAGGGCGCGGCCAACGAGGGGACCATCGACACCCTGGTCGAGGAGGAGAAGAAGTCGCGCGAGCTGCCGGCCGGACAGTACGATCCCGTCACCGGCCTGCCCCCGCTCACCGGCCATCGTCCGCGCTGGCTCAAGCCCGATTTCACCACCATCACCCTGGATGAGCGCAAGTCGCTGCACATCACCATCGGCAACGACCGCACCTATGACGGCGTCTTCGCGCTGCGCTGCATGCCCGTGCGCTACCCGGGCAAGTTCATCAGCCTGCGCTGGATCATCGAGGACAACCGCGAGCAGGAGATCGGCCTGATCCGCGATCTCGGCGAATGGCCTGAGGACGCGCAGCGGCTCATCCGCGAATCGCTGCTGCGGCGCTACCTGATCCACACCATCACCTCGATCGATTCGATCAGCGAGGAGCACGACTACCTGATGATCACCGCCCAGACCGACCTCGGTCCGCGCGAGTTCATCATGAAGTGGTCGTACGACACCGCGCAGGATTACGGCGTCAAAGGCAAGGTCCTGCTCGATGTCGAGGAGAACCGCTACGTCGTGCTCGATGTCTCGGCCCTGCCCGATCCCGGTCGCAGCAACTTCGAGCGCTACATCTACTGGTGATGCCCCGGACCGGATGGGTGCCGCGCACGGTAGCGCGCGGCCACCAGCTCGACGAACTGCTCGAGCATGGGGTTGCACGCCGGCCATTCGAGCAGGTGGGGCGACACCGGTGGATGGCCGACACCGGGAGCGAGCACGAACCACGAATCCTGCCCCGGCGCTTGCGTCGGAGTGACGAACGGCCGGTCGCCGCGTGCTGCCCGTCGTCGCCACACCGCCGCGGTGGCGCGCCAATCGAAGCCATCCAGCGCACCCATCATCGACAGCAGCGCGGGGCGATGAGCTGGCATGGGCGCGGTGCGGATGTCGCCCGCGCCCATGATGTCGAAGCCATAGCTCGCGTTCACCAGGCCGCCCACCAACCGCCCGGCCTGTCCAGCGAAGGCCAGGGAAGCGCCGATCGCCAGCTTCGCGATGCGGGTCCTGGTCCGCAGCTCGCTGCGCGCGAGATCGGCGATCCGGTTCGCACCGATATGCGCGCCATGCCAGGGGAACGCCGGCATCGCCAGGAGCGACGCGCCATCGACGCGTGGATCGTCCACCGCGGCGCGCTGTGCTGCCAGGGCTCCCAGCGATCCTCCGTTGATCACGAACGGACGTGGAAACCCGACAGCAGCGCAGGCGTCCAGGGCTGCGCGCGCGTCCCAGGACTCGGCCACGCCGAACGAGGGGATCTGGTCCTGCGATCGTCCGTGGAAACGCAAGTCGATGGCAGCGGTCGCGAAGCCACGTTCGAGCCACCGCGCTCCCCATCCGGGAATGCCATCCATGGTGCAGTTGCGCAGCAGCCCATGGAGCATGAGCACCGTGCCGCGCGGTCGCGACGGAGACGCGCGCCATCCCACCAGCCCGACGCCGTCGCGCGAGGTAGCACTGAACAACTCGGCGCCGATTCCGGGCGGCAGTTCCCACGTCCGTTGGGGGATCGCTACGGTGAACAGTGCTCGCGCCATGGCGCGCGCTGGGCGATTGCCGCGCAGAAGCCGTTCGCAACCAGGGCTCTCTGTCGCCGCCATGGTGGCATGGTATTCCCGGTTGGAGGGTTGCCAGGTGACCGGTGGTCACCATGCACCGAAGGAGGGGAAGTGTTCCGTCCTCCGTCCTCCGGCGACAGCTCTCCCACGGGGAACCGACCGTTGTCAGGCGTGATCGCGCTTGGTCGGGCGGCGTCGCTCCGGACACTCGTTCTCGCCATGGTTACCGCCCTCAGCGCGATCGCCGAAGAGACGCTGCGCATCAGCTTCTGCGAAGCCGGTACCGCGCCGTTTGGCGACGGTGACGTCACCGATTGGCGCATCTGCCCCTTCCTGGTGGTGGCGCAGTCCTACGAAGGCCGCTACGCGGTGCGGTTCCGCGGCCAGGATCAGCGCTCCACCGAACCGGGGGGCGCCTTCATCGTCGGTGCCGAGACCCAGCATCACATCCTGCATCTCGCGCCAGCGGCGGGAAAGCCCATGCGGGCGCGTTGGTTCCATGGGCGCTTCACGCTCTTCGGCGCGGTCGATCTCACCTCGCTCCTCGACATCCCGTTGGTGGTCGATCCGGCGGTTGGCCGATGCCTGGAAGAGCCCATCCTCGAGCTGATGTCGCAGTCGGCGCGGCAAGCGCCGCCACTGGCCAAGCTCGCGGCGCGCAAGCGTCTGGCTTTTCGCGTGCTCGAGCTGGTCGCCGAGGTTTCGACGCTCAAGCGGGGCGGAGCCGACCGGATCGCCGAACTCGCCCGCCTGACCCCGGTCCTGCAGTTCATCAACGACCACCTCACCGACCCGTTGTCGGTGTCGGGTCTGGCGCGGGTCATGGGCCTGTCGGTTCCCCGCTTCCACGGCGTGTTCAAATCGGCCATGCGCATGTCCCCCAGGGAATACGTGCTGTCCTGCCGCTTCGCGGAAGCGCGCACGCGCCTGTCGGCGACCATGACCCCGATCCAGGAGGTCGCGGCGCAGACCGGCTTCCATGATCCGTTCCACTTCAGCCGCCTGTTCAAGGCGCGTTTCCGCATGAGCCCCTCGCAGTACCGCGATCGCCACCGCGTCGAATCGGAATAGGTCGAGCCGGAAGGATCGGCTCGCCGCCCTTGCGGCAGTGCGGCGCATTCCGACGCGGTCCCTGGAGCTGCCCCGGCTGACCACTGGCGTGTCCGCGCGTAAGGCGGATTTGACCGGCCCGTGCGCGGCCGCATCGTGGTCCACGCTGGAGCACGCATGCAGTACCGCACCCTCGGCACCTCGGATGTCCGCGTCTCGGAGATCAGCCTGGGCTGCTGGACGCTCGGCGGCCTGAACTGGGTCGACGGCAACCCGAACGGCTGGGCCGATGTCGATGAAGCGGAGGCGATCCGCGCCATCAACCTGGCCCAGGACCGCGGGGTGAACCACTTCGACAACGCCGACGTGTACGGCAACGGTCGGGCGGAGCGTCTGCTCGCCAAGGCGCTGGGCGCACGGTCCGGCTCGGCGATCATCGCCTCGAAGCTGGGACATTTCCGCGGCACGGCCGAGCACGCCTACGACCCGCTGCACGTGCGCCACCAGTGCGAGCAATCGCTGAAGAACCTCCGCCGCGAGCACATCGACATCTATTATTTCCATCACGGCGACTTCGGTCCCGACGACCGTTACCTGCCCGAGGCGCTCGCGACCATGCGCGCCATGCAGCAAGAGGGCAAGGTCCGCCTGATCGGCCTGTCGGCCTATTCCGAAGCGGATTTCCTGCGCCTGGCGCCGATCATCAAGCCCACCGTGCTGCAGTCCTCGGCCAACGCGCTGGACGACCGCTTCATCCGCATCGGATCGCCGGTGCGCGCGTTGCTGGAATCCCAGCGCATGTCGTTCGTCGCCTTCGGCCCGCTCGCCCAGGGATTGCTGTTGGACAAATTCGATCCCGCCAAGCCCCCGACCTTCGACGAAGGCGATCACCGTCGCGGTAAATCACGCTTCGCGCAGCCCGAACTCGAGCGGCTCAAGCCGAAGCTCGCCAAGCTCAAGGCGCGATTCGGCGAGACGACGAGCGACCTCGCACGGGTGGCGCTGCAGTACCTGCTGCACGAACCGGTGGTCGCCTGCACGATTCCCGGATTCCGCAATGTGCGCCAGGTCGAGACCAACCTCTCGGCCGACGCCCAGCCGCTGACCGACGACGATGCGCGCTACGTGCGCGCGGCGCTGGCCTGAAACCGGCATCCGCAACAGGTGTGGCTGTTGGCGATTGAGCGCCTCGGCCAGAGAGCACGGTGTGCGCATGATCTCCAGAGCCTGCTCCCTGATCCTGGTGTGCCTCGCTGCTCCGACCTGGGCGGCTCAGAGCTACACCGTCGATCCCAAGACCTCGAAGGTCGCTTTCACCGGCCACAGCACCTTCCACGACTTCCAAGGCACGGCCAAGGTGACCAAAGGGACGATCACTCTCGACGGCGAGCGCTCGTCGGGAGCGGTGGTGGTCGATGCGACCACCATGGATACCGAGAAAAAGGGCCGCGACCAGGATATGCACGCCAAGATGGAGACGGCCAAGCATCCGTCGATCCTCTTCACCCTGACCAAGGTATCGGGTCCCGCGGATGCGCCCGTCGCCCACGGCACCTGGAGCATGCACGGGGTGGACAAGCAGCTCGAGATCCCGTTCCGGATATCGGGCGACGCCTCGCCCAGGCTATCAGCGACGTTCAAGGTGAATTTCAATGATTTCAGGGTCATCGTCCCACGGAACTTCGGCATGAAGGTGGATCCGTCGGTCGACGTGTCGGTCGAGCTCGCGCTGACGCCGGTCGCATCGACCGCACCAGCGGCACCCGAGCCGAGCA
>JACCZE010000119.1 GCA_013696105.1 Planctomycetota bacterium | reverse complement strand
GCCTCGGCCTGCGCGGCGGATACGGCGGTGCGGGCCTCGTCGAGCTTTGCCGAAGCGACGACGTGGCTCTGGCGCAGCTCGGCGAGTTCTCGCGCAGCTGCTTCGTCGGCCGCTGACAGCGCGGGCTGCGGACCCGAGCCGCGCAGGCGCTTCTCGAGCTCCTCGATGCGGGTGCGCGATTCGGCGAGGCGCGTCTCGGCGACGAGGCCGTTCTGGGTGGCCTGGGCGATGGCCGTGGCGTGGTGCTGCTGATCCGCGAGCCGGTCGGCGGTCAGGCGATCGAGCGCGGAACGCAGTTGGTCGCGATCCTGGGTCAGCTCGGTGACCCGCGCATGCAAGGCGGTCTGCGCGGCGGTCAGGTCGAGGACGCGACGGCGTTCGCGCGACAGCTCGGCATCGAGGTTGTCGGCGCGGACCGTGATCTCCGACAGCTGGGCGAGGACGTCGGCGCCTTCGCCGAAGGACTTGGCGGCATCGGTCTCGTCGGCAACTCCGCTGCGGCCGAGGACGTGGGTGCCCTTCTTCTTCTCGAGCTCATTGAGCAGCGATTCGCGTTCGGATTCGAGGCGCTTGTACGCCAGGCTCAGCTCGTCGACGCTCTTCTTCGAGAGCGCGAGGCTGGTGCGCGCCGATTCGAGCTCGGTGTTGAGCTGGTCGCTGCGTCCGCGCAGCTCACCGGCTTCCTGACGGCTCGCGTCCAGCTGCTGCTGCAGCGCCTGGGCGCGCTCCTCCTGCTGGTCGAGGCGCTTCTGGGTCTGCTCGTAGGTGCGGCGGAGTTGGTTGACCTTTTGCGCGAGGGCTTCGGCGATCGAGGGATCCTCGTCCTGGGCACCGTCGCCGAGACGCTGGAGTTCGGCCTCGGCGGTCTTGAGATCGGCTGACAGCTCCTCCTTGCGCGCATCGAGCATCGCGCGCATGTCCACCAGGCGGCGCATCTCCTCCTGGATATCTTGGCCGACGTCGCTGGCCGCCTTCTTGACCGAGATCGTGCCGCGCACGTCGCGCAGCTCGCGCTCCATCTCCTCGAAGCGGCTCTGCGCGCCGGCGAGCTGGGTCTGGAGGTCGCGCATGACCTCCTGGTGCAGCTCCTTGGTGACCTCGAGCGCGCACACCGTCGAGCGCAGGCGCTGTTCGCGCGCCTTGGCGGCCTGCTGCGCCTTCTCGCTGATCTGGCGCTGCTCCTCGAGCAGGCCCTGGAGGCGCGCCTTCTCCTCCTGCAGCGCCTCTTCGCGCTGGCGCATCATCGAGAGATCGGTGCGCGTCTGCAGCATCTCGGCGCGCAGCGAGCCGAGCTCCTGCACCTGCTTGCGCAGGGCCGAGACCTCGCTCGTCTGCTTCTGCTGCGGCACGCCCTTGTGCATCGCGGTCAATGCCGAGGTCTGCTTCTCGACCTTCTTGTTCAGACCCTTCACCAGCCCGATGAGCACTTCGCCGGCGACGTTGGCGATCCTCGTCGGGGTGGGGTTTCCCAGCTCGTCCCACAGCGAGATGATCTGCGCGCTGAGCGTCTCGCTCACCGTTTCGGGATCGAGTTCGCACGCGAGGCGGTAGACCTCGGCCGCGAGCGAGCGCATGCCCGCCATGTCCTGCTCGTGCGACGATTTCTCCGCCTCCAGGAGCGCCATCGCCTTGAGCAGCTGCTCGCGCGCCTGGTGCTGTTCTGCGACACGGCTCTCCTGCAGCTCGTCGTAGGTGCGCTTGAGCAGCTTGAGCTGGTTCTGTTTGTCGGCGAGCTCGACGCGCGCGGTGGCGACCACCAATCCGTGCGATGGAGCCTCGGGAGCGCCGGATTCGAATGCCGAGAATGGATCGTCCGTCTTCTTGGCTTCGTCGGCCTGCGTGGTCTGCTCGACGATGCGGCGGAGCACCGCTTCGGCGTATTCGACCATCTTGGTGACATCGGAGTGGTGGAGGCTGTCGCGCAGGCGCACGATCCGGGTCGACAGGGCCTGATCGTGGTGCTGCTTCGCGAGGTCGCTGGCGACATCGTCGATCTCGGCGACCAGGCTGCGGATCTCGGCGATATCGGCCTTGCGCTCGTCGAGGACCTCGCCGATGGCCAGCTGCGCGATGTGCACGCGGCGCAGGCCTTCCTCGCGGTCCTTGATGCTGTGTTCCATCAGCGAATTGTAGGCCTTGCGCAGGCTCTCGAGCTCGGACAGGACGACCTCGAGCGCGTTCTCGCCGCCTGGCTGCGGAGCGTACTGCGTGCTCACGCGCTGATCCGGCGCGCGGCCGACGGGCTCGTCGACCTCGATGGTCAGGGGTGCGTCGTCGCGCGAATCCACGGTGGCGGCGTCGAGATCGAACGAGTCCTCGTCGGCCTGGCTCTTCGAACGCGAGGCGGTCTTCGAATCCGCCTTCGGCGCGTCGAGATCGAACGAGTCCTCGTCGAGGATCTTGTTGGTCTGGGTCTTCTCCTGATCGAGATCGATGATGTCGTCGTCATTGCGGCGCCCCCGGGTCTGGGCGGCGTCGAGATCGATGACCTCGTCGTCCTTGCGGCGTCCCCGCGTTCCGACCTTCTGCCGTCCGCTCGCCTGCTTCTTCTGCCGACCGCTGGCGGAGCGTCCGCCCGTGCTCGCAGTTTTGCTCGTCTCAGCGGGTGCGCTGGGATTCTGGAACGATCCGGTGAGCGCCTCGGCTGGCGCGCTCAGCAGCTGCCCCACCGTGAGCTGCATCTGTTGCTGCGGTTCATATGCGAAGGTCTCGGGCGCGATCTGCTTATCGCGCATGAACATCTTGATCTGCTCGAGCCGGAACGGACCCGACCAGCCATTGCCGACATACAGGTAATAGACGTCGTCGGTGGCTTGGGTCATGGACATGTGGTTCCTGCGCCGCGCGGGAAGACGCCGACGACCGTACCGGATGGAAACGACATCTCGAGAGGATTCGTCACACGGCAAGTATACCGTACGATTCGCGAACCCGCTGGACTCAGAAGGCTTGTGGCGAAAAAGGTGATGAACCACCACCTCTTGTGGGCCTGGTGGGGGTAACGCGCTGCTCTCATCGGCGTAGCAGGTGGATGGGAGGAGGCTGGATCCTCACCAAACGTGTCAGACAGATTTAAATGTACGTACGATGCAATTGCGGAGGGTCGTTGTGCTCCGTTCTCCGTTCTCCGTTCTCCGTCTCCACGGACCGAGTTGCTCGCGTCGATTCGGCATCGACGAAGGGCACCCTGACCTAGAAGTCCGCTCGGCCCCATCGACGAGCACCGCTACATCTCAGTAGACGGAGAACGGAGAACGGAGGACGGAGAACGTATGTTCTCGCCCTCCATCCTCGCCTCGATGCCATACACCACATGATCCGCAAACGGCAGCGAACACGTCCACGCCGGCGACACTGCGATCAGCACGTGCAGCGATCGCGCATCGCCTTCGATCAGGAAGTCCATGACCAGGGTCCGGGTGCGCAGGTCCAAGAGCTGCGCGCGGATCCCCGGTCGGCCCCATTCGCGGTAATCGGCGCGGTCGACTCCGGTGATCAGCTTGGCGGCCTGCGCCACCAGGTAGGAGCGCGAGAATTTCTTGAGCTCCTGCACCGCCAGGCCGCGGAAATCGAAGCCGGCGTGCAGCATCAGGCCGGCTTCCCGGATGAGCACCTCCGCGCATTCGCCCAGGTCGAAATTCGCCATGCCGGAATAATTCTCGCGCCAGAAGGCCGGGATCGCCGTCGGTCCGATCTTGATATGGCCGTCGACGGTGACGGTGTAATGGACGCCGAGGAAGGGATACTTCAGGTCGGGAACGGGGTAGATGTGCGTGCGCAGCGCGCCGGCTGGCTCACGCGAGTACAGGTAGAGCCCCTTGAACGGCAGGATGGTGTGGTGCTGCGAGAAACCGAAATCGCGTGCGATGCGATCGGCGTGCAGGCCGCCGGCGTTGACGACGAATCCGGCCTCGATGGTTCCCGCCGAAGTCTCGACGCGGCCGGCAGCGCCATGCCGGTACGCCACGCCGCGTCGCACCACCACGCCGATGTCGCGCGCATCCTGCGCGAAGCTCGCGATCACCCGCGCCGGATCGGCCGAGGCGGTGGTCGGCGACCACAGCGCGCGCTCGCAGGTGATCACCCGCGGTTCGATGCGCTGCGCGTCGGCCACGCTGAGCATCTCGAGTTCGACGCCGTTCGCGCGGCCGCGGCGCAGGAGCTCATCGAGTCCCGCGAGTTCAGACCCATCCTTGGCGACCACCAGTTTTCCGCAGGTGTTCAGCGGCAGCTTCCGTTCGCTGCAGTACGCGCGCAGCCGGCGATTGCCCTCGCGGCAGAAGCGCGCCTTCATGCTGTCGGCCGAGTAATAGAACCCCGCGTGGATCACCCCGCTGTTGCGACCGCTGGCATGCAGCCCGACCTCGGGCTCCTTCTCGAGCAACTCGACGCTCGCCGACGGCCGGCGACGCTTGAGCTCGATGGCCACGGTCAGGCCGATGATGCCACCGCCGATGATGACGAAGTCGGGCATGTGTGGGGATCGTCGGTCGAGGAGCGCTGGGGGCAAGATGGGTGGGTGGGTGGATGGGTGGTGGTCTGCTGCGACCGTCAACCATCGATGACCCACGACGGGGCTGCACAGCCGCCCGAGCGCCATCGGCGGCGTCGGGCACTAGCAGGCTGTTGAAAAACAACAGCCTGCTAGCGTTGAAGAAACCCCGGCGCAACCTGCGGTCGCTATTTTGCCGAGGTTTCTTCAACTTCGACTTTTTGTCCAGGGGGCAAAATGCCCCCTTCAACCCCCAGCAGGCTGTTTTTCAACAGCCTGCTAGATCGTGAATTCTGCTGTCGCGGTCAACGCGAGGACGGCCAAGAGCAGGATGAAGCAGAAGCGCGGATGACAGGCCGTGTGAGCCTCCGAGGTCGGGCGGAAAGGGCATGCACGCTGGGTGGAATCGGCCGGATCCCGATTGACGGGATCCGACGAACCTGCTCCGCCTGGGGTCAACCCGGATCGATGTGCCCATGGTCGCAAGCGATGCAGCCATGGCGTGTGATGCCTGGGCCCATGATGTCGCCAGGAGGTCAACCGCTATGGATGGATTCCCAATGCTCCAGACAGCGGGGTTTTTCGCGTTCATCGCAGACAACCGCACGATGGGCATCCATCGCTCCGGATTGAATGGCGTTGCCTCCCTCATCCCGCGTGGATCCGGCAACAACCTGTTCGTGCCGTCCACGGTCGGACTGAACTACGAGACGCTGGGGCTTCAGGGTGCCCCAACGTTCATCTCCCCGAAGGGTTCGCCCTTCGAGCCGAGATGCGAACCGATGACGATCCACCATGCCGACGAACGCAGCGTCGTCCTCGTCCAGCCCGAGACCAGCCATGCGCGCGTCAGCGCGCGCATCACCTTCCATGTCGAGGAGCCCCACTACCTCCACCAGCGGATCGAGCTCACGTTCCACCGGCGTTTCGTGGAGCCGGGTCGACCGAGCCGATTCACCAGCTTGTTCGCCAGCTACATCCATACGCCGCCCGATCCCCACCTGTACTTCAAAGTCGACCCCGGGACCTCACCGCTCTCGGATTGGATCGGCATCACTCAGGAACGCGCAGGCAGCCCTCACCTGATCAAGCGCCTTCCGTCCGACCGCGAACTCGATGCCGCCGGTCACCTCGCTGCGATGGCTGGCGGGGCCCCGCTCAGCGGATCCGACATCGCTGCCACCGGCTGGCCGGAGCGCGCGTTCCCCCGTTTCCGTGAAGGCTCCTGCCCGTTCTATTACGGCATCTGCTTCGATCACATGGTGCTGAAGATGTTCCGCCAGCCTGAGCGCGTCGCCATCGTGTATTCTCCCGACGGTGGAGGACAGGAGATGGTTTATACCGGCGGTGATGGCCCTGATCGGATGGTCCGCAATCCCGCCTGGGACTTCAATCTCGTCCTCAACGACGTGGAAGAAGGTCGCACCTATGCCTGGGATGTCTGCCTCGCGTTGCTGCCGATGAGCACGCGGGCACAGGTAGTGGAGGAATATCGCAGGTACCGCGCCCGCCCGGAGTGGTCGGCATCCGCCTGATGCGCCATTCTCTCCAGCTTCGATGCGCCGAGATCGGCGAAACACGATGACCATTCGTTGGGCTGTTGAGCAAATTATAAGAAGCGGAGCTGAACGCGTTTCGACGTGGCCTTATATTTTGATTAAACGTGTTTCCGAGGTCATTGCACCATCAATGGAATGTCGTCTCCCAAGGAGGGCCAGCTCATGGCGCGAGATGTCACAGCGTTTATGATGGCGCATTGAAAATATAGCAGAAAAACGATCGGAGCTTTCCATGGTCGCATCGTCCCTTCGACTCTTCATCCTCCTGTGCGCGTTGGCCATGGGCGTCATGTCCGCCGAATCATCGGAGTTGATGATCGCCGACTTCACTTCGCCGGACGACCTCGCGAAGATCACTGTGGAATCAGAAAACTGTGAATTGACGGTCGGCCAGCGGGAAGCGACCGACCGCAACAACGTCCTGAAGTTCGTTGCGCGCAAGAGCGGTTATCCGGGCTTCTATTTCTATCCGCCCAAGATACCGAAGGACTGGTCGAAGTACCAGACGCTGTCGTTCGTGGCCTGGAGCACGAGCGATCGTACCCTCGCCATCCGCATCGATGGCGACAAGAGCTTCGACTTCAATAGCCGCTTCAACGGCAGCTTCAATGTACCGAAGGGCCGGACTCAGTTCCAGATCCCGATCGCCGACATCGCCAGGAAGATCGATCCGTCGCAGATCAAGATGATGGTCTTCTTCCTCGTCGATCCGCCATTGGGAACCACCCTGTGGTTCGATGATTTCAAGCTGGGCCCGAAGGAGGGCATGAAGGTCGACTTCATCCCGTACGCCGAGCGCTTCGACGTGATCTCCTCCATGGAGGTGGTCACGCCTCACCTGCCGATGGCTCGTGGCCTCGCGGGCGGCCCGCTGAAGACGTTCATGCTTTCGAACGTCCGCTATGGCCGCGAAGTGGTCGAGATGATGCAGCGCATGGACCTGGATGTCAGCCTGATGTCCTGGGACAGCGATTGGGGAGCCAATGCCTGGGGCCTCGGTGACCACATGTTCAAGCGCGGTCACAGCACTGACTTCGTGCAGATGCAGAAGTACCTCGACAGCTCGATGCAGGGTCCCGAGCGGTTCGATGCGATGGTCATGCACACGCCATTGGGTTGGAACCGTTTCACCAGCTCAGCACGCGAGGCCATCCTCAAGCGCGTGCGGGAGGATGGCGAAGGACTGGTCCTGGTCATGCCATTCCCCGGGGACGCGGGGGATTGGCCAGCGGATCTGCGCGAGGCGTGCGCCTTGATCGACAGCAGTTCAGATCTGGTGGTGAACGGGTGCGAGGTGAAGGCGGCGAAGACCGGAAGCATCAGCGGGAAGTCCTGGACGAAGACCAAGGCTCATCCGATCACCGCCGGTGTGCCGATCGAGACGCTGCCATTCGCATCCATGGAGACCCAATCCTATAAGCTCGCTCCAGGAGCCGAGGTCCTGCTCGCGCTTGAAAGCGGCGAACCGGTGCTCGCTGTGAAGCAGCTGGGCAAAGGCCGCGTCGTCACCTTCGCCACCCGCGCCCAGTCGCTCACTGCGCGTATGAGCGCGCCGATGGATTACGTCAAGCGGCACGATCACCGGTACTGGGAAACCTGGTACAACCTCATCAACCGGGCAATCGCGTGGGCCGGCAAGCGGGAATTCACCCGCAAGGGCGATGCGATCGAGCTGGCCGTCACCGGCGAGCATCGGGATCGCTGCTATGGCGTGACGCAATGGAAGGATGCGGCAGGTAGGATTACGGATTGGGAGATGACCTACCGCCTAGCCGACCCCGGACTCATCAGACTCACCATCGCTGCCCCCGAAGCGGTCGCCCGCGGCGCTGAGATTCCCGTGACCTTCGAACCACCGTCGGGAGTCGACGGCGCTTCATGGAGCGCCACCCTGTGCGAACGCAGCGGAGATGAGTGGCGCACCCTCGAGAAGGTGGCGGTCGATGCAGCGAGCGGGAAGATATCCCTGTCCTGCAGTCGCGTGACCCAGCCGATCTGCATCGTCGAAATCCAGGGACGCACGAATGAGCGCGTCCTGATCCGGGGGCGCGCCGAGGTGGTGGTGACTCCAGACAATTCCTGGGATGACTACCAGACCTTCAGCTGGTTCGGCGACGGACTGCCATTCCTGGTCGATGTCGAGATGAGGCGCATGCGCGACTTGGGACTGACGGGCAATACCGCCATGCCGAAGTCGTTCGAGGCCATCCGGAACGGGTTCCGGTCCGGGCTGCTCGCCCACGTCCTGGGCATCACGACCGGGCTCCACTCGCAGGGACTGGACCAGCAGATGAAAGCCTTCAACGAGACCAAGGACCCGAAGCATCTGATCCGGTCGCCGTCCTACGGCGATGACGCCTTCGTCGCCAAGGAACGGGAGCAGGCAGCCGCCATCGGAGCCGGCCTCGCGCCCTATGCGCCGCTGTCCATGGTGTTGGGAGATGAGACCGCGCTCACCATGCACTCGGTTGATTTCGACTTCGATTTCCATCCCGGCAACGTGCAGCATTTCCGGCAACATCTGAAGGCGCGCTTCGGCGATATCGCCGCCCTCAATATGGCAGTGGCCGGCGCCCACACCTCCTTCGATCAGATCGTTCCGCCGACATCCGAGGAGGCGAAAAAATCGGGAAATTTCGGCCTCTGGAACGAGTGGCGTTCGCACAACGATGACATGTGGGCCGAGGCGCATGGGATGTACCGCGAGGCGCTCCGGAGCACCTTTCCCGGGACTCGACTGAGCCTCTCTGGCACCCAGTCGCAATTGGTCTTCAATGGCGTCGACTGGGCCAAGCTGACGCCTCATCTCGATGCCATCTGCGGATATCGCGGACGCCTGCAGGAGCTCCACCGTCTGAGTTTCCACCCGGGGAACCTCCGGAGCACGTCCTGGTGCGGCTATGGCCGCAGCGGTCGCGCCGTCGACCACGAGGTGTGGTCGAACCTGGTCAACGGGGGCGATGGCATGGGCCTCTTCTGGTGGTACTGCCTGCGCAATCCGGATCTCACCTTCTGCCGATCCGGGAAGGACTACGCGCGGGCCATCGCCGAAATGCGCAGCGGCATCGGCATGCAGTACATGCAGGCGCGGCGGGCGTTCTCGAAAGTGGCCATGCTGTGGAGCGCCAACAGCCAGCGCGCGAGCTGGAGCCAGGGGAAGATGACCGAATTCGTGACCGCAGAGACGCTGATGTTTCAGGCGCTGGTCGCATCCGGACTGGATCCCATGATGATCACCGAGGAGGAGGTTGCCGGAGGGGGCCTCGCGAAGCGTGGAATACGCGCGTTGGTTCTTCCCATGAGCCTGTCGCTGGGACTCGGCGCCAAGAAGGGCGGGGTCGCTTGCGTCGCCGCCTTGCAGCGATTGCTTGACGATGGAGGCTTGGTGATCGCCTCGGAATCACCTCGCTTCGACGAATTCCTGCAGCCGGCATCCTTCCCGGATCCGTTCATCAAGCGACTGACCAGCTTCGGTGCCATCGCGCTGCCGGCGGGGCTGAGCATCAGCCCCGCCAGCGGCATCATCACCGGCATCCCGAGCGGCGCAGGCACGCTGCCGAGCATCGATGCGGCCCTCGCGGCGGCGTTCGCCAAGTCCGGAGCCATCCCGCACGTGCGCGTCATGGACTCGGCGGGGTCGAAAATCAGGGCCTACCTGCATGCCTACGAGCAGGGTGGGGCCCGGTTGCTGACTCTGGTCCGCGAGCCGATCGGCAGCAAAGAAGTCGTCGGCGACGACGGCGTGTCTCACTCCGTTCCCAACGCCGAGGGTGGTAAGGAGATCGAACGGTTAGCGGTCGACGTCTCGGGACTCGGGAGCGCCGTCTTCTACGACATGCGGAAAAGGACCAGGATCCCCGTCGATGACGGAAAGATCATGGTCGATCTGCGGGAAGGCAACGGCCACCCCATAGCGGTTCTTCCCCATGCCATCGATGCGATGACCGCGACAGCGACCATCACCGATCGATGGCTATCCATCCAGTGGCGATTGAAGACGGCCGCCTCCCCCATCGCCCCCCATGTGGTCAGGGTCGAGGTGCTCGACACCGCGACCGACGCAGTGCTTCCGCACTTCAGCAAAAACGTGCTCACCGGAGCCGACGCCACGGGAACGCTCCGCATCCCGCTTTCGTTCGAGGACCAGGCCCGCACGTTTGTAGTGCGCGTGTGCGACATCATGAGCGGACAGGAGGCCAAGGCATCCGTCAGCAGGTGAGGGCGACTCGCCTCATCCGTGATATCCTGGTCTGGCGGAGACGGACCAGGGCGCCAACGCCCGGCCATGTGACGGCGATCGGTCGGTAATCGAACGACACGACCGCGTCATTGAACTCGCGCACGCACCAAACGGAGCAGCCCGCGCCCAGGACATGCAGTTTGCCATCGCGGACCCTTGCAGCTGGATGGAGAAGCCACGATCGGCAATTGCTGTGCTGCGAATCAATCGACGTCATCAATGGACATGAGCCTGCAAATCCTAGGATGACCAGAGATGGCGAATCTGCCCCCCATGTGGCTCTGTGGCGATTCCAAGGCGCAGCTCGTCGCGTACGACTCCGCAGCCGGCACCACCAACGTGCAGTGGGCCTGGGATTCCCGATCCGCTCCCGATCTGCCGGATGAGCGTCGCCCGTGGTTCAATGACCTCGATGACGTGAAGCCGGTCAGCTGGAATGGGGTGCCTTGCGTTCTGATCACCGCTTCCTATCGCGGCGGCGTGGTGCTGCTGCGTCGCTCCGATCAAGCGCTGCTCTTCAGTCTGCCGGTGGTGAATGCCCATTCGGCCGACCTTTCACCGGGTGGATGGATCGCCATCGCCGGGTCGATCGGCACCGATCAGCTGGTGTTGCATGAAGTGGCGGCTGGAGTCCGTGCGGAGGGCGCGCGCTCGTCCTTCCCGCTTCATCACGGACACGGCGCGGTCTATCAGCCCGCCACCGGTCTGTTGTGGACATGCGGCGGCTCCGTGGTGCGAGTCTATCGGTGGACCGATGGTTCCTGCGTCCATGACCGCGATCTGACGCTGCCTGGTCCAGAAGCGCATGATCTCATGCCGGATCCAGGCACCGGAGATCTGATCGTCACCACCGAGACAGGTGTATGGCGGCTGAACCTCGCGTCGGAAACGTTCACTCCATTCGCGCCATTGCACGATACGATGAACGTCAAGGGCGTGTCGATCGAGGCCGGGAGCGGCATGCTCGCGTACACGATGTGGGACCAGAGCGTCCACTTGGTGGCATTGGACGGCGGGCGCCAGGAGCTGAAATTCCCTGGCTGGCAGATCTACAAGGTGCGTTGGGACCAGCCGTGCCAGCTGCTCGAACGCCTCTCCCGGTCCTGAACCGTCCGCGGCGCTCCAAGAGAAGGCCATCATGCCGCATCGTCATCCTCGGTGACGTCCACCTGATCTCCGAGCATGATCCGTCGCGCATTACCACCGGCTGCGTGGGCAATTCCTCGATGTGGTGCCCTCCTTCCGACGCACGCTGCAATGGCTGAACACGCTCAGAGCTCGATGGCCACGGTCAGGCCGATGATGCCACCGCCGATGATGACGAAGTCGGGCATGTGCGGGGATCGTCGGTCGAGGAGCGCAGGGGGCAAGATGGGTGGGTGGGCGGGTGGCGGGCGGGTCCAATGGCATTCCCATTACGAAATCTGCTCGATTCTTGTCTACCAAGGCCGGCTCGATCCGATCACCCAGCAGGGGACAGCGTTCCCGCGCGTATGTGGCCCATCCGCCGCGGCCTGACCTGCACCGGTGCGGGAGGTGTTCGCCGCCTTGCGCGCGGGAGTCATGGCCGGGGCGGGCTGACCCTCATCGACCGGTCCTGGCACGGCGCTGGCGCCGATAGGCGATCGGAGACGCGCCGATGCTGCGCTTGAATGCCGACGAGAATGCGAACGGATCATCGTAGCCGAGCATCACCGCCACCTCGTTGACCTTGAGATCGAATCCGAGCAGCAGGCTGCGGGCCCGCTGCATGCGCAGCCAGGCGACCTGGCGCATCGGAGAGCGGCCGGTGCGCTGCCGGCAGAGCAGGCGCAGCGATTCGGCGCTCATCCCCGCTTCGCGGGCGAGATCCGTCAGCGTCCAATGGCGTCCCAGGTCCCCATCCACCAGCTGCCACAACTTCCACAGCCGATCGTCAGCGCGCCACCGCAGCACCAGCCGGTGGGCGTGCGCATGCACGAGCTGGGCGTAGCGGTCGATCATGGCCGCATCCGCTGCTGCGCTCATCTCGGCCTTGAGGCCCAGCATCGCACGCTCGAGCGGCAGCGGATCACCTTCCGCAAGCAGCGGTGCGGGAGTTTCGACAAAGGATCCTGCGAAGGTCGCCCAACAGAAGCGCCAGGGCGATCCTGACCGCGCGTGGTACGCATGCGGCACGCCCTGCGGGGCGACGTAGATCGATCCCGGACCCATGGCGACGAATCCGCCATCGATCAGGACCCGGCCCCCGCCCCCAAGGCAGGCGAGCAGGACCCCGTGCGTGGGGTTTGGGCGTTCGAAGCGGTAATCGGCAGCGGTTTCAGTGATTCCGATCGCTGACAGGTCGCCCAGACCGACCTTCGGACATGCCTGCGCGCTGACGATCCACTCGCGCGTCCCGCGACCGATGCGATGGATCTGACGGCTGATCCCGGGGTGGTAGTCGGCCATTCGGGATGCTTTTACCGACGCGCCGGCCGCGGCAATCGTTGTTGGGATTTCACCGAGGTCACTTCGGGTTGGCGTCATGGTTTGCCGATGCCGGACCGCCACCATCGGCTCAATCGCCGTCAGCAACCAGGCACCCGGAGACCGCACATGGCCGCTACCGCATCCATCGAAGGACTACCCGACCTGCACCAGCCCTACCGGCTGACCGGACGCCAGATCGCCGATTTCCGCCGCGACGGCCACGTGCTGCTGCGAGGCGTCTGTTCACCAGTCGAGATCGACGCCTTCCGTCCGCGCATCCGCGACGCCGCGGTTCGGCACAATCGGGAATCGCGCCCGCTGGCGGAGCGCGATGCCTACGGCAAGGCCTTCCTGCAGACCCTCAACCTCCGCCTTGTCAGCGCTGCGGTCCGGCGCTTCGTCACCAGCCGCCGCATCGGCAGGATCGCCGCCGAGTTGATGGGCGTCGAGGGCATCCGCCTGTTCCATGAACAATCGCTGTTCAAGGAACCCGGCGGTGGCGGGACGCCGTGGCATCAGGACCAGTACTACTGGCCGCTGCTCGGCTGGACGACCATCGGCATGTGGATGCCGCTGGTGCCCTGCGCGATCGACATGGGCGCGATCCGTTTCGCATCGGGATCCCATCGCTGCGGCGATCTCGGCGGCGCGGACATCTCGGACGGATCCGAAGCCCGTTTCGACCGTCTGGTGCGCGAACGCGGATACCCGGTCTCGTGCGAGGCGATGGAGCCCGGCGATGCCACTTTCCACAATGGCTGGACGCTGCACGGGACCGGACCCAATCTGACGGACCGCATGCGCGAGGCGATGGTGATGTCGATGTACGCCGACGGCATGCGCGTCGCGCAGCCGACCAATCCGCAGCAGGAGGGCGACCGGATCAATTTCCTCGGCGGCCGGGCTCCCGGCGAATTCGCCGATGGGGAATTGAATGAGCTGATCTACCGGACGTGATTGGCGCCCAAGAGAGGAATTGAACCTGCGACCGTCACATGACGGACATGACGGAAAGGGCCGGCCGCGCCCAGAAGTGTCGGGCCGTCTCCGTCGCCCGGATCCTTCAAACCGGAAATTCCACTCCCTGCGCGAGCGGCAGTTCCCCGGAATAGTTGATCGTATTCGTCGTACGCCGCATGTAGCTCTTCCAGGAATCCGATCCCGATTCGCGGCCGCCGCCGGTCTGCTTCTCGCCGCCGAAGGCGCCGCCGATCTCGGCGCCGGAGGTGCCGATGTTGACGTTGGCGATGCCGCAGTCGGAGCCGGCGGCCGATAGGAACCGCTCGGATTCCTGCACGTCGCGGGTGATGATCGCCGAGGACAGGCCCTGCGGCACGCCGTTGTTGCGGGCGATCGCGTCCTCGAAGCGGTCGTAGGTCATGATGTAGAGGATGGGCGCGAAGGTCTCGTCGCGCACGATCGCGGCCTCGGCGCCGATCTCGACCAGGGCAGGGCGCACGTAGGCGCCGCCGGGGACTCCGGCGGTGACGCGGCCTCCGCCGTGGACGGTGCCGCCCTGGCGCTTGGCGCTCGCCAGCGCCGCATCCATGGCCTCCGCCGCGCCGACGTCGATGAGGGGGCCGACGAGCACGCCCGGGGTGCGCGGGTCGCCGATCGGCAGGCCGGCGTAGACCTTCTTCAGCCGCTCGACCAGGGCCGGGGCGATGGAGTGGTGGACGATCAGGCGGCGCAGGCTGGTGCAGCGCTGGCCGCAGGTGCCGACGGCGGAGAAGACGATGGCGCGCACCGCCAGTTCGAGATCGGCGGAGGGGGCGACGACCAGGGCGTTGTTGCCGCCGAGCTCGAGCAGGCTGCGGCCGAGGCGCTTGCCGACCACCGCCGCCACGGTCTGGCCCATGCGCACCGAACCGGTGGCCGAGATCAATGGCAGGCGCGGCGACTCGGCGAGGTGCGTGCCGACGTCGCGGCCGCCGCACACCAGGCTGACGACGCCCGGTGGGACCGAGGGCATCTCGCTCATGACCTCGCAGACCAGGCGGTGGACGGCGATCGCGCACAGCGAGGCCTTCTCGGACGGCTTCCACACCACGGTGTCGCCGCAGACCAGGCCGACCATCGCGTTCCAGGCCCACACCGCCATGGGGAAATTGAAGGCGGTGATGCAGCCGATCGCGCCGAGGGGATGCCACTGCTCCATCATGCGGTGGCCGGGGCGTTCGCTGGCGATGGTCAGTCCATACAGCTGTCGCGACAGGCCGACGGCGAAATCGCAGATGTCGATCCACTCCTGGACCTCGCCGAGGGCTTCCTGCGGGATCTTGCCGACTTCCAAGGTGATCAGCGGCGCGAGCAGGTGCTTCTGCGCGCGCACGCGCTCGCCGATGCGGCGCACCAATTCGCCGCGCACCGGCGCCGGCACGGAGCGCCAGGCGCGGAAGGCCTCGTCGGCGGCGGAGATCGCTTCGTCGATGTGCGCGGACGAGGCCGAACGGATGGTGGCGATGCGCGCGCCGTCGATCGGGGAATACGACAGCATCGCGGTGCCGCCGCCTTCGCGCCAGGTGGTGCCCACCGCGACGCCGCTGCAGACCGGCGAGAGGCCGAGCGCGGTCAGGACGTCGTTCGAGGCGTTCATGGAACACCCGCCGACATGACGCTGTGGGCGTGCTGGTGGTAGTTCGTCCCGAAGCGGTTGGCGAGGAAGGCGGCGAGCGAGACCTGCTCCTGCCGCACGAAGCCCTGCGTCGGCGTGCCGCCGTGCAGGAAGAGGTCGACGACCGCGCAGATCCCCGAGGCGGTGGTGATCTGGATCGCGCTCCACGATTCACCGAACAGCTGCGCGTGGTAGATCTTGCGCGCGTCGGTGACCTGATGCAGGTAGCCGTTCTTCCAGCCGGTGACGGTGCAGAACACCAGCACCACGTCCTGGAAAGTCACGGGCACCGCGTGTTCGAGGATGTCCTTGAGGATGTCGCGGCGCGACGACAGGCGCAGCTCATTGACCAGGAATGCGACCAGGTCGCGGTGGCCGCGGTAGCGCACGGTCTTGTAGTCGAGGTTGCGCACCTTGCCGGCGAGGGTCTCCCACAGGGTGCCGAGCCCGCCCGAGGTGTTGAACGCCTCGTAGTCCACCCCGTCGAGCGAGAAGTGTTCGAGGCCTTCCAGCGGCAGCACGTCGATGCGCGCGCCGTCGTGGATCACCTCGCAGGGATTGCAGTATTCATTGATCAGCCCGTCGGTCGACCACGTGAGGTTGTACTTGAACTCGTTGGTCGGGAACTGCGGCAGCGCGCCGACGCGCAGGCGGACCTCGTCGAGGCGATCGAAGCCCTTGGTCAATTCATGTCCGGCGATGGCGATGAATCCGGGGGCGAGGCCGCACTGCGGCATGAACACCTGGCCGGGACGGGCCTGCTGCGAGACGCCGAGCACCGCGCGCGTGGTGGCGACGTCCTCGGTGAGGTCGAAGTAGCTGATGCCGGCGGCGAGGGCCGCACGCGCGATGCCGGGATTGACCGCGAACGAACAGGCCGAGATCACCAGCCGCTTGCCGGCCATGGCTGCGACCAGGGCGTCGTGGCTGGCGACATCGAGGCGTTGCGTGGCGACGCGCTCGATCCCCCGCAGGCGCGCGAGCGCGGAATCATCGATGTCCCCAACCAGCACGCGGTAATCGCCGGTATCGGCGAGCAACTTGGCGATGGCGCGGCCGATCTTGCCGGCACCAAGCAGGAGCACGTCGTGTGCCCCTGGACCGCCGGTCGTGCGAACTGCCATGGAGGCCTCCCGGGGCTGGGTCGAGGACACGTTCGTGTCGCCACCGCGTACCCCACCAGGGGAGTATAGCCAATGCGGGCAAGGACTTCCAGTGCCTGCAGTGATGGCCGGCCCGATCGCTCGACCGCGATTTGCGCTCCGGCCCAGCGCGAAGCGTGGTAGGATCCCGGTATGGCCGTCTCGACCACCGGCACATCCGACGCAGCGCTCGATGCCTTCCATTGGAGTCCGCAGCCCCACGCCGCGGCACTGGTGCGCGAGCTGGTGGACGACGTGCTGCGTCGCTGCCCTGAAGCCCAGGCGTTGGCGAGCCGCATGCTCGACCAGACCGCGACGCGCTTCATCGATTGGGTCGACGCCCTGGTGGTGCCCGGATCGCCCGAACTGGGCGATCGTCTGCGCGCTGCCGGCTTCGTGCTGCGGCGTCGGCGCGGCGCCGACACCTGCTTCGTCCACGAGGCGGGGATCTTCCCCGACATCGTCATGGTGCCGGAGAACCGCGCGCGCGTGACGATCGCGGTCGACTCGGTCGCCGATTTCTGCGCCGTGCACGCGCTCGACGCGGCGCAGATCGAGGGCGTTCCGCACGCGCCGTTCCGCCGGGTGCAGGTGTTCTGCGGCGATTGGGCCGAGCTGTGGGCGGTGGAACGCCACGGCTACGACGGCTTCCAGGTGGCGGACCTCGATCCGCGCTACGCCCTGGATGCGGCGCGCGTCCTCGAGTCCTTCCGTTCGCGTCGGCGCATCTTCCCTGGCGACGAGGAAGGCTTCGACCACGCCGAGGATCTGGTGACCAAGGCGGTGATCGCGGTGGGCAAGGACATGGCCTGCGACCTGTTCTTCGCCGCCGAGCGCGAGTATTGGCAGCGGCGTAATCGCGCGGCGCGCGTGCAGAAGGAACGGCAGGACGCGCTCGGCCTGGGCTGGGCCAACCACGACCATCACACCTACCGCTCGTCGCGCCACGCGTTCAAGCGCCTGATCGCCATCCTCGAGAGCCTGGGCATGGTCTGCCGCGAGCGCTTCTATCCCGGCGGCGAAGCCGGGTGGGGCGCGCAAGTGCTCGAGCATCCCGTCACCGGCGTGGTGGTGTTCGCCGACGTCGACATGTCCGCCGAGGAGCTCAAGAGCGATTTCGCGCACGAGGGCCTGCCGCAGCGCCGGACTCTGGGCACCGTTGGCCTGTGGTGCGCGCTGCACGGCGAGGCCTTCCTCGAAGCCGGCATGCACCACCTCGAATGCACCTTCGATTTCGCTGCGCTCACCGCGCAGCTCGCCCCGGCCGGGGTGGCGATGATGAAGCCGTTCACCGATTTCCCGCACCTGCACCAGGCCTTCACCGAGGGCGAGCGCTGGAGCGTGCGCCGCGAACGCGTCATGCGCCTGCTCGCCGCCGAGCAGATCGAGCCCCACCAGGCGCGCGTGTTCATCGACGACGGCGCGCTCGGCTCGCACCTCGAGAACCTCGAGCGCAACGACGGCTTCAAGGGCTTCAACCAGACCGGGGTGGACGCGATCATCTCGGCGACGGATCCGAGAAAGGGATAGCAACGTTCTCCGTGCTCCGTCCTCCGTCCTCCGTGCTCCGTCGACGGCAGGTGGGACGTGAGGATGACGGGCTGACGATGACTTGAGAGACGGAGGACCGAGGACGGAGCACCGAGCACGGCGCACGCCTGCCTTGATCCGTTCTCGCTCTGCCTGCTCGCTCCGCTATACCACCCACGATGTCGGATTTCATTCCCGGCCTATCGTCGATTCCCTTGCCCGCGATGCACCTCGTGCACCAGGAATTCCCCGGGCCGACTCTCGCCGATGCGGCTTCGGAGGTGGAACGCGCCTTCGCCCGCCCGGAGATCGCGGCGACCATCCGCCCGGGATCGCGCGTCGCGCTCGCGGTCGGCAGCCGCGGGATCGCCGGGATCGCGGCGATCGTCACGGCAGCGGTGCGGAGCCTGCGCGCGCGCGGCGCGTCGGTCGTCATCGTGCCGGCCATGGGATCGCACGGAGGGGGGACCGCGGCGGGACAGACCGACGTGCTGGCGCGCTACGGGATCACCGAAGCCACGGTCGGCGCGCCGGTGGTGAGCGCGATGGAGACCACGGTGGTCGGCCACCTGCGCCGCGATGCGGCCGGCGGCTATGCTCCGTCGCTCGGCGGCGGGGACGACATCCAGGTGCACCTCGATCGCATCGCGTGGGAATCAGACCTCATCGTGCCGGTGGTGCGGGTGAAGCCGCACACCGGATTCCGCGGCCCGGTCGAGAGCGGCATCTGCAAGATGCTGGCGATCGGACTGGCCAAGCACGAGGGGTGCTCGCGCCTGCACCGCGAGGGCTATGGCAATTTCGCCGCCCTGATCCCGGCCGCGGCGCATATCGTGCTGGGCACCGGGCGCATCGCCTGTTCGCTGGCGGTGGTCGAGAACGCGCATGATCGCACCGCGCAGATCGAAGCGGTGCGCGGAGACGCGACCCTGGTCCGCGAACCCCAGCTGCTGGCGCTGGCGCGCACGCTGATGCCGCGGCTGCTGATGCCCGCTATCGACGTGCTGGTGGTCGAGCGCATCGGCAAGGACATCAGCGGCGTGGGCATGGATGCGAACGTCACCGGACGCTCGGAGCTGGGGCTGCTCGCAGATTTCGCCGGTCCGCGTATCGCGCGCATCG
>JACCZE010000098.1 GCA_013696105.1 Planctomycetota bacterium | reverse complement strand
GTCCTGGCCCCAGGACGCGATGCCCGCGCTCCAGCGTTGGGCGACCGCGGCCGCATGCGCATCGGGCGTCAGGCTCTTGCGCCTGGCTTCGTCCTCGTCGATCCACGGGCGGAATTCGCCAGCCGTGAGCCCGGGAAAGGCGAGCGCGAGGTTGGCGATGTCGCCCTTGGGATCGATGGCGATCACCGGCACACCGTCGATCGTCGCCTCCTCGATCAGCCCCAGGCATAGCCCGGTCTTGCCGCTGCCGGTCATGCCGATGCACACCGCATGCGTGGTCAGATCGCGCGCATCCAGGAGCACCGGCTCGGCGGAGGTGGCTCCGGAGGCGACGTCGCGCACGCGCCCGAGGTAGAACGCGCCAGGAAGCTCGATGTCGGGCATGGGATCCTTTCGAAAAAACGTGCTACGTGCTTCGTCCTCGGTGCTCCGTCGACAGCCGGAGACACGCGGCGGTCATGCTGTCGACGGAGGACGAGGACTGAGAACGAAGAACGTTTTTCTTCACGTCTCTGTGCTCCGTGCTCCGTCCTCGGTTCTCCGTCGACAGCCGGAGGTAGGCGGCTGTCATGCTGTCGACAGAGGACGGAGGACGGAGCACTGAGGACGGTGTCTTCCTACGCCTTCGCCGCCGCCGAGGTCACGATGTGCAGCTCTTTCAGCTGCCGCTCTGTGACCGCGTTCGGGGCGTCGACCATCTCGTCGCGCGCCTTCTGGGTCTTGGGGAAGGCGACGATCTCGCGGATCGATTCGGCGCCGGCCATGAGCATCATCAGCCGGTCGAGGCCGAAGGCCATGCCGCCGTGCGGAGGCGCGCCGAAGGAGAGCGCGTGCAGCAGGAAGCCGAACTTCTGCTGCGCGTCCTCTTCGCTGATCCCCAGCGCGGCGAAGACCTTGCCTTGGGTCGGGCTGTCGTGGATTCGGATGGAGCCGCCGCCGATCTCGATGCCGTTGAGCACCATATCGTACGACTTCGAACGCGCGTTCGCGCGGTCGGTCGAGATGCGGTCGACGTCCTCGTCGTACGGGGCGGTGAACGGATGGTGGACTGCGACGAAGGCCTTGGCCTCGTCCGACCACTCGAACAACGGCGCGCTGTGCACCCACAGGAACTGCCAATCCCCGGGCTTGGCCAGCCCGAGCTTGTTGACGCCGAGCTCGACGCGCAGGGCGCCGAGCGCCGCGCACACGGTCTTCACGGTGTCGGCTCCGAAGAACAGCACGTCGCCGTCGCCCACGTCCAGGCGCTTGGCGAGCTCCGCACGCGCGGCCTCGGTGATGTTCTTGGCCGCGGGACCCTGCCATTCGCCGTTCTGGACCTTGATCCAGGCCAGGCCCTTGGCTCCGTGACCCTTCACGAACTCGGTCAGCTGGTCGAGAGTGCGGCGCGACAGCGTCTCGAAGGCCTTCTTGGCGTTGAGCGCCCGCACCACGCCGCCGGCCGCGACCGCGTTCTGGAAGACGGTGAAGCCGCTCGACGGCGCCCAGTCGGTGAGGTCGACGATCGGCAGGGCGAAACGCAGGTCGGGCTTGTCGGACCCGTAGGTCAGCATCGCCTCGGTCCAGGTCATGCGCCTGCTCGGCATCGGCAGCTCGACGCCGAGCAGCTCCTTCCACAGCTTCGAGACCATGCCTTCGCCGATGGCCATGATGTCGTCCATGTCGATGAAGCTCATCTCGATGTCGATCTGCGTGAATTCCGGCTGGCGGTCGACGCGCAGGTCCTCGTCGCGGAAGCAGCGCGCGACCTGCATGTAGCGGTCGTATCCCCCGACCATCAGCAGCTGCTTGAACAGCTGCGGGCTCTCGGCGAGCGCGTAGAACGAACCGGGATGCACGCGCGAGGGGACCAGGTAGTTGCGCGCGCCGCCCGGGGTGGACTTGCAGAGGATCGGGGTCTCGATCTCGAGGAAGCGGTGGGCGTCGAAGTAGTCGCGCACCAGCTTCACCGCGCGGTGGCGGGTGATCAGGTTCTTCTGCATCTGCGGACGACGCAGATCGATGAAGCGGTACTTCAGGCGCACTTCCTCGCCGACCTGGGCGTGCGCGTCGATCTCGAACGGCGGGGTCTCGGCCTTGTTGAGGACGGTGATCTCCTGCGCGAAGACCTCGATCTCGCCGGTGTCGAGGTTGGGGTTCTTGCGATCGCCCCGGCTCTTGACCGTGCCGCTGACCTGCAGCACCCATTCCGAACGCGCGCGGCTCGCGGCTTCGTGCGCCGGCTTGCCGCAGAGATCCGGGTCGAAGGTCAGCTGGGTGATGCCGTCGCGGTCGCGCAGGTCGAGGAAGATGATGCCGCCGTGGTCGCGGTAGTTCTGCACCCAGCCGCAGAGCGTGACCGTCTTGTCGATGTGCGCGGCGCGCAGTTGGCCGCAGGTATGGGTGCGTTTCATGGCGATTCCGTGGGGGAGGCGCATGCTAGACCCACGCCCAGGAGCGGCAACCCCGGATACCCTGGGCCCGGTGCATCCGTTCGCATCTTGTGCCCGTACCGGACGGTGAACGATCGGGTCGGAGAGCCTATGCGCACGCTGCTGTCGCTGGTCCTGCTATCGTCGATCATCTGGCTGCCGGCCGCCCAGGCCGCCGAGCCGCTGGTCGAGGCGACCAAGAACAACGTCCACGTGGAGATCTCTCTCGAGCGCGGCGCGGGAAGCGATGCCACCCTGGTCGGCGTGTTCACGCCCGACGCCCGTGACCTGCACATCTACGACATCGCGCTATCCGACGACGCCGATGGCGGCGTGGCGACCCGGCTCGCACTCGCCCCCGGCAGCCCCGCCGCCGCCCGTGGTCCGCTCACCGCCGACCGGACATCGCACCAGCTGGCCGGTCTGCCGGTCTATCCCGAAGGTCCCGTGACCGTGCGCCTGCCGATCACCTTGCCGACCGCCGACCGGGCCGGGTCGGTGACTACTGCGGTGCTGGTCAGCTACATGGCCTGCACCAAGACCAATTGCCGCATCCCGGTGATCTCGGAGCGGTTGTCCATCGTCCTGCCGGTCGTGGCCGGAGCGGCGCCGCCGGCGTCGACGACCGCGTCGGCGACCGCCGCCGTGGTCGCTCCGGAGCGTGCGGATCTGGCATCGATCCGCGCCATCGTGCGCGAGGAGCTCGCGCGCGGCGAGACGGATCGCGGATCCATCCGTTGGGTGCGACCGAAGACCGTCGCCGAGGCCGGGGCGGCGATCGCAGAGGCGCATGCCGCGGGCAAGGCCGCTCTGCTGGACTTCACCGGACCCTCGTGCGTGAACTGCCAGAAGATGGAGAAGACGGTGTTCCGCGTGCCGTCGGTGGTGAAGGCCTTCGCATCGGTCGCGCCGATCGCCATCGACACCGATCCGCCGCACGACGACCTCGCGAACTGGCAGCAGGAGCGTTTCCAGTCGCAGAACCGTCCGCTCTACGTGCGCATCGAAGCCGGCGCGCCCGAGATGCGCTGGAGCGAGGTGTTCTCGCCCGACGACACCGCGACGCTCGCGCGCTTCCACGAGTTCCTCGCCGGTGGCACGGGTTCCGATGCGGGCACCGGCGGCGGCGCCGGATTCTGGCTGCTCGCGGTGTTCGGGGGCCTGATCACCCTGCTCATGCCCTGCACCTATCCGATGATCCCCTTCTCACTGAACTTCTTCGCCAAGCAGGCGGCTACCGGCAGGAGCGTGCTGCCCTTGGCCGCGTTCTATGCCGCCGGCATCGTCCTGTGCTTCGTCGGCCTGGGCGTGCTGATCACCGGCATCTTCGGGCAGTCGCTGTCGACCATCGCGGGGCATCCGATCACGAACCTGGTGATCGCGCTGCTGTTCGTCGTGCTCGGGCTCAGCCTACTCGGCGCCTTCCTGCTGCGGCTCCCGGGGAATATCGAATCCAAGGTCGGCGGCGGCAAGGCGGGCTACGTCGGTGCGCTGGTCATGGGCCTGACCTTCGCGATCACCGCGTTCAGCTGTGCTGCGCCCTTCGCCGGCACCGTGCTCGCCGAGGCGGTCGCCTCCGGCAAGTGGATCCGCGCGGTCGAAGGCATGGCGGTGTACGGCGGCACCATCGCCATCCCGTTCTTCGTCCTGGCCATGAGCCCGTCGGTGCTGCAGCGCCTGCCGCGCGCCGGCGCCTGGATGAACGAGTTCAAGGTGGTGGGGGGTCTGGTCGAGCTGGCGGCGGCGCTGAAGTTCCTGGCCATCTGCGATTACGCCTGGGGCTGGGGGATCATCGGCCGCTCGTTCACCCTCGCCAGCTGGTCAGCCTGCGCGCTGGTCATCGCCATCTACCTGCTCGGACTGATCCGCTGGCCCGGCGACCGCGCGATCGACCAGATGAGCACCGGCCGGGTGCTGGTCTCGCTGTCGTTCCTAGTCCTGGCGCTGTGGATGGGATCGGGCCTGTGCGGCAACAACCTGGGCACCATCGAGTCGTTCTTCCCCGGCGACCCGGCGCCCTGAGTTTCTCGCCGCGTCGCTCGCAGTCAGCGGTCGAAACGCCCCCTGCGACCGCTCTTGGGCGCTTGCCCGCGTGCACCGGTCGAGCACCATGTGCGCCGCTCGCGGACCTGGTTTTCCCGCGGCTGAAGGATCGGATCACATGGGTTACACCGTTGCCATCGTCGGCGCGACCGGCGCCGTGGGCGTCGAGTTCATGCGCGTGCTCGAACGCCGCAATTTCCCCGTCGACAAGCTCGTGCTGCTGGCGTCCAAGCGCAGCGCCGGCACCAAGCTCGCCTTCAAGGGGAAGGACATCACCGTCACCGAGTTGAACCACGACAGCTTCGCCGGCTGCCACCTCGCCTTGTTCAGCGCCGGGGCGAAGATCTCGCGCGAGTACCGCGCGTCGTGCGTGAAGGCTGGCTGCCTGATGGTCGACAACAGCTCGGCCTTCCGCATGGAGGACGGCGTCCCCCTGGTGGTGCCCGAGATCAACCCCGATGCCGCGCGCGCCCACAAGGGCGTGATCGCCAATCCCAACTGCACCACCATCATCGCGCTGATGGCGCTCGCGCCGCTGCATCGCGTGGTGCCGATCAGGCGTCTGGTCGCGGCGACCTACCAGGCCGCCTCAGGGGCCGGGCACGCGGCGATGGAGGAGCTCAAGGACGGCACCAAGGCCTACCTCGAAGGGAAGGAGTTCACGCCCAAGGTCCTGCCGCATCCGTACGCATTCAACCTCTTCCCGCACAATTCGCCGATGACCGATAACGGGTATTGCGAAGAAGAGATCAAACTGCTGAAGGAGTCACGCAAGATCCTTGCCGATGATACGATCCGCATCACCGGCACCTGCGTGCGCGTCCCGGTGCTGCGCACCCACGCCGAGGCGTTGAACGTGGAATTCACCAAGCCGATGAGCGTCGAGCGCGCGTACGAGATCCTGCGCTCGGCTCCCGGCGTCACTGTGCTCGAGGATCGCGCCAAGAACCGCTGGCCCATGCCCACCGACGTGGCCGGCAAGGACGACGTGTACGTCGGGCGCATCCGCAAGGACCTCAGCCAGGACAACACCCTGGACATCTGGGTGGTGGGCGACCAGCTGCTCAAGGGCGCGGCGCTGAACGCCGTGCAGTGCGCCGAGGTCGCGATGCTCGGGAAGCTCGCGGCCGCGGGCTAGGATGATGCCGTCCGCACGACCCGCCGGTTGACCAGGGCATGGACGCGAACGAGGTCCTGCTGTGGGTCGCGGGGATCTCGCTGATCCTGACGGCGTTGCAGGCATCGCGCTCGCAGGGCAGCGAGCTGATCGCGATGGCGGTCGGGATCGCCATCGCCTCGGCGACGTGCTACCTGATCGCGCCGGGCGTCGCCGGGTATGTCGCCTTCGCGCTCTACGGCGTGGTGATCCTGCTGCCGGGAGTGCTCGCTGCGGCCTTCCAGAGCGCGATCGATCGCCGCCGCTGGAGGACCGTCCGGCTCGTCGCCATCCTCCTGCGGCTGGTGCGCCCGACCGCCGCGATGCGCCTGTTCACCGGCATGGGCCTGGCGACCGCGCGCGCCGAGGTCGGAGACCTCACTGGGGCCGAGCGACTGCTGCGCGCCGCTCCCAACGCCCCGACCGCGGGCAATCGCGCGACCGAGGTCTGGCGGCTGCACCTGACCCAGCGGTGGGAGGAGCTGCTGTCCTTCGTCGATGCGGTGGACGCTGGCGATCGGATCGCCGAGCCGGTGCTGTCCATGTACCGCATCCGCGCCTTGGGCGAGATGGGGCGCCCAGACGACCTCGTCCGCGAGTATGGCGTCCTCGAGGCGAGCGGAGCCCTGGCCCATCCGCGCGTCCGCCATCTGGTGTGGGTCAGCGTGCTCGCCTTCGGTGGGCGTCGCGCGGCGCTGGCGAAGCTGATGCTGCGGCATCCGTCGACCGCGCACGCGGATCGTGCGGCGTTCTGGCTCGCCACCGCGAGCTGGGCCGCCGGCGACGCCGATGGCGCACGAGCGGAACTCGCCGCGCTCGATGCAGAGGCCGGTCCGGCGATCCGCGCAGCCATCGTCAACCGCCTCGCGCATCTGTCGGTCGCAGCGACCGAGGGACCATTGCACGAGCTCGCGGGCCGCATGGAGCGTGTCGTCGCCGCCATGCCTCCGGTGCATGGTCGCCCGTGGGTGACCCTGGGCCTGATCGCCACCAACCTGATCGTGTTCCTGATCACCATGGGGTGGGACCACGAGCGTGCGCAGATGCTGTTCACGCTGGGCGTGTTCGAACCGTCGGCGGTCAATCGCGGAGAGTGGTGGCGCCTCGGTTCATGCCTGTTCCTGCACGCGAACAGCCTCCACCTGCTGATGAATATGCTCGGTCTGTACCTGCTCGGCCGAGGAATCGAACCGCGGCTCGGTCGGGCCCGGTATGCGGCGCTCTATGGCGCATGCGGACTCGCGGGTACCTGGATGGCCTACGTCCTCTACCTGGCCGAGCCGGGGCGGCTCGAGCTGCTGGTCGGCGCATCGGGCTCGGTCATGGGACTGGTCGGCGCGCTCGGCATCCTCGCGCTGCGCGATTGGCGCGCCGGCGTGGGATCTCGTCGCCAGGTCGAGGTGGTGGTGGTGATGGTCATCCTGCAGATCGCCTTCGATCTCACGCACCCGCAGGTGAGTGGGACGGCGCATCTGGTCGGCCTCGGCGCGGGAGCGTTGCTGGCTGCGGGAGTGGGGCGGAGGTGAACGTCCGACGTCGGGACAGCCGCGCATCCGAGCCACGGCGCGCCTCCGATGTCGGGTCAGGCGGGTAAACAGTGAGTGCGTGTCGTGGGGCTGCTGTCGACGTCGGACGTGCTACTTCACCATCTCGTTCACGATAAGCGGCGCGATGTCGAGCATCGACCAGGCGTCGCGGGCCCAGGCCTTGTCCGAGGCGATGACGATCGGGCCGTCTTCCGGGCGCGTCGGCGCGCGGCCATGGCTGCCTCGGATCAGCGATGCATCGAGGGTGATGGCGTCCATCACGTAGCGCAGCCCCAGCTTCTTGCGCAGGAGACCGCGCGCGGCGCGCAGTTTGCCGCCGTGCGGATCGAACAGCAGCTCGCGCGGATCGTAGCCCGGCTTCTTGTGGATCTCGACGCAGCGCGCGAAATCGGGAGCCATGGCCGGATCGAGCCAGTAGTCGTGCGCGAACCAGGCGCCGGGGGAGGCGAGCGCGACCAGCTCGCCCGAGCGCGCGTGGTCGAGTCCGATCGTCGCGCGCTCGGCGCCGGCATGCACGCGCTCGATGCCGTCCAGGCGCGCGAGGATCGCCGCGGCTTCGGTCGCGGCGGCAGCGTCGCGGCAGTATACGTGCGCGAGCTGGTGGTCGACCACGGCGAACGCGCGGCTGGTGCCCGGATCGAGCAGCTCGCCGGTGGCGTTGCGGGTCACCGACAGCAGGCGCGCCTCGCGCAACGCACGGTTGATGAACACCGCGCGGTCGACGCGCTCGATGCCGTATTCGCTGACTACCAGCACCGCCGCTCCGCGTGCGCGTGCATGGGCTATGACCTTGCCGGCTTCGGCGTCGAGCTCGCGCAGGTTGCGCGACAGGTGGGCACCGGTCGGTCCGAAGCGTTGCAGGTCGTAGTCGAGGTGGGGCAGGTAGCACAGCGCGAGATCCGGCTCGACGTGATCGAAGGCGGTGCGGAAGCTCTCGGCGATCCAGCGCGTGGCCGCGATCGAGGTCTTGGGGCCCCAGAACGAGAACAGCGGGAATTCGCCGTGGCTCGAGATCAGGTGGTCCTTCAGTCCCGCCGGCGCGGCGTAGAAGTCGGGGGATTTCGCGCCATCCTGGTGATAGGCCGGTCGCGGCGTCACCGATGCGGTGGCGTCGGTGTTCATGGCGTACCACCAGAAGTGCTTCAGCACCTTCAGAGCGGGACGCTGTCGGCGCGCGGTCTGCCAGGCGTGCGGCGCCTGGACCAGGCCCTGGCTCTGGCGCCACAGCCAGACCTCGCCGAGCTCGCGGAAATACCAGCCGTTGGCGACGATGCCGTGCGCCTGCGGCAGGGTGCCGGTGAGCATGGTGGTCTGCGCGGTGGTGGTCACCGCCGGGGTGACGCCGGTCATCGGCGCGGCGAAGCCCTCGGATGCCAGCGCGGTCAAGTGCGGCGTGTCGGAACCGAGGTGGGCGGGGGTGATCCCGACGCAGCAGAGGACGACGAGCGGCCGCGCCATCAGGTGTAACGGAATTCGCCGTGAGAGGTGCGGACTACGACCTCGTTTCCAGGCAGGCCGCGGTCCTCGACCCGGCCGACGATGCGCGCGTCGATCCGGCACGAAGCGGCGACCGCGAGGCACGCGTCCGCTCGGCTCGGCGGCACCACTGCCTCGAGCCGGTGGCCCATGTTGTAGACCGCGTACATGCCCGCCCAGCCCTGCTGGGATGCGCTCTGGATCGCCTGGAACAAGGGTGGGATGGGGAACAGGCCATCCTTGACGTAGCGATTGCCGGTGGCGCGTCCGAGGGCACCGAACTTCACGATTTTGCTCTGGCCGCCTCCGGAGCAGTGGATCAGGCCGTGCAGATCCGCTGCGGGGATTTCGTCGAGCAGGCGCTTCACCAGCGGCAGGTAGGTCCTGGTCGGCGACAGCAGCGCGGCCCCGACCGTCACCACGTCGCCGGGGAGGAGATCGTGCAGCGAGTGGGTGCCGCTGTACACCAGCGCGCGGTCGATCTCAGGCGCGTAGGATTCGGGATAACGATCGCGGTAGACGGCGCCCAGCAGCTCGTGCCGGGCACCCGTCAAGCCATTGGATCCGATGCCCGAGTTCGGCAGGTCCTCCCAGGCGGCCAAGCCGGTCGAGCTGAAGCCGACGATCACATCGCCCGGGGCCATGCGCGCCGCGTCGATGACGCGGTCGCGGCGCAGCCGGGTGGTGACCGTGCTGTCGACGATGACCGTGCGCACCAGATCGCCGACGTCGGCGGTTTCTCCGCCGGTCATGCGGCAGTCGATGCCGTGGTCGCTGAGCAGGTCGCACATGCGCTGATAGCCGTTGACGATCCCGGCGATGACCGTGCCCGGGACGCGCTTGGCGTTGCGGCCGATGGTGTTGGACACCAGGTAGGGGCCGAGGGCGCCGACGCAGGCGCAGTCGTCGAGGTTCATCGCCAGGCTGTCCTGCGCGATCCCCGCCCAGACCTGGTCGCCTAACCCCTCCATCCAGGCCAGGTAGGCGAGGCTCGATTTGGTTCCGGCGCCATCGGCGTGGATGACCAGGCAATGCTCGGCGCTGCCGGTCAGGGCGTCGTCGACGATCTTGCAGAACGCGCCCGGAAAGAGCCCGGGATCCTGGGTCGCGATCGCGGCGTGGACCTCGGCCTTGCTGGCCGAGACTCCGCGCGCGCGGTAGCGCTCGTCGTGGCGCTGATCCGATGACATGGTGCGGACTCTGGACCAACCCGGATGCATGCAAGCACAGCCATGGTCCATGCCCGGGCCGAGCGATTGCGCGCGCCCGGCTCCGAGGCACAATCCCAGCATGCGAGCCGCCTTGCGCATGATGATGTACATCGCCGCCATGGCGATCGGCACGCTGCTGGTGGCGAACAATTTCCGCCCTGGCGTGGCCGACGTGATCGTGACGTTCCTGAAGACCGAAGAGGGCCGCCTGGTGGCCTCCGGGATCGCCGTGATCCTGATGCTCAGCCCGATGGCGATATTCCTGCGCTGGATGCAGGTCATGCGGCGCGCGCGCGAGATCAGCTACCAGACCGAGAACGGGCGCATCTCGGTCAACCTGATCGCAGTCGAGGAAGCGCTGACCCGCGCCATCGAGGGCGAGCCCGAGGTCAAGAAGGCGCACGTCCGCGTGTACGAGGACCGGGTCAAGCGCACGATCATCATCGAATCGGTGATGACCCTGTGGGAGGTCCCCAACGTCACCGACCGCAACCGCTTCTGCCAACGCCTGCTGCGTCGGCGCTTCGCGGAGCTGATGCCCGAGCAGACCGCCGTGCAGGTGAACCTCAGCGTGCATCGACTGACCACGCGCCGCGCAGATTCCCACCAGACCGTGCTGACGCCGCAGAGCAATGCGCCCTCGACGGCGGCGTCGACCACAGCGCTCGAGAAGCGCGCGCGCGACGGCGACGAAGCCCTCTACCGCGATCCGCTGCTGGACAGCGACAGCAGTGCGCTCGGTACGCCGACCAACGAGGAGGACCTCTACGTCGGTCCGACCTATCCGGTCGTGAAAGAGGACGAGGACGAGAATACGCAGGCGTACTTCGCCCGTCCCGCTCCCGACAAGAAGCCGGGCAAGGTCAAGAAGGGTTGAGCCACCGCGATCCGGCCCGGGCGACCCGCGTGCGGCGTACGTCGTGCGCGTTGGCGAGCTGGTGCTTCGGAGCGTGGGTCGGCTGCGCCGTCGGCGCCGAGGATCCACCGGTCAGCGAAGCCGGGCCGGAAGCCGCCCAGATCCCGCAATTCGATCCGTTCCGCGGCATGGACCGCGACGGACGTATCCCCAAGGTGCGGCTGCCCGCGGATGTCGCGCATCCCGAGCGCTGGCGCTACATCCCGGAAGGACGCATCAAGCCCGGCAACATCCTCCAGCGCTTCATGGTGTCGTCCTTCATCACGCCCATCTTCTATTTCGAGGAGGCGATCGGCGCCGGGGGCGGAGTGTCGATCACCGACATCGACTTCCGCGAACAGCGCCGGCGCGAATTCGCCGGCATCTTCGCGGCGCACTCGACCGAGGGCCAGGAGCGCTACTCGCTGGTCTGGCAGCGCTGGTTGGCGCACCGCGATCTCGCCGGCGGCGGCGTCATCCAGGAGGAGCGCACGTGGCTGCGCGGGGTGCTCGGCTACAACCGCACGCTCACGCGTCGCTTCTTCGGCATCGGGCCGGACACGCATGAACGCGACGAGACCAGCTACACCGACGAGAGCGCCTACCTGCAGACCATGTACCAGGTCTCGTTGCCGCATCCGGGCGACGACGTGGTGGGATCGTTCGGCGTGCGGGGCGAGCACCACAACCTCGCCCGCGGGCGCATCAGCGGCCGGCCCAGCACCGAGACCGTCTATCCGCAGCTGGTAGCTGACGGAGACAGCATCGACAGCCTGTGGCTGACTGCAGGCCTGCGCTACGACACGCGCGACAGCCAGCACAATCCTTACCGCGGCTGGATGCTGTCCGCGCTCGTCGACGCCGCTCCGCTGCAGACCGGCGAGCAGTCGGGCGCGATCGGCGAGGTGAGGACGGTCGGGGTGATCACCGTTCCCGGCCTCTTCCACGACGGCGGCAGCAGCGACGAGGAGAATCCTCCCACGGACGTCATCGCGATCGGAGCATTCGTGCAGTGGACGATGGGCGACGTCCCGTTCTACCACCTGCCGAGCCTGGGCGGGTCCGATACGCTGCGCGGCTACATCGGCGATCGCTTCACCGACCGCGCGGCCTGGCATGCCGGTATCGAATACCGCATGTGGGTGATGCCGCGCGGCTTCGCGATCTCGGATACCATCCGCATCGAACGCCTCGGCCTGGCGCCGTTCTACGAGCTGGGATCGGTCGCATCCGCGGTTGCTCGTCTGCGCGACAGTCGCGTGCACGAGAGCTTCGGTGTCGGCTTGCGCGCCGAACTCGAACGCACCGCGGTGTTCCGTTGCGATCTCGGCTGGTCACGCGAGCAATTCGCGGTCAACGTCGCGTATGGTCTGAGCTTCTGAGCTCGGTCATCCGAGACGGATGAGGGGCCTGACGAGTCGTTGAATCCGAGCTGATGGCTGCTCGCGGCAGCCTGGACCTCAGAACAGCTTCTGCTGGGTGTCGTCCGGCTTCTTGGCCTCACCGTCGCCGGTGTTGTCGTCCCGCTTCGGCGGCGGCTTAGGCGGATCCGGGGTGACGCTGAGATCCTCGGTCGGCGCATTCCGCTGCGCATTGGGCTCGAGATCCTCGTCTTGGATGTCCGCGCGGGCCCACGACGGGGTCTTCTTCGCGACCGGCGCAGCCGGTGGGATCTGGGCGGGAGCCGAGGGCGATGCCGGAGCGATCGCTGCGGGCGATTTGGGAGTCACCGGATCGGGTGTGCGCGCTGCCGGTGCTGCCGGTGCTGCCGGCGCGGGATTGTCCGCGAGCACCTGATCTATGCGTTTGAGGATGTCGTCGAGTTCGGCGGTCTGCGATCGGGGCTTGGGTGGTTCTGCCGGACTCGCCGGAAGGCGATCGCTCTGGATCTCGTGGTGGAAGCCGAGCTCTTCGAGGCGATTCGCCTTCTTGATCACGCCGGTGCCGGGGTTCGTGCTGGCTTCGGGCGTCGGCTTGAGGCTGGCGAAGAGCCCTTCCATCGCATCGTTGTCGTCGCCGCTGGTCGTGGTCGGACGCGGCGAGCTCGGCAGCTTCTGTTCGGCGAGCTTCAGCTGCTCGGGCGTCGGCGGCGGTGGCGGGACGGCCTTGAGCGACTCGGTCGGTTTGGCCTTGGCTCCCCCGTCGGTGATCGGCTGCAGCTTGGCGGTGGCCGCGGCGCTGCGCAGGTGGTGCTCGGCCTTGCCGGCCTCGATCGACGGGGCGAGGGGGCCGGTGGTGGTGCGGTGCTGGGGGACGATGTCGCCTGGTTTGCGTCCCAGCGGCTTGCTCGACGGTCCGGATGCGAGCGCGGTCGCCGGCAACGTCGGGCTGCGGTTGAGGGCCCAGAACAGCCACACCCACGCGAGGATGTCGACGACCAGGATGACCCAGCGATACTCGTGTAAGGTGTCGATCACGGATCCTCCGCCTCGGCTCGCGGCCACTATCCCGAACGGACGGTGGCAGCGCAAGGGTCTGTCAGGCCGTGTCCTCGCGGCCTGGCCGCGGCTTTCACCCGGTGGCCGCGAAGGCTATCGGCTCGATGTCAGCAGGTCTTGCGCGGTTTGGTGCGATAGTCCTTGAGCTTCTTGGCCAAATCCTCGAACCCCGCTCGTCCGAACTGGGCGAACGTCGCCTGCTTGCCATGCTCGACGCCGGGCTGGTCGAACGGGTCGATGCCGTAGAGTTCGGCGCTCATGGTCGTCGAGAGCTGGAGCATGAAGTACAGGCCGCCGACATGGGATTCATCGACGGTGTCGAGGTGGATGGCCATGTTCGGCCGTCCGCTCGCGGTGATGTGCTGCTCGGCGCCCAGGTATCCGTGGTCGAGGATGGTCGAGAATTCCGCGCCAGCCAGGTAGGCGGCGGCCTCGATCTTGGGATAGACGGCGGGTACCGTCGCCTTGGCGCCGGAATCCTTGACCGTCAGGAAGGTCACGACCTTGTCGAACGGGCCTTCGGCGTACAGCTGCTGCTGGCCGTGCTGATCGAACGATCCGAGCGCCGCCGCGGGCGAGGGCCCGACGTGCACGGCCTTGCCCTTGCGATTGAGCATCTTGCCGAGGCTGACCGCGCAGAGGTGCGAATACCACTCGGCGAGGCCGTAGAGCCGGTTGTTGAACGGGAACATCACGTGGATGGTCTTGCGGCGTTTGCGGGTCAGCAGGTAGTGGACCAGCGAATGCATGTACGCCGGGTTCTTGTGCGGATCGCCGTGGCGGCAGCGCTTGTCCATGTCGGCGCCGCCCTTGAGCAGCTGGTCGACGTTGAACCCGCACATGCCGACCAGGAAGAGGCCGGCGTTCCCCAGTACCCCGAAGCGGCCGCCGAGGTTGTTGGGGATGTTGAGGGTGTCGATCTTCTCGAGCTTGGCGATCTCGGCGAAGGGGCTCTTTTCACGGTCGGTGGTGATGACCACCTGGGCCGAGAGCGCTCCCTTGCCGGACTTCTTCTTGAGCGCGTCCTGCAGCCACATGAATGCGGCGAGCGTCTCGACGGTGGTGCCCGATTTGCTGACGACCTGGAACAGGGTCTTCTTGATGTCGATCACGTCGAAGAGGTCGTTCAGCCCTTTGGGATCCGGATTGGCTAGGAAGAACACCCGCGGGGCGCCCTTGCGGACCTTGGGGTCGAGCTGGTTGAATTCGCCGTGTCCCAGGGTGATGAACAGGCTGCGCGGCGCGCTGATGCTGCCGCCGGTGCCGATGACGACCAGGTTCTCCCAGGCACCCTGGTGCTTCTTGATCAGCGCCTTGAGCTCCGCCGGGCTCTGGTAGGGGAGGTCGAAGAACGAGCTCTCGCCGGTGGACCGCAGCTCCTCGATGTTCTCGTGGTGCTTGGGGAATTTCGCCACCAAGGTATCGACCTCGGACTTGGTCAGCCCATGGGTCGCGCCGATCGCCTCGGCAAGGCAGTTGGTGAAATCGAGAGTGAGGCTCATTCCTGCTCCACGTGCCGGCGGTCGTCGCGTCCGGGGGCCGTGGGAATGAGCGGCTGGCCGCTGAAATTCCCGCGCTCCCGACCCGGCGAGGCCGCCGCACCGAGGTGATTTTGGTGGGCTGCGAGCATAGAAGTGCCACCACCTGTTTTCAAGCCGGTTTTCGCTTGAGGGCCGTCTCAGCCATTTATTGTTCAAGGGTTTAAGGAGGCTGCAGGGCCTCCAAGGGGCATCCGGGCGCCAGCGCCTTGCCGCCGACCATCGCTCCGGCAGGGTCTCGCGATGCCAAAGACCCTCCTGATCGGCGCATTCCTGGCCTGGCTCGTCCCCGGGGCGGTCCCTGCTGCCGAGGCACCACCCCGGGTGGAATTGTTGACGGAGCGCTACGAGGCCCGCGTCGCAGCCCTCATCGACGGTGCGCAACGATCGATCGAACTGACCATGTACCAGGCGAACCTGCCCGACAACGCCGATGACCGTCACCCGGTGCGCAAGATGCTCGACCGGCTGGTGGCGAGGTCGAAGGCCGGCATCGCCGTGAAGGTCGTCCTGGACGCCGGTACGCCGGAGGACGGCGCCAAGTGGCCGAGCGCCCTGGCGGGCGAATACCTGGCTTCGAAAGGCGTGAATGTGCGCTGGGACGAGGACGACCGCACGACCCACACAAAATCCATGGTCGTCGATGGGCGCTGGTGCCTCATCGGCTCGACCAACTGGTCGTATTCCGCCCTGCGCAAGAACCGCGAGCAGAGCGTCCTGCTTGAAGACCCGGACCTCGCGAAGCGCATGGTCGGCTCGTTCGAGTCGCTGTGGAGGAAGAGCCGGCCGGTCGAGCTGGCTGACCGTTGATGGCGATTGGCGGGTCGTCAGACCACCAGACCCCTGAGCTTCATTTTGATGTGGTGCTTGATCAGGTAATAGCGTGACCGCACACGGACCCATCGCGCCCCGACCACGATCCCCAGGATTCGCCACCGCGAGAAGCAGAGCGAACGCAGTAGGCGGCGGATCTCCTTCCATTGATCATCCGTTGCGAGTTCGCGCAGGCGTATGAAGGATCGGAAGGGATGCTCACGTACGAGGATCGACCATAGGAGCTTCCGATTCGTCGGGTCAGGGACCAACGCCTCGCCGATCTCGTGAAAGCCTCGGAAATCCACAAGCAGTCGATCGAGCGTGCGATCGAGGGGAATCGCGCAGTAACGGCAGTGAACGATCGTGTGCTTGCAGATCATGAGGCGTGAGCCTCCTTCTACGATTGCAACCAATCTAGCCGTGTGCATGTATTGGTTTCCCTGGAAGCGCCGGAAACCCTCCGCAGCCATCCATGCACTCTTCCGCAGCACGATGGTGCTCAGGTAGCTGAATACGCATCCAAGGCTCGGGCTGCGCGAGTAGTAATCTCCCGACAAGGAACCGCGCAGCGATACGATGTCTCCATCCGCGTATGACGGAAACCACTGCTCGTCCTCGGATTCAATGGGATGGGCATCTACCGAGATCTTTCGTCGATTGGCGAGGATTATGTCGCAATCCGGCGTTGCCGACTGCAGCCGCTCCTTGACCAGGCGTAGGGAATTCGGGGCGATTACATCGTCGCTGCCCATCAACCAGCACCAGGGTCCGGTTGCCAGTTCTACGCTCTTCTCGATATTGAGATCGATGCCCATGTTTTGCGGCCAGCGGAAATACCTCCAATTTCTGAATCTGGTGGCATATCGGCCTATCACCAAGTCGGTGTCATCATCCGATCCATTATTGCTGATGCATATCTCCACGTCGTCCTCGAGCTGCGTCAGGATCGAATCGAGCAGCTTTGGCAGGAAGGCCCCCATGCGATAGGTGGGGATGCAAATGGAAAGCGCGATCACATTGGTCATAAGGAAAGCGAGGAGCCTTCACTCACTGGCGACATAACGCGCAATTCCATCTTCCACCGCACCGTCGAATGCGACCTTGCCATCCTCGATGAGAATAACCCGGGAACAGACTTCTCGCACTGCGGCCACATCATGGCTCACGAAAATGACAGATCTGGATTGATGGGTTGTCGCCCGCATGGTTCCAATGCATTTTTCTCGGAACTGCACATCCCCTACGGCCAGGACCTCGTCGATGATGAGGATGTCGGGATCGAGGTGTGCTGCTATCGCGAAGGCGAGTCGGACATACATCCCGGAAGAGTAGTGCTTCACAGGTGAGCTCAGGAATGGCCCAATGTCTGCGAATGAGATGATCTGAGGAAGTCGCTGGATGATTTCATCGCGAGACAGTCCCAAGATCGCGCCATTGAGATGGATATTTTCGAGGCCACTCAATTCTGGATGAAAACCGGTTCCGACTTCCAGCAGGCATGCAACCCGACCGCGCATCGCCACCCATCCCGAGGATGGCTGGCTGATGCGGCAGAGGACCTTGAGCAATGTGGATTTTCCCGCCCCATTGCGCCCGATGATTCCGATACGCTCCCCCCGAGCGACATCGAATGACAACTGGTCGAGCGCGAGGAATGGCTTGCGGCGATCGCCGCGGCGCAGCCATCCGAATCGCAACATGTCGGCCAAGTCGTCACGGAGGGTGGACCGCTCCGGTTTATCCGCTTCACGATGGTATAACTTGCTCACGCCGCGCACGCGCACTGCGATCTGCGAAGGGATTGCATCTTCGTCAGATGACATCGGCGAAACCTGCTTCAGCATTCTTGAAATACCAAAAGCCGCTCCCAAGGAGCACAAGAGAAACAGAGATCGAGATGAAGACGGCCTCAGCGCTGGGAGGCTGGGATTCCGGGATCAAACACCAACGCAAGACGTCGATCGAGCCGCACAACGGGTTCACCCATAGCCAGTGTTGATATATTGGTGGGGCCGCGGTGGTGGCGTATGCCACAGGGGTCACCAGCATTCCGAATTGCAGGACCACTGGAATGATGTTCTTGAAATCCCGATACCGCACCATTAGCGCAGAGGCCCATAATCCTACGCCGAGCGAACACAGGGCTACGAGCATGACCGCCACGGGCGCCAGGAGAACCTGTTGCGGGGGAACGATGCCATACCAGCACATGACCAAGGCGAGAAGCGCCGTATTGACGATCAAGTCCACGAGATTGGGCGGAAGCGTGCTTACAGGCATCAGGATACGCGGAAAATAGACTTTCGTCACCAGGCTCGGATTGTTGACGATGCTGATGGAACATTCGTTGACGACCGTGGCGAAGAGTTGCCACGCGATCATCCCGATCAAGACCAGCAGCGGGTATGGAGTCCCATGGCTCGGTAATCCGGCGATCTTACTGAAGATGATGGTGAAGATCGCCATCGCAGCGAGCGGCTTGACCACCACCCACCCGATACCGAGAAGGGTTTGCCGATATCGAACGACGAAGTCGCGCCGTGAGAGAAACAGCAGGATCTCGCGGCGCTGCCAGCATTCCCGCAGATACTCCCCGGTCGACTGCTGGCTCCGCAGGATGGTGATGCGTGGGCTTGGCCTCCGGTCCTGGTTCACGTCCATCGGCCTGTGCTGCTGATGGCGGGGCAGAGTGCGGATTCAGCTGGAGTCATCGGTTGCTGGATCATGCATTCTTTTGTGTGGAGTCGAGAATCCGACGGTAGAATGTGACATGATCTTGCATGCATGAGCGCCAAGTGAATCGTTTTGCCCGAGCCAGCGCTCTTTCAGACAATGCCGAGCGCAGGTGGCAATCATCGACCACGGATCGCATTGCTGCGCATAGGGCTGACTCATCGGTCGGATCGACCATCAGTCCGGCATCGCCGACGACCTCCGGCAGCGAACTCGTGTTCGATGTTATCACCGGGGTTCCGCAGCTCATGGCTTCAAGCGGAGGGAGGCCGAAACCTTCATAGAGCGAAGGATAGACAAAGGCCAGCGCCCCCGTGTACAGAGCTGGGAGATGCTCATCGGCGACGAATCCAGTCGCATGCACCCGACCCTTCAGCCGTTGGTCCGACAGGGAGGCATAGATAGGGTCGGACATCCAGCCCTTCGGCCCGGCGAGTACAAGATTCACGCCCGCCAAGGCGTCGGACTCCAGGAGCCGTGCGAAGCATCGCAACAGGAACGGTAGATTTTTGCGCGGCTCGAGCGTCGAGACGCTCAGCAGGTAGCGGCCATCGGGAATGCCGTATCGGGCGCGCACATCGGAGATGCGCTGTTCATCATCCACACGCCTAAATGTCGGGTCAGCGGCCAGGTGGATGACTTCGACGCGTTCTGGCCGGATGTCCACATAGCGAAGCAGATCCCTCTTGGTCGAAGCCGAATCGCAAACGACCCAGTCACTGAGCGGATCGATCGATTTCAGGATCTGCTTGAAATAGGCGACCATATCCGGCGTGAAATATTCAGGATTCAGCATCGGAATGAGATCGTAGATGGTGATCACTCTCGCCCTGCAGTCCAGGTGAGGATGAGGCGGCAGCGCATGGAACAGCGAGTGGAAGATATCGAATGAGCCGGCAATGGGTGAACGGATGATCGTGTGTTTGGCTGCGAACCAGGCTGCACGCACGAAAAATGCCGAGAGGCTGCGCGGCCTGCCCGCCTGCTCCCACGCGTAGAGGTGCTCGCGCACCCGGATGTGAACGGACATGGGAAGTGCGAGAGACCTCCATCCGCGCCGGAAGCGGCTCTTGAGAGGCTCGCCTACCTGATTGCAATAGAGGGTCGTGCTGATGGATGCCCATTCGGAGGATAGGGCGGTGATGAGCGCATCGACGTCAGGGTCATCGATCGCTTCGGCAACGATGCGGTCGACCACGCGGAAGATCCCTCCTCGCAGGGTGGATCCGATGCCGGATCCGAAGGTGGATGCGTCATAGAGGATCTTCAATCGCTGACGGGCGTATGGCTCGTGCGGTGATGGCGGATGGAGACGCGCGTCACCTATGGTCATGTTCGTAACCATGCCCGGGCAGCTGCTGTCATCACGGAAATCGGTGCGGCCGGTTCATCGCCTCTTCCGCTCATGGCCGCGACGACCGCGAGGACGAGGTGGATTGGAGTCACGGGATTTTGTCGACCATGACGATGGGCCAACCACACGAGGAATTCCCCTTTCTTCCGACCGCGCGCGCGGGCATCACTGCGGCCGCCACCATCGCGACGATGAATGACCCGCAGCTTCGAGTCAAATCGCAGAGGCAGGTTCAAGCGTCTGAAAAAATCCAGATCTTCTCCCAGTGCGTAACCGACTCGCCTTTCGTCGAATCCGGTCGCATGCGCCTGCCGTCGACGGATGGCGAAGCAGCATCCGTACAAGAATGGGGTCATCCTATCATTTCGACGAGCTTGAAGGCGACGAGGATCACGGAATACACCGTGTTGGGATAGACGATGGAGTCGGCGGATTTGGCTCGCCCGAGTTTCGACCACAGGACCCCAACCCATCATTCCCGTTTCCGACTGGGCCAATCGCAGAAGTTCGGCGCCCAGATCTCCACCGACATCCACGTCGTCGTCGAGGAAACAGACGATATCCGCGCGCGTTTGTGAGAGAAGCGCGTTGCGCGCCGCGGGAAGGCCGCGAATGTCCGGGCGGTGCAGCACAGTCACCGCGACGTCGCTCGGATATGCCGCAGCTGATTGGTCGCAGACCAGGATCCCCGCCTTGCAAGCGGCTGCGGCGCGGCGGACGCTAGTCAGCGTGCGGGCGAGGCAAACGTGCCGATCCTTGGTTGGAATGAGGAAATCCAGCTTCATATGCCCCTCGTGCGGGCCGAGGCGTAAGCGGCGAGGGTCAGCTCGGCGCAGCGTTGTACGGTGTGCAGCGGCAACCGCTCGACTCCCTGCTCCGCGAGCTTGGCGCACAGCCGCCGATCCGCGAGCAGCCGCAGGATCGCCGTGCTCAAGGCCCGCGCATCGCCGGGAGGAACCAGCAGGCCCGCGTCGTCGACCACTTCGGACAATCCGCCGGTATCGCTGGCGACCACCGCCAACCCCGCTCCCCACGCTTCGAGTGCCGTCAGGCCGAAGCTCTCGTAGCGCGATGGCACCACCTGGATGCGGCAGCGCGCGCGCAGCGCCATCAGGTCGGGTTCCTCGAGGCGGCCATGGACGACGACACCATCGCTTCCCCAGATACTCAGCGCGCGCGCGCCGAACCCGTCGTGGTCGGCTCCCACGAGATGAAGCTGCGCTCGCCGATCTTGCCGTCGCACCAGGCGCCACGCCGCCAGCAGTACATCGATCCCCTTCCGATGCTCCAGCCTGCCGACGAACAGGACATCGTCGCTCAGCACATCGGCGACGAGACGCTGCCCGGACCAGGGAAGTGGGATGACATAGTCCGTTCGGCGCCGATAGAGCCGCTGCCCGAGCACGGCCATCGCGCCGCTGTGCGCGATCAGCCGGCGCGCCTTCGCGACGGTGCGCGCTTCCGACGCAAAGTGCAGCTGCTGCGCCGCGCGGCGCAATGGCGACCCGGGACGGATCGCGTGTACAGAGGTCGACAACCGCACCACCGTCGTCCATGGCCCTCTCACCCATGCGCCGAGGCCGCCCCAGTTGGCGAATTCGACGACTTCTGGCTGCCAGCGTTCGAGAGACGAGGTCAACCAGGGCGCAGCGCGCAAGGGTGTGAGCACTGCGGGACAGCTCCAGGTCGCATCGCGCCGAGGCGGCTCGCCTGGCGCGATGGCATGGCCACCGCCGCCGTCGGCGGTCAGCACCAGCACCTCGGCGCCGCGCTCGGCCAAGCCGCGCGCGAGAGCCGACCCGTACTGGCCGACTCCGTAACTCGGTCCGCAGCCGGGAAATTCGGGAGTGACGAGCGCGACGCGCATCACGTGCTCCGACCGTGGTAGACGGCGAGGTGTTCGGAGGCCATGCGCGCCAGCGTGAAGCGTGCGGCGCGTTCTCGACCGCGCGCAGCCAGATCGCGGCGTGCCCGCTCGTCCCTCATCACTTCTGCGATCGCCGATGCCCATGCCTCGGGCTCAGCAGTTTCCACCCACTGCGCCGCGTCGGCCAGGACCTCGCGCATCACGTCGATCGACCGTGCCACCACCGGCACCCCGGCATGCATCGCTTCGAGCGGCGGATAGCCGAAGCCTTCGAGCGAGCTTGGCTGCGCGAGTAGCGCGGCATGGGCCAGCCAGGCCATGCGTTCACCATCGGGCACGTAGCCGAGCATCCGGCATCCGCTCGCCCGCATCGCCGCTCGGATGGCGCCGCCCGGGTCGTGGCGGTCCGGCCCGATGTGAACCCATGGTGGCGCGGAAGCGCCCATTCTGGCGATGGCGCGGGCGATCACGTCCAGGCCCTTGCGGGGCTCGATCGCTCCGATGGTCAGCAGGTATGGACGGTCGACCGCGGTGGCTGGCCGCGGGCCAACCTTCACCGAGGCGATTCCGTAGTGGATGATCTCGATCGGTCCGGACCATCCGAAGCACCGCACCGCGTCGGCGCTCATGCGGCTCGGACAAATGATCGCCGCAGCGCGGCTGCAGATGGCTCCCAGAAGTCGGGTGAACAGCCGTCGGCTGCGGGGGGTCACCTGCGATCCAGGAATCAGTGGATAGCAATCCTGGACGGTGGCGACGATGCGCCCGGACCACGAGCGTCCGGGAACTCCGATAGTGGTTGGCGCATGGTAGACATCCGCCCCGAGCGCTCGCAGGTGACGGGGTAGCCGCAGCCACAGACCGGGACGGCCGCCGAGCAGGTCATAGCGACGTAGCGCCGTGCAGCTGTGCGCTAGGACGCCATCGGGTGGACCATGGTGACCCTGATAGACACCGGCGACAGGTTTGTCCGCGTCCGCGAGGCCACGAGCCAGATCGATGACATACCGACCGACTCCGGTCCATTGGCCACAAGCAGGACTGACATCGAGGGCAATGCTCACGCCCGGACCCCATCCATCGGCTCCGATGCTCTGCCGTTGCGAGGGTTCATCCAAACAGCGTATGGGTCATTCCGAGGTCGTCGACGGGTCGGGCAGTCCCAGGATGCGGCGTCGCAGCCACAGCGCCTGTTTGATCGGGAAGACCCGCGCTATTCGCTCATACTGGTTGCGCCAATGGCGGCACGTCTGCTCGAGACGGAGGATCTCGAGCGACCGTTGTGCATCATCGGTGCCGAAGATCTGTTCATAGCGCCGACGCCACGCGTCCCGATCGGCGATGAGGCGCTCGGTTGAGACAGCCGTCTCGTCACTGGGTGTGGCCTTGGTGGGGATGCCGTCCACGACCGGAGCGGTGATACCATCCCGGACATCCAGGATCGGCTCGCGTGGTGCCGAGGTTCCGCCCACCTTGCGCAACACGAGCACGATCGACGTGGTGACGAGTTCATCGGCGACGAGCAGCTTCAGGTGCGGTTCGTCATGGTAGGGCCAATGGTCGATGAACCAGTCGTTTGGCAGATCGCCGAGCGAAAAGTCGAAGGCTTCGATCTCGAGGCCGGACGAGCCCACTGCCCGGCGAAGGGCGTCGAGATCCCTACGGCGATAGAGCACCGTGGATCCCGACGTCCAGGTCTTCGCATCTGAGAAAACGTTGAATTCGGTGGTGTGCACCGCCCAACCGCCGGGCTTGAGGCATTCGCTCTGGCGGAGCAGGAACCGCAGCCCGGCCTCGAGCGATCCCAGGTGCTCGAATGCGCATGAGGACCAGGTGAAATCGAAATCCGTGAGGTCGTCGGAGATCGCGTTCATATCCTCGGCGCGGAACGAAACCCGGCTGGAGAACAGATCATCAGGGCAGATCCCAGCGGTGTTCAGTCGGGCGGAACTGGAGCAGTGCTCATCCGTGCTCGCCCATGAACCCGCCTGCGCGCGTTCGGACGACTGGTCGGTCGCGACGATCGTGCATCCTTTGCTGGCGAAGAGCGCCGGGAGGGGCTCCAGCCCGACCCCGAAGCCGAGTCCACGCATCATGGGCGCGAGCATTCCACGCTCCGACAGAGCCTGGGCGATGACGACATGCTCCCATTGCTTACGGTGAAGCCTGACCTGTTGTCGCATCGCCTCGACCCAGCCGCGATACCACGGTTGTTGGAAGTCGCGCTCATGGCACAGCTGCGATCTGATCATCGGCACATCGGGTGGTACGTGATGCCACCGAACGAGCAAGGGTGACCACACGCATCTCGTATCCGGGGCCGCGAAGCCCGATTTGACGGTTGTGGGGTCGGCAACGTCGCCGGGAGGAGCGCTTCGAAGCCGACTTGTCTTCGACCGCTGCGCATCACCATCCGGGGATGTCGGCACCTGTCGGAGAACCTGCCGCTCCTTCGAGGTGGACCAGCGTCGCGCATTGGGGCTCGGCACTGCGGCTGCGACAATGGCCCAAGGGGGCGGTCGTGCTGGTCGGATTGCTGCCGACCGGGCAATTCCTGCATCCGGGCCCGGTGCTGATCGCTTGTGCGGCCGCGGTGCTGTTCCATATGGCCGCTGCCAGCGGTTACCTGGTGAACGACATCCTGGACGTCAGACGCGACCAGCTGCACCCGCGCAAGCGGCAGAGGGCCATCGCTTCCGGGGCGATCAGCCGCTCGAGCGCGGGAGTGGCGGCGGCGCTGCTCGGAGGATCGGGCATCGTGCTCGCCCACATCATCTCACCGGCGCTCGCCGTGCTCCTGGGGGCCTATCTCGCGATCGCGCTCGGCTATTCGCTGGTCTTCAAGCACGTGGTCGCGCTCGACATCCTGGTCATCGCCCTGGTGTTCGTGATGCGGGCCGTCGCGGGGGTGATCGCGATCGAAGCGGACATCTCGACCCTCTTCCTCGCCAGCGTCGGCTTCCTCGCGCTGCTGCTGGCTCTGGGCAAGCGGCTGAGCGAGGCGGAGCTGCTGTCCACGACCAACCAGGTGCATCGCGTGGTGCTGCGCAGCTATCAGGCGGTGGCATGGCGGCGCGTGCTGGTGGCGATCGCGCTGGCGACGATCGCGTGCTACGCCCTGGCTGCGACTCGATCGCCGACCGCAGCGACGCATCCGCTGCTGGCGATCACCGTCGCTCCGGTCGCTCTGGGCATCTGGCGTTACGTCTGGCTGGTCACGCGCCGTGGAGATGGCGGAGAACCCGAACGGCTGCTCGGCCGCGATCGCTGGATGCTGTGCGCGGCGGTGGGCTGGGTCGGCATGATGGCGATCGCGATCACCCGATGAGATGGGCGGGCGCGCGGAGGTGGCAATGCATCAGTGCGTCAGTGCCGGAGCCGGAGCCGGTTCCTTCCACTTTCCGGATTCCTTGATCAAAGCGACGAGCTCGTCACGCGCCTGCGAGAACGGCAGGTTCTTCCGCACCACGTCCTTGCCGCGGTAGAGATCGATCTTGCCGGGTCCCGAGCCGACGTAGCCGAAATCGGCATCGGCCATCTCTCCGGGCCCGTTGACGATGCAGCCCATGATCGCGATGGTCACGCCGTCGAGATGCGCGGTGACCTCCTTGATGTGCGCGGTGACCTCCATCAGGTCGAACTGGGTGCGTCCACAGCTCGGGCAGGCGACGAAGTCCGCGCGCGTGATGCGCGCCTTGACCGCCTGCAGGAGGGTGAAGGACAGGCGGCGCGGATCCGCGCAGGCGGGCAGATACACGCAATCACCGATGCCATCCACCAGCAGTCCGCCGGCGATGGCCGCGATCCCCAGTTCGTCGCGTTGGAATGGCAGCGCGATGCAGATCGGCAGGCGGCGTCCGCTTCCGGGCGAACCGGCCTCGTGTGAACGAAAGGATTCTTCGATCACCGCGGCCAGGAGGCGATACGCGCGGGTCTCGCCGATGATGCCGGGTTCGGCGATGCCGACCACGCAGCCATCGGGGATGGCGGGAATGGTGGTGCGCAAAGCGGATGCGGGATCGTCATCGCCCAGGCGCAGCAGCACGAGCGAGCCCGAGGCGATCGCGGCTTCCGCGGCGCAGGCGCCGGTCCGCAGGTGCACCAGCGGCAGCGCGGATGACCGCGGGGCAGCTGCACGGGCGGCGGCGGTCGTCTTGTTCTGGCACCGTTCGGCGCCTGGAATGCTGTGCGCCTGCAGGAACCAGAGCTGCTGATCGTCGACCATCGCATCGGCGAAGGGTTCTGCGCCGCGCGGCCCTGGCGCCCCGGAGGGGACCAGCACGCGGGGGGTGAGCCCGCCGCCGATCGGCAGGTCCGCGCCGATGCGCACGATCTCGGCGATGCGCTTGGTGAAGCGGAAGGGATCGATCGCTTCCACCGGCGAGGATGGAGGAGGCGCGATGGCATTCCAGGTCGTGTACCGCGCCACCAGGGCGCGTGCGACCGGAATCTCGAACTCGGGTGGCTCGGTCAGGCTGACGCGGATGGTGTCGCCGATGCCGTCCTCGAGCAGCGCGCCGATACCGGATGCGCTCTTGATGCGTCCATCCTCGCCGTCGCCCGCCTCGGTGACACCCAGGTGCAGCGGATAGGCGTCACCATGCTGATCCAGCCGGGCGACCAGCAGACGGTAGGCCTGGACCATGACCTTCGGATTCGACGATTTCATCGAGATGATCAGGTCGCGGTAGCCTTCGGATTCGGCGATGCGGATGAATTCGAGCGCCGACTCGACCATGCCCGCGGGCGAATCGCCCCAGCGATTCATGATGCGGTCGGACAGCGAGCCGTGATTGGTGCCGATGCGCAGGGCGCGGCCGAGGGTCTTCGCCCGCCGCACCAGGGGCAGGAATCGTTCGGCGACGTGCTCGAGCTCCTCGGCGTATTGCGCGTCGGTGTAGTCCTTGACCGCAAAACGCTTCTTGTCGGCGAAGTTGCCCGGATTGATGCGCACCTTCTCGACGTGCTCGATCGCCTCCATCGCCGCGGGCGGCATGAAGTGGATGTCGGCGACCAGCGGAATGCGGGCGAATCCAGCGGCAGAGAATCCGGCCCGGATCGCCTTGAGCGCCTGCGCGTCCTTCACGCCCGGTGCGGTGATGCGCACGATCTGGCACCCGGCATCCGCGAGCAGGCAGCTCTGGCGCACGGTGGCATCGACATCGGTGGTCTTGGTCGTGCACATGCTCTGCAGTGCGATGGGGGCCGCGCCGCCGACCTGGACCGAACCGACCATGACCGCGCGGCTGAGGCGGCGGCGATACCCGAGACGATGGGGTACGTATGTGAGCGGGGCGGACATCGCTCGAGTCTACCAGCACGCAACAGCAGCCAAGCGGCACATCGATGCCCCCGGGCGCTGGATCGCAGCACAGGGCGGCGGAATCAGCCGCTCAGGCGCGATCTGCGACACGTTCCTTCTGCCGACGCGAGATCGCCTGGAGCGTGTCGCGTTCCTGTGGCGAGAGCGACGGCAACCCGTGCTCGCCGACCTTGGAGAGCAGACGATCGAGGATCTCCTGCTCGCGCGCCTGCTCCTGGGCTTCGTGATCATCCCGCGCCTGGCGACGCCGTTCGCGCCAGCGCGACAGCCAGGAGGTTTTCGCGGGACGATGCGATGCGAATCCCGGTTCGGCTTCGAAGACCACATCGTATCCGGTGGCGAACGAACGGTGTTCGCTGAACGACGCCATGAGCAGGCAGATGCCGAAGATCAGCAGCGAGAAGCTGGTGTGGTAGACCGCGAAGCCGGTGATCGCGAACGACGCCACGAAGCCCATGATGATCGTGGTCTTCACCGCGCGCCGCAGGCCCAGCATTGGCCACAGGAGCGCACGCCAGATGCGCCCGCCATCGAGCAGGATGCTCGGAATCAGGTTCAGGACCATGACCTGGAGGTTGAAGATCGCAGCGTATCCGGCGAGCAGAGCGCCCATCGGCACCGCAGGATCGAACACTCGCACGCCTGCGGGCCCGAGGAGCCACATCCACGCGCTCCACGCGGGGATGGTCGAGCGGGCGATGAGCTCGCAGATCAGCCACAGCACCATGCTCGCGAAGGGACCGGCGATTCCGACGGCGAAATGATTGCCGGCACGGAAGGGCAGATCAAAAGATGTCGAATCGCCCAGAGCCCACAGGGTGGTGGTATCGGCGCGCCCGCCGGTGATGCGCGCCATCATCACGTGCGCGAAGGCGTGCAGCCCCACCGCGATCGGGGGCACGACCAGCGCGAACCACAGCAGGTCCGGTCGCCCTCCGCGCGCGAAGATCACGACATCGAAGACCATGATGACGAGCAGGGTCCAGTTGATCCGCACCGAAATGCCGAAGATGCGCGCGAGCGGAAAAGACCAGCCGAAGAAGGACATTGTCTCCATCACTGATCGTACAAGGTCACCGCCAGGAAGTGGGGGACCCTGGGTGAGATCGACGGCAAGCTTACCGGCGGCTCGCTCTGACGCAGCCAGCGATCGACGGCTTCGTCCAGCTCTGTGGAACCTGTCGAATTGCCACGCTGGGCATCGATCACGACTCCGCGTTCATCGACCGCCACGCGCAGATACAGCCGGGGGCGCGTGGACGGGGTCTTGAGGCGGAACCACGCCACGCGGTATTCCCGGCGGATGAAGAATTCGAGCAGGTTGGTGGCATCGGTGAGGCGTTTCTGCTCGACCGTCAGCTCCAGGTTGGTCCAGCGCTTGCCGTTGAGCCGCCCCGCCATGGTTGCAGCATCCTGGGCGAGGGTCGGCAGTTCGACCTCGGCGACGTCCTGCCCCTCGCCGCCGCGATCGCGTTTGCGCGCGGGCTTATCGGTGTTGCGGGGCACGGTGATGTCCACCGGTAGCGGTGCTCCTCCCTGGTCCGCAGCGCCGGGCATCGCCGAAGCCCCGAGCGACGGCAGCGGCGGTGGCGGAGGCGGCTTGGGCAGCGGTGCGAGCACCAGACGCTGCGGTTGTGGTGGTTCCGCCGGCGCTGCGGGGGATTCGGGATCATCGACCGGGACGAACAGCACCGCGGGCACGAGCGCTAACGCGCACAGGATCCCATGGAAGACCAGCGACACGGTCGCCGAGCGGCGAGCGATGCGATCGGTCACGGGGCCGCCGACGTGGAAGCATCGAGCGAGGCGAGCCCATCGTCGATGCCGAGCCGATCCAACCGTTCGATGGCCTCCATCACGGCATGGATGGCCGGTACATCCGCGGCGATCAACAGGGACCGGTGCTGCGGGAGGTACGACAGGCAGTACCCCGGACGTTTCCAGGAGTTCGTCGACACCCGCCGGGTGAGCACCGCGGTGATCAGCTCTCCATCCACGTCGCTGCGCACCAGCTGCCCGATCGGCAGTACTGCGGTGCGGCGTGCCGACCCGGGATGCTCGAGATCGGACACCGCCGCGCGGCCCAGGCACAGGACGCCGCGGATGCAGCGTGCGGAAACGCCCTGGCGATTCAAACCGGCGATGAGCGTGGAGACGGAGCCAGGAGGCACGTCTATGGTGTCGGCTGCGTCCCGCGCCGGTAGATCCGGCGCGAGGGCGACGCTGATCCCGGTCGCCTGGCTGATCGCCCGCGCCATGCCACCCCAGACAGCCGCACGCAACGGTGCTGCGATGCGGATCTCCAGATCCGGGCAATCGGGATCGGGCAGCCACGACGGTGCGTGCGGTCGCGGTCGCTCGAGCAGGGTCAGGATCTCGGTGAGCTGGGCGTGGCCCGCGCGATCGAGCGTGGCGGGCCAGCGGCCTATGTCGCTCTGGTACGACAGGCCGGCATCACCGCCGAGCCAGGGCAGCATCAATCCCGCCACCAGCGGTTCGAGCGCGGGCTGGTCGACCAAGCCACTGGTCACCCAGCGTACGCTCTGCGGTCCGGATGGCAGGTGAGTATCGGTGGTGTAGACGACCTCAGGACCGTCGGCAGCGCGCGCCCACCAGCAGCCGGTCGAGAATGCGAAGGCCTGCCGCATCGCAGCGGGAGTCGCGGCGATCAGGCTGAGGGATACCCGCGGTACCCGCCCGATGGAGCGGGTGTCCAGGTGCTGGGGCATGTGCGATAGCTCCACCATCGCGCCGAGCACATCGGCGGCAGCGGCGTCGATCGCGGTGAAGGTTACCGTGCCAGGCGCCTCTGCGGCGGCGCTGACGGGAGACAGGAACAGGCATGCGACAAGGACCGCGGGTAACGATCGCGAGCGGGGTGCTCGGTGCTGAGACCTCCGTCGGTGCTGCCCGCACACGTCGGGTCGCGCTGCGGTCGGGGGATGACGGCGGGCCAGACACCGCATCCGCATCCGCATCATCATCCGAGGCTCTTCTCCATGTGGCGCATGACCGCGTCGTAAACCGCTTGGCGCTGCGGCGCGAGTTCGACCGGGGGATTCGCGTAGGTCGGGGTGATGCCCGGGATCTTGCCGGTATGATAGTCTGCCTTGATGTTGCCGAACTTGAGGCCGTGGGCGGTCGAGACCACGACCACGCGCTCATTGGGCTTGATCTCGCCGCGCTTGATGAACTTCAGCAGCGAAGCCAGCGCGACGCCGGTGTGCGGACAGTTGAATAGCCCGGTGCGGTCGGCGCGGGCGACCGCGTCAGCGAGCTCCTGTTCGCTGGCCTGCTCGACCTTGCCGTCGTGGCGCATGATCGCCTTGATCGCTTTGGAGCGGCTCACGGGATTGCCGATGCGGATCGCGCTGGCCTGGGTGTCGCCGGCGAGCACCGCGTGGAACTCCTTCCAGCCGCTCTTGTAGGCGAGGTACAGCGGATTGGCGGCCTCGGCCTGGCAGCAGACGATCTTGGGGATGCGCGTGATGATGCCGAGTTCGCGGATCTCCTCGAAACCCTTGTAGAGCGCCGACACGTTGCCGAGGTTTCCGCCCGGGATGAAGATCCAGTCGGGGATCTCCCAATCGAACTGTTGGACGATCTCGATGGCCACGGTCTTCTGGCCTTCGACGCGCAGGGAGTTCATCGAGTTGGCGAGGTAGAGCTTCTTGTCCTCGGTCAGCTGCTGCACGAGGTCCATGCAGCCGTCGAAGTCGGTGTCCAGCGCCAGCGTCAGGCTGTTGTTGGCGAGTGGTTGGATCAGCTGCGTCGGCGAGATCTTGCCGCGCGGCAGCAGCACCACGCTGGTGATGCCGGCGGCGGCGCAGTATGCGGACAGCGCCGCGGAGGTGTCGCCGGTCGACGCGCACGCCACGCCGATGATATCGTGCTTCTTGCGCTTCATGATGTGGTTGACCTGGCTGACCAGGACGGTCATGCCCAGATCCTTGAAGGATCCGGTGTGCGAGACGCCGCACTGCTTCACCCACAGTTCGGGAACGCCGATCTCCTTGCCGAAGCGCTCGGCCCAGAACAGGTTGGTGCCGCCTTCGTCCAGGCTGACGATGTCCTCGTCAGGGATGTTGGGCAGCACCATCTCCTTCTTGCCCCAGACCCCGCTGGAAAAGGGCCACTGCGTGCGCTTGTAGCGCGAATCCCACAGTTTCATCCAGCCAGCGGCGGAGCGGTGCTTCAACGCCTCCATGTCATGGGCGACTTCCAGCAACGCGCCGGTGGGCGAGCGGTAGATGATCTCGTCGAGCTCCCAGCGCCCGTTCCCGGTGTCGGCATCTCGGAACCAGGCATCGTATCTCATAGCGCATCCTCGGCGTGGAGTGCAGACGATATGCGCCGGACCGATGGGGAAAGTTGCAAGAACTGCCCCGATTGCCTCCGTCGACTCCCGGGCGATGGTCGGGTATGAGCGCGATCGAGGCCGCACGTATCAAGGCGCACCTGGATGAGGCGTTCGGTGCCACCGCGCGCGCAGCGTTGGGCGAACTCGCGGCACCGGACTGGAAACCGCCCCCGATCGACGCGTCGCTGGTGGGCACCTGGCCTGGCGTGTTCGGGTCGACCTACCGGATCAAGCAGCTGCTCGCCGTGCACGATCGGCTCGCGCGCCGGCCGGAGCGTCCACCGCCGACCCGCGTTTCCATCACGCCGGACGGAATTCGGCGGTGAGCGTGCGTGAGCCCTGGCTGATCGCCGGCCATGCCTTCCGCACTGGCCCGCTCGATCCCCAGGGCATGTGGCATCGTGAGCTGCAGCAACATGCGTCGTTGCATCATCGCAATGCCGGGATCGTCTTCGGTGGGGGCAACGCGCTCGCCCAGGAGGAATTCTCGACCCTGGTGGTCGGCGGATCGCACCTGTGCGATGCGGTCACGATCACCGACAGCCAGGAGGACCGCCAGCGGTTGGAACTGTCCAACAGCGGCTGGCGCATCGCCGTCGCACAGCGCGCGCTCTCGGACGAAGAGGCGTCGATCACCGTCGATGTGCTCGATGCCACCGAGGCGTCCGCCTGGTTCCAGCTCGACCTCTGCCTGCTGGGCACCCGGACGCGCCTGCTCGCGGACGGCCACGTCATCAGCCGCTTTGACGCGGCACCCGTCACCGGGATGTTCGCGGGTGGCTGCGACATCGAGGGAGCCGGTCGCGACGGTGGTTACCGCATCGAGGTGCGATGCGCCAGCCCTTGCGCGTACCGGTGGCCGATCGAGCCGGTCAATGTCCGCCTTCCGGGCCGGACCGGGCTGGGAATCGAGAACGCCGTGCTGCTGCTGCGCTTCGCGTTGCCAGCCAGGGGACAGCTATCGATGCGCGTGACCTGCCGACCGATGTGAACCGGAAAAGGGCTTCCGGAGCCCTGGCAATGCCCTGGCTCGGCACTACGGTGGAGCCAGGTCCGACCGTGCCCTTCTACCTGACCATCAGAACATCCGACGGCAAGCCGACCGAGGTCGATCTCAAGGCGATCAAGATGCCGGCGGTCATCGGTCGTGACTCCGAATTCTCGCAGATCGTCGTTCCGGATTCGCAGATCAGCCGCGCCCACGCCAAGCTCGCCGATGCCGAGGGGGGCTTCTCGATCGAGGACCTCGCCAGCCGCAACGGCACCTGGCTCAATGGTCAGCGCATCTCCAAGGGCGTGTTCAAACCGGGCGACGTCCTGCGCATCGGCACCAGCCAGATCATGCTCGAGGAAGCCGAGGCGGGCGAACCGGGGCCGCTCGAAGGCAAGCGCATCGGCGGTTTCGAACTGCAGGAGGCGCTGGGCAAAGGCACCTACGGGACGGTCTACCGCGGCATGCAGATCGCGCTCAGCCGACCCGTCGCCGTCAAGGTCCTGTCCGAGGAGTGCCGCAAGGATCCCGAACGCGTGCAGGCCTTCCTCACCGAGGCGCGGCGCGCCGGCCGCCTGAACCATCCCAATCTGGTCCAGGTCCACGACGTCTGCCAGATCGACGACCAGTATCTGCTGATCATGGAGATGATGAACCAGAGCGCGGGTGACCTGCTGCGCGAAGAGGGTCCGTTCGACGAGGACGATCTGCTCAAGCTGATGAAGGACACCGCCAAGGCCCTCGCCTACGCCGAGAGCCAGCGGCTGGTCCATCGCGACGTCAAGCCGGACAACATCCTGGTGAACGACGAAGGCGTCTACAAGCTCGCCGACCTGGGCATCGCCACTCCGATGGCCGAGAACGGTCAGGCCAAGCAGGAGCGCATCTACGGCAGCCCGCACTACGTCGCTCCCGAACAGGCGCGGGGCAGTTCGATCGACGGCCGGGCGGACATCTATGCGTTGGGGGCCACCGCGTGGCACCTGTCGACGGGCGAACCGGTGTTCAGCGGCACCAGCCGGCAGATCATCGCGGCGCACATGAACGAGCCACTGCCGGACCTGCGCAAGCTCGCGCCGAAATTGTCGCATGGCGCGGTCGCGCTGATCCTGTCGATGCTCGAGAAGACGCCGGAGAAGCGCCCCGCGAATGCCGGCGAGGTGTCGCAGAAGCTCGAGATGATCATCATGTCGAAGACGCGTTCGGCGCGGACGGTTCCGGCCAAGCGCATCCGCCGCCGCCGCAGGTATCGCGGGTAGTCTGCCCGATTGCGCCGCGTAGCGGGGGTCTCGGCCCGCATCGTCCTACGGCGCAGCCGAGACGGACGGCTCCACGAGCGCTAATGCTTCCAGCTGAGGGTGAAGCCGGTCGCCGTCGGCGTGGCCGCGAGATCGGCCAGCCGTTCGAGGCAATCCAGGACGCTGCCCAGGCGCATATCGTTGGCGGTGAGCGTCACCGGCAGCTCCTTGAGCAGCGCGCCAGACTCGTCGAGGCTCAGTTGCGTGCCGCTGACCTTGGCGAGGAACGCCACCACCTCGTCCACTGGCGTGTCGTTGAAGGCGGCGCTCACAACCCGGTCGAGATCCTTGGCCCGATCTGCGACCCACGGTTCGGCGACGGGCCCATCCACTGGCTTCTCGGCCGGGGGAGCGGATGCCGCCGGCGGAGCCTGGATCTGCGGCCGTCCGGCGCCGATGAAGCGCACGCGCATCTGTCTGGCGGGCGCGCTGCGACCGTCGATCGCGATGGTGGTATATGCGTGCGCGGATGAGACCTCCTGGTCGATGACCACGAGGCCGCCCACCGAGATCCGCAGGCGTCGGTCACGTATCTCGACATCCAGCGGCGTCTGCGCGGTCGAGACGACGGCCGGGGCGGGGACCTCGGCGATCGCCTTGCGCGTGGGCAGCTCGAGCGCGGTGATGGCGGTCTTGGACAGCATGACCGAGACCCCGCGCGCCTTGCCATCGGTGAGGGTGATGATCGGCGTGCTGACCCCGGAACACGAGAGGATCGCTTCGACACGCAGCGCCCGCACGCACGAGGGGAAGCTCCAGCTCGACGATCCCAGGGTCCAGAACCCGTCCTTGGATTTCGACGGAGCCGAGCCGACCTTCGGTTTCCAGGCCAGGCAATCCACGCCGGCGAGTTCGTGGTCGAGCAGGTACTGGTCGATGTGGTCGATCCACCAGCGGCTGGTGGGCACGCGGCGGTTCCTCGAACGGTAATATGCGACCACATCCTTCGACTGCGGATAATAATAGGCGAGCATCTGGAACACGAGATCGGCCTGAGGATCCTGCTTGAGCGCGAGCAGATCGGTCTTGAGCGCCTGTAATTCGCTGCGCTGCGCGTCCCAGTACGACGCGACCACGGGAGATGTGACCGCGACCACGTCGCGCACGACGTCGAACGGGGGATGGATGAGCGCAGCCACGCGCGCAGCGAGCTCCGGGTCGGCAACGACCCCGCCGAGCGACCATCCACTGAGTTCGCGGCCGGCGGTGTCGAACGGCGCCCCCTGCGGATGGCCATCGAACTCGGCGCGCGCCAGCGCGTGCGCTGGATCGAGTCGCAGCAGGTGGTGAGCGACGAAGCGGCGATCGAGACCCTGGCAGGATGCCATCAGGCTCGCGAGGCCACTGATCGCTGCGCGCTTCTGTTGCTCCACCCATTGGTCCAGGCCAACGACTACGCCCGCGAATGCGCGGTGGAGGCGTCGCTCGTAGTCGCTCGCCCGAGCGTTCACCTGTTCGCCGAGGGCTTGCGCCGCTTCCAGCCGGAGAGCAGCCATCAGGACGAGCGCGACGATCAGTGGAGAGCGCATGGGCGCCGAGTCTCAGGTCGCGCACGTGGCGGCAAGCGCTGCACGCTCAGGACTGGCGGGAGCTCTGCGGATGCTCGGTCGAGGCGCGCCGGCGCCAACGACGCAGAGCGGCCAACGCGCGTTCGAACGCGGCTTCGTCGAAGCTGGTGATGTCGCGACGGCGTCCCAGTCCATCGGGCATGGCCAAGGTCAATTCGCCGCCGAGATGCTCGCGGAACTGCTCGAGTCCGGTGAGCACGCTGCGTCGCCCGGATACGTCCTTGAGGTCCAAGGCTTCGTGCCATAGGCGGAATCCGCAGGTATGCAGGCAACCCAGGATGCCGTCCACCTCGTCACGGGTGAGCCGTCCGATCTCGACCGCGTAGAGCGAATCGATCGCGACGCCGATCGCGACCGCTTCGCCGTGCATGAGCTTGTGATTGGTGATGACTTCCAGGCGATGCGCCGACCAATGCCCGAAATCCAAGGGCCGCGAGCTGCCGTGTTCGAACGGGTCACCGCCCTGGGTGATGTGCTCGAGGTGCAGGGTCGCACAGCGCGCGATCAGGCGCTCCATCGCCGGCATGTCGCGCGCGGCCAGTGCCGGCGCGGATTGGATCAGTTCATCCAGGAACGGCGCGTCCTTGATGATCGCCACCTTCACCGCCTCGCTGATGCCGGCGCGCCACGACCGCTCGTCGAGGCTTTCGAGGAAGCGCGCGTCATTGATGATCGCCGCCGGTGGCGTGAACGTACCGAAGAAGTTCTTCGCTCCGAAACGGTTGAGGCCGTTCTTCACCCCGAGGCCTGCATCGCACTGGCCGAGCACGGTCGTGGGCAGGCGGATCTGGCGCAGACCGCGGTGCACGAGGGAAGCCGCGCAACCGACCGCATCCAGGACCGCGCCGCCGCCGACGATCACCACGTAGGAATGGCGGCAGATCTTGTGGTCGAATGCCGCCCGCCCGACGCGGTCGAGGATCGCGAGATCGCCTTTGGCGACCTCGCCGCCGCTGACGATGTCGGGCACCGCGGCGAGCTGCACGCCGCGCGCCTCGTTCGCGGCGAACCAGGCGTGGATCCGGCGCGGCAGATCCGGGATCGACCGCACCACGCCTTCGTCGAGGTAGACCAGGGCGCGCGCCGGTTTGCCGGACGGAGCGGTCATCACCCGCGTCAGGCAATCGTTGTCCGGCGCGAAGGCGTCGCGGGTCGAATGGACCACCAGCTCGAAGGGCACGCTGAAGCCGTAGCGAGCGACCGTATCCGGGGTCCGCAGGGCTGCGTCGTGATGTGCGAGGGGGTCGGTCATGCCAGGTACACAGTGGGAAGCATGCCGAGCAGGAGGGGGTGATTCATGCGCGAATGCCGCTTGGGCGAGCAGCCGTGGATCGCACTGCGCAGCGGGTCGGCGCCCCAGGCGGGATCCGGATCAGGAGGCGGCCTTCAGGGGTATAAACCCGCTCCGCAGCTCGTCTCGTGGGGGGAGCCCGCGCCACAGCGGGATGCGCAGTCGGCGTACCTGCCACGAGGCGCGCACGCGCGTGCGGAAGTACTGCTCATGGTCCCATTCGACTTCGGCCATGCGCAGGAGCGGCTCGACCAGGGAGTCTTCGCCGGCCGCGGCGGCGTACCGGGCAGCGGTCACGTTTTCCCAGACGTTGCGCCGCTCGATCCACCCCGCCCCGTACATCGGCAGGAACCAGCCACTGACGAAGCAGCCCAGACCCAGGAGCCGCCCGATCGTCGCCATGATCGGCTCGCGCACCAGCGCCGGCCGCGATCCCAATCCCGCGAGCATTCCCGCCAGGCAGCGACGATGCGCCCACTCCTCGTCCTCGATCGCCCGAATGGCCGCGCGCTCATCCGGGTCCCGGACCGACCGCCAATGCCCCGCATACGCGAACGCCGCCGCCCGCTCCCCCGCATGAGCCAGCCGCAGCAGCTCGATCAGCTTCCCTCGCTCCGTCTGCATCCCGCCTTCCTCTCCCGACCTCGGACGTCGGACCTCGGACGTCGGACGTCTACAGCGAAACCTTGTAGGCCTTGTTCGGCTTCACCAGGCTCACGAGTTCGTCGAACACCGTCACGGGGATGGGATCGTCGAGCGTGAGGATCACCAACGCGTCGCCGCGGCCGTCGATACGGCTGACTTCCATGCGCGCGATGTTGATGTTGTTGGCGCCCAGGATGGAGCCGTACTTGCCGACCATGCCCGGCCGATCCGGGTATTCCATGACCAGCAGGTGTCCGCCGATCGGCAGATCGATCGGCCACTCGTTGTAACGCAGCACGCGCAGCTGGCCGTGGACCAGGCCTCCCCCGATCAGGTGCATGCCGTTCGCGGTGGTCGCCTTGACGGTGAGCTCGCCGCCCTCGGCGCTGCCCTGCTCGCTCGACGAGCTCGTGATGGTGATGCCGCGGTCCTTGGCGATCTGGCTGACGGTGACGAAGTTCACCACCTGGGCGCTGATCTTGGCGAGCGCGCCCTTGAGCGCGGCGGTCGCCAGGGGCTTGGTGTCGTAGCGCGCGAGATCGCCGCGCGCGATCACCTCGAGACCCATCAGCGGCTCGTCGAGCGTCTGCACCACCGCGGCGCCCAGCGCCTCGGCCGCGTACAGGTAGCCGTCGATCGCCGGATCCACGCGCAATTGCACGTTGACCGCGTTGATGATCTTCCCACTGGCGAAATACGCATTGAACTGGTTGGCGATGTCGACCGATACCTTGACTTGCGCCTCCTCGGTGCTCGCTCCCAGGTGGGGCGTGAGGATCATGTTCGGCAGGCCGAACAGCGGGCTGGATGCGGGCAGCGGCTCCTCTGCGAACACGTCGAGCGCTGCGCCGGCGATGGTCCCCGACTTCAGGGCTTCGGCGAGGTCAGCCTCGTCGATGATCCCGCCGCGGGCGACGTTGACGATGCGCGCGGACTTCTTCATCTGTTTGAAGCGAGCCGCGTTGATCATGTTGCGGGTCTGTTCGGTCAGCGGCGTGTGCACGGTGATGATGTCCGCGCGCGGCAGCAGCTGGTCGAGGGTCACCGATTCGATGCGCAATTCCTTCGCCACTTCGGGGCTGAGGAACGGATCGCTCGCGATGACGTTCATGCCCGCGGCCTGCAGCACCAGGGCGACGTGCTTGCCAATCTTCCCCAGACCGATGATGCCCAGGGTCTTGCCGTCGAGTTCAATACCGGTGAAGCTCTTCTTGTCCCAGTCGCCCTTCGCCAGCTTGGCGTGCGCCTGGGGGATCATGCGCGCCACGGCGAAGACCATGCCGATGGTATGCTCGGCGGCGGACACGATGTTGCCCATGGGAGCGTTCATGACGATGACGCCGGTCACGGTCGCCGAGGGCAGGTCGACGTTGTCGACGCCCACTCCCGCGCGGCCGACGACCTTGAGATTGGGGGCTCCGGCGCGGATCACCTTCTCGGTGACCTGGGTGGCGGAGCGGATGACCAGGCCATCGTACTCGCCGATGATGCGCATCAGCTCGTCGACGCCGAGCTTGCGGTTGTCGACGGTATGGCCGCCCTGTTTCAGGATCTCGAGGCCCTCGGGCGCCATGCCGTCGGCGACCAGAATCTTTGCCATGTCGTTGCCCCTCTTTGCCTCCAGGGTGTCGGTCGAGGCATGATGATGTCAAACGTGGACCCCACCTTTACCTCCGCCCTGTGCATCGATGGCGCAAACTTCATGCACTGGCAGAATGCATGGCTGGTCGTGGACGCAGGAGACGGGTATCCACCGTCTGGAACGCGAGAGTAGGTCGATATGGGCCCCATGACCTACGAGATCCGGGATCCGATCCACCGCACCATCGTCATCACCGAGGATGAGCGGCCGGTCGTCGACCACCCCTGGGTCCAGCGGCTGCGCCACATCCGTCAGCTCGGCTTCGTCAGCATGGTCTACCCCGGCGCGGTCCACGACCGCTTCCAGCATTCGCTCGGCGTCATGCACCTGGCCGGGGTGCGATTCCGGCACCTGATCGACGCGGCTCCGCCCGCCCTCGCCGGGTACGATCGCAGCGATCTGGAATACGCCTACCTGGTGCTGCGCTTCGCCGGCCTGCTGCATGACGCCGGGCATCCGCCGTTCAGCCATACCGCCGAACCCTACCTGCCCGAGGTCGAGCGCGTCGCGCTGCCCGAGTCCTGGTACCGCGAGGGAATGCGCCCGACCGGTCGACAGGCGACGCACGAGGATTTCTCGCTCGCCCTGATCCAGGGCCTGGCGGCCGACGGCACGCTTCCCGAAGACCTGGCGCGCGACGTGGCGGCGGTGCTGTCCAAGTCCATCCGCCGCAGCCGTCGCCTGAACGCGCTCGGCAATCTGGTCGGGATCCTGCGCGCGCTGGTCAGCGGCGAACTCGATGCCGATCGCTGCGACTACCTGCTGCGCGACAGCCACTTCTCTGGCGTCACCTACGGGATCTACGATCTGCAGCGCCTGATCGCGACCGAGACCGTGCTCGTGGGCCCCGATGGACCGGAGCTGGGAATGGACGTGCACGGCGTGCACGCGCTCGAAGGGCTGCTGCTCGCGCGTTACCACATGTTTCTCCAGGTCTATTTCCACAAGACGCCGCCGGCGTTCGAGTACTACCTCGATCGGGCCATCGCCGAGGGCGAGGTCGACTTCTCGCTCGCGCGCGGGCTCGAGGACCTGGTCGATCTGCGCGACGACTCGATTCTCACCCGTCTGTACGCGGCGCGGGCGAAGGGCCTGCCGTGGAGTCGGCGCATCCTTGACCGCGAACCCGCGAAGCTGGTGCTGCGCGAGCGCGTGGGTGCGGACGCACAGGAGAACTTCCTCGCCCAGGAACTGGTCGGTGCGCTCAACGAAGCGAGCTGCCACGTCTTCCAGCGGCACTCGCGTCAGACCTTCACAAACCTGGTCGGAGCCGGCGCTGCCGAAGCCGGCACCCGCCTGCTGTGCGAGCGCCGGGTGCTGGGTCGGCAGATCGTCGAGTCGGTGACCGCCCATTCCGAATTGCTGGCGAGCTTCAACCGCCCGATCGATCTGCGCCACACCTACGTCCTGCGCGGCGATGCCGATCGTGCACGCACGGTGATGGAGAAGCTGCAGGCGTGGTGATCGTGCAGATGCCGCCGTGCCGCCCGGCCGCATGAACATCCTCATCCTCGGATTCGGCACCGTCGGCACGCTGACTGCTGCGATCCTGCGCGAGCGCGGGCACCGGGTGGTCGGCGTGAGACGGAGCCCAGGTGCGCACGGTGCCGATCGCGTGATCATGGGGGACCTCGCGGCTCCCGAGCTGTACGCGGATATCGCCAGCGAACGATTCGACGCCGTGCTGCTCGCGGCGAATCCCGGGATCCGACGCGGGCGCGACAACCGTCTCGCGGCCGGGGCGGCGCTGGTGAATCGGCACCTGCCGCACGTCCGGCTGATCTACACCGGCACCACCGCGGTCTACGCCGACGCCGGCGGGTCCGACGTCCAGGAGGACGGACCGGTCGACCTCGGCGATCCCGCGACGGTCGCCTTGCTCGCGATCGAGCGCGCGGTGATCGCGCACGGCGACGCCCTGGTGCTGCGCTGTCCGGCGCTGGTCGGGCCCACGCGCTCGCATGCGCGCGAACGCCTCGAGCGCGGTGAGACCTCGGTGCGCGGATCGCTGGAGCGGCCATTCAGCTTCCTGCACGAGCAGGACTGCGCGGAACTGTGTGCCGATGCGCTCGTCGGCGCATTCGGATCTGGCATGCTGAATGCTGCCTCGCCACGGCGCCTGAGCGTGCGCGACTACTACGGGATCATCGGTGCCGATATCGGTGGAACCGGCGTGGTCGGTGATGGTGCACCGGCTCCCGCACGGTGGATCGACGCGGGCAGGCTCCATGCCATGTGCCCGACGCGCATCTGGCGCGATCCGGGCTGATCAGCGCTGCGACTCGTCCGCCCAGCGCTCGCGCAGGCGCATGGGCGAGCTCCCGGTGTGCTTCTTGAACAGCTTCGAGAAATGGTGGACGTCCTCGTAGCCGACCAACGCCGCGATCTCACCAACATCCAGGTTGCGATCGCGCAGCAGGATGGTCGCGCGGTGGACGCGCAGGCGGATGGCGAATTCGATCGCCGAGATGCGGAAGTGCCGTTTGAACTCGCTGCAGAAATGCGGCACCGAGCACCGTGCGCGCTGGGCGAGATCGGCCAGACGCAACGGTTCGGCGAAATGCGCTTCCAGGTGGCGGCGCATCTCCAGCCAGCGCGTCGGGATGGATGGACCAAGCGAGCGCGCGCGAGCGACGCGTCCGAGTCCGCGGACGAGGATCTGGACGAAGCTGTCGACGATGACCGCGTCCGGAGGGGAATGACCGCGGATCTCCTCGTGCATCGCGTGGACGCCGGTCTCGAGGATGTCAGGATCCACACCGACGATGGGCGTCGACAGCGGCACCTCGGCCGCGCTCAGCGCCCGCGCGATGGCGTCACCATCGCAGTGCATCCACGAGTGGCACCAGCGGCCGGTCAGCGATCCGTAGAACTGACCATGACCGGGAGGCCACACGATCAGGGTGTGCGCTGGCCAGACGCGCGCCTGCGCGTCGGATCCGATGAACGTCTCCTGGTGGAAATGCATGAACAGGTGATCGCCCGTCCCGGCAGGCCGATCGATGTGGCGTGGGCTCATCCATTCCTGCAGGCCCAGGGCATGGATCGACAGCTCCGCGGTGTCGATCGGCGGCTCGACGTAGAAGGTCCGGAACGGCTTCATGCCGTATGGTCGGGGCGCACAGGGGATTACCAATGTCGGATGGATGCCGGTGGAGGTCCGGTGGAGGTCCGGTGGAGACAGGCCGCCTCCTGAATCGTGCAAGATCCCGAGGGACGCGGTTGGTGTCTGGGTTTTCCCCCGACAATGGCGGGATGGGCGATGGCCGCAGGTCTCGCCGAGGAGGGGTCATGAGGTCATTCAGGTACGCAATCCCAGGAGCCATCGCCACGGCCCTGATGGTCATCACCGCGTCCGGATACGGAGCGGCCCAGCCCGCACCGCCGTCGGTAACGCCGTCGGCACCACCGGAGGTCGATCTTCCGGATCTCCCGGATCTCCCGGACTGGACGGGAGAGGTGGACTCGAGGGCCGGTGATCACGCCCGCGCAGCCAGCGTCGAACCGCCGACCCCCGGCGTTCCCGCTCGCACCACTACCGCCGGATCGGAATCCGGCACGGTCGCCACCACCGAGGCCGACCCGATTCCGATCAGCGACGACAGCCATGGACGCCACCGGGACTCCCGGCATGCGCGTCACGGCCATGAATACCAGAAGATCCGGGGCGAACTCAAGGCCTTGCGCAAACAGGAGCTCGCCGATGCGCGGCAAGCCGCGAAGCAGGCCCGTGACGCGGCCGGCTCGAGCGGCGCGGTCGCGATGATGATGACGATCACGGATCGACGCTGCCGGTCACTATAGACCGCGATCGTGACCGCGATCGGGACCGCCACTGACGGTCCTGTGGAATCCATCGGTCCGCGTACGTGCTGTCTGGGTGCGAGGAGGTAACCAGGAGACGTGCATATCGGCCTCGGACTGGTGCGGATGACGCTGGCGCTGACGGTGGTCCTCTCCGCCGTCGCACCGGCAGCGTGGGCATCGGATGCCACGCTGCCGGTCGAATCCGGAGCCCAGGCGCTGCGCGAACGCGCATGGGGCGAAGCGGAGGACCACCTCCGGCAAGCCCTGGTGGTGTGGCCCAACGACCCGGACATCCAGGTGCTGCTCGCGATCTCGCTCTACCACCAAGGCCGCTCCGGAGACAGCCGCGATCTGCTGCGGCGCGCGCTGTCGAAGGGGACACGCTACGAGGCGCGTGCTCTCTATTATCTCGGCATGGCCGCGATGGATCTGGGGGATCGCGCCGAGGCCGACCGCGTATTCGCGCGCCTCGTTGAGCGGCACCAAGACTCCCCGGAAGCACGGAAAGTCGGCGAAGCCGGCGCTTTGACCCTCAAGCGCGAGGAGCCCACAGGCATCGCTGCGCACACGGGCGAATTCGCAGCGCTTGGTCTGCTCGGATACGATGACCACCCCGACGACATCTCGGACCAGTCCGATGGCAGCACGGCCGACGCGAGCGCCTATGCCCTCGCATATTTCGCCATCGGCATGCGCTTCCGCCCCATCCATCTGCGCGCCTCGTACACGCATGTCGACTATTTCACGGTCGATCGCCTCGATGCCGACAGCCTGCGCCTGCTCGCCGATCGCGCTTTCTATGTCGGTGAACGCGATTCCTACGTGCCGCGCTACTCCGTGCGGATGCTGCTGCTCGAGCAGGAGTTCTACGAGACCAGGCACGACCTGTCATTGCGCTGGAACCGGCGCTGGAACGAGGAATTCGAGAGCGACGTCACGCCCTATGCCGCCTACAAGACCCATCCAGCCGACTACTCCGGCGAGGACGGGTGGGTGGCTGGGGTCGATACGCGGCTGACGCGGTACGTGGATCGCACGCATCTGCGCAGCGCATACGCAGCGCTCGGAGGCGACGTCTTCCAGGCGCGCGACGAGTACCTCGGTTGGAACGAGGTAGTCCTGGCGGCCGGGGTGCACATCGAAGCCGGGTGGCGCCTGGGCGTCGATCTCGGCGCGCGTTACCGCACGCGCTTCTACGCGGCGACGCACCCGGCGTTCGGCGAGTCCCGCCAGGACCATCATGTGGGCATCGATGCCACCGTATCGCGCCCACTGACGGACTGGCTGATCGTCCAGGTGAACGTCGAGCACGACGCCAACCGCTCGAACATCGACGTGTTCTCGTACGACCGCAACGTCGTGTCCGTAGGGGTATTGGTCATCTATTGATGCAAACCCGGCGCAACGCGCCTACATGCAGGCCAAATCACCGGACGATCAGGCGCGCGCCGCCGGTCGGGTCGAATCTGCGCTCAGCAGGCTGCTTATGATCAGCGAGGCGTATCCCAACCTGAAGGCGAACGAGGGATTCCTCAAACTGCAGGATCAGCTCGAAGGCAGCGAGAACCGGCTCTCGGTCGAGCGTCTGCGCTACAACGACGCGGTCCGTGCGCTGAACACCTACATCCGCACGCCGATGGGCGGTTTCGCGAACATGTTCGCCCACGTCAAGGCGCGGGAATACTTCCAGACCTCCGAAGCCGCGCGGGAGGTGCCGAAAGTGGATTTCGGCACCAAGGCGCCGGCGAAGCCCGCAACCGCGGCTCCGTGACCCCGGGTCCGCTCAGCGGCTGAGACCGAGCTGCGACTGCACGTTGCGCGGCAGCGCGAACATGCCGGCCTGCAGCCCGGGATGCCAGCAGCGCAGATCCCCGCCGATGGCGGTGGTCGCGACCGCGGTGGGCGGCTGCTTGGTGCTGCACCACGCCACGGCCCACTGGCCGCCGGGGAAGCTCGGGATGGTCATCAGGTAGACGTGCGGATGCGCGAACTTCTCGCCCAGCTTGCGCAGCGTGCCACGGCAGTGGTCCGCATCGAAGGTCGGACAGCCGAGGGGGGCGACGAGCACCCCGCCGTCGGCGAGGCGCTTGAAGACCAGATCCGCGAAACCCACGGCGTGGAAGGCGTCGCTCGCGGTGCTGGTCAGCTCGCAGGCGTCGACGATCACCACGTCGTAGGCGGTGGTGGCGTCGCGCAGGAACCGGTGCGCATCGTCGATCACCAGCTCGACGCGCTTGTCGCCCAGCGCATCCGCGGCGCGCGGGAAGTACTGCTTGCAGACATCGACGACCTGGCGGTCGATCTCGACCACGGTGACCCGCTCGACGCCGGGATAGCGCAGAACCTCGCGCGCGACGCCGCCGTCGCCGCCGCCCAGGATCAGCACGCGCTTGGCCGTGGGCACCACGCTGAGCGCCGGATGCACCAGGCACTCGGAATACAGCGCCTCGTCGAAGTCGGTGAGCGCGATCGCGCCGCCGAGGGTCAGCACCTTGCCGAAGGCGACGCTGTCGTAGACCGCGATGCGCTGGAACGGCGAGGTCGCGCTGTAGAGGCACTCGCGCAGACGCAGGCGGATGCCCGCCTGATCGCCATACAGATCCTCGAGCCAGAGGTTCAGGTTCTCAGTCGCCATGGGTCGTCCTGCAGTCGCGGCTGATCAATCGATGACGACGATCTTGGCCTTGGGGAAGAAGTTGAAGTCGGTGGCCGAGGCCCAGGTGTACGCGCCCATCATGGGGCTGACCACCAGGTCGTTGCACTCCATCTCGGGCAGCAGGATGTTGTCGTAGACCACGTCGATCGAATCGCAGGTGGGGCCGGCGACCACGCTGAGACGGTCCGGTCCGGCTTTGCCCTCGAGCTTGGACAGCGGCATGAACTGGTAGTCGCAGTGGTCGTACAGCTTGCCCGAGTAGCTGCCGTACAGCCCATCGTCGAGGTAGTACCACATCAGGCCCTGGCGCTCGGCCTTGCCCATGACCGATGATACCAGCGTCATCGACGGGGCGGCGACGAAGCGGCCCGGCTCGGCGATGAGGCGTACTCCGGGGAACTGGCGTTCGAGCTCGGCCGCGATCGGGTGGCAGTAGTAGGTGATCGGCATCACCGGTTCGATGTATGGCACCGGGTACCCGCCGCCGATATCCAGGGTGTCCAGGCGCACGCCGTCGAGCGCCGCGAGGTTGAAGAGCTGGCGGCAGAAGCCGATCGCCTCGATGAACTTGAAGGCGTTGAGCATCTGGCTGCCGACGTGGAAGCTCAGGCCCCGCACCTTCAGGCCCATGCCGATGGCCTTGCGCAGCAGTTCGTGCGCGTCCGACGGCTGCACGCCGAACTTCGCCGACAGGTCGCACTGGGCTTCCTTGTTGCGGAAGCTCAGGCGCATGAGCAGCTCGACCTGATCCTTGTAGGGCAGGAACTTCGGCAACTCGTAGGGATTGTCGAAGACGAAGGTGCGCGTGCCGTAGGCGAGGGTGTAGCGGATGTCCTCGTCGCGCTTGATCGGGTGCGATTGGATGCAGCGCGTCGCGTCGATGCCCACCGAGCGCACGACGTCGACCTCGCCATTGGACGCGAGGTCGAAGTACGCGCCCTCGTCCTTGAGCGCGGCCACGACCTCGGCCCGCGGCAGGGGCTTCAGCGCGTAGTGCAGCTGCACGCCCGGCAGGGCCTGCGACAGGATGCGGTACTGCTGCCGGATGACCTGCGTCGACAGCAGCAGCAGTGGCGTGCCATGCTCCGCGGCGAGCGCGCGGATGCGGGCGGGGTCGGGCAGCAGGGGCTGGGTCATCGAGAAAACGTCCTCCGTCCTCCGTCCGCTGTCCTACGTCGGACAGGCGGAAGCATCAGACCTCGCGCAGCTCGACGGAGCCGCGGTTGATGTCGATGTCGTCGAGGACCTTGGGGTTGGCGTCGGTGATGACCGGCACCTTCTTCATGTCCTTGAGCAGCTTGCCGATGAAGGGGAACTCGCCGAGCATCGAATGATGGGTTTCGGGGGTGTACGCCTGGAGGCCCTTGATCTTGCGCTTCTGCAGGCGCTTCGCGAGCTTCTTGACCGACAGGTCGGCGACGTCGGTGCCGTCGCTGCAGACGGTGATCGACCACAGCACCGCGTACATGTGGATGTACAGGTAGAAGGTGCGGCGGAACTTGAACACCTCGGACAGCGTGCGGTTGCACTGCATGAAGGTGTTGGGGCGTGCGACCGGGCTCTCGGTATGCATCACGAAGATCGCGCGCTTGTCCTTGAAGGTCTTCTTCACCTTCTGGAAGAACTCCTTGGTGTAGAGCATCACCGACGGCCCGAACGGGTCCGTCATGTCCATGATCACCGCGTCGAACTTCTCCTTCGTGGTCTCGACGAACTTGCGGCCGTCGCCGACCTCGAGGCGGTAGCGCTTGTCCTTGAACGCGCCGGCATTGATCTCGGGCATGAGCTTGTCGCAGAAGTCGACGACGCCGCCGTCGAGTTCGGCCATCACCGCCTTCTTGACCGGGTGCTTCAGTACCTCGCGCAGGATCCCGCCGTCGCCCGCGCCGATGATCAGCACGTCCTTGGGGTTGGGGTGGCTGGTCAACGCCGGGTGGACCATCGGCTCGTGGTAGAGGAACTCGTTCTTGCTGGTCACCTGCGTGACGCCGTCGAGCAGCAGGACGTTGCCGAACTCCTCGGATTCCGCGATTTCCATCTTCTGCCATTCGGTCTGGCCCTGATGCAGGCTCTTGCCGAGCTTGTAGAAGTAGCCGAAGTTCGGGTTGAGACGCTCGGTGATGTAGCGGGACATGGAATTCCTCGGAGTGGAGCGACGTTGTAGGACCGGGTTGGGCGGTCGCAATCGCTACGGGGAGGGGGTCGGGGCCGGCCGGTTGCCGCCCAGGCCCGGCGCCTACCGTGGGCGCCATGCTGCACGCCACCGCCTCGCCGCTGATCAGGCCCGCCGATCTCGCGCGGTTGCACAGTCTGGAGGTCGCCGCGCGGCTGGTGGTCGAGGGTCTGCAGACGGGTGCGCACCGCAGCCCCCACAAGGGCCACTCGGTCGACTTCGCCGACCATCGGCAGTACGTTGCGGGGGACGATATCCGCCACCTCGATTGGAAGGTGCTCGGCCGCAGCGATCGCCTGGTGCTCAAACGCTACGAGGCGGAAACCGACCTCGGATGCACTCTGGCGGTGGACGGGTCGGCGAGCATGTCCTACCAGGGCGAACGCGCCGGGCTGACCAAGTACCGCTACGCATCGATCCTGGCTGCTTCCCTGGCGTATCTCGTCCTCGGCCAGCAGGACCGAGCTGGGCTCATCCTGTTCGACGAGCAGGCGTCGGTCGAATACAAGCCCGCGCATCAGTCGCAGCTCGAACGCATCTGCCGCGCGCTCGAGGCGCATGTGCCCAAGGGCGGCACGGATGCGGTCAAGGGGCTCGAGCACCTGCTCGCCCCGTCGGTGCGCAAGGGATTGGTGATCCTGATCTCCGATCTCATCGCCGACCCGCAGGCGATCACCAGCGCGATCGATCGGGTCCGCCGGCGCGGCCACGACTGCGCCCTGGTGTGGGTGCTCGATCCGGACGAGACCGATCTCGGCGTCGCAACCGTGAGCCGTTTCGAGGACCTCGAAGGGACCGACACCATCGCGACCGAGCCGCGCGCATTGCGTGCGGCCTACGTCGAAGAGGTCGCCAAGCATCGGCTCGAACTGCAGAAGGCCGCGCGCAGCCGCGCATGCGCCCTGGTCGAATGCACGACCGCGGAGCCCGCCCACCTGCCGCTGAATCGGCTGCTCGTCGCGCTGCACGCGGATAAGCGATAGGCACCACGTGCTCCGTCCTCCGTCCTTCGTGCTCCGTCGACAGCCCGTCGCCTGGGGAGGCGGCGCCTGTGCGATGCCGTTGACTGAGGACGGCACGCCACTTGCTGCGTCCAGCGCGCTCCGTCCTCCGTCGGACAGCCCGTCGCGCCTCCGGAGCGGCGCCTGATCTCGATGCCGTCGACGGAGGACGGAGCACGTAGCACGTAGCACGTAGCACGTAGCACGTAGCACGTTCAGTGTTGTGCCCTCGGCCGCTTCGGTCCACACTTCCGCCATGCCCGATGCCCCCGTCTACGCGGTGATCATGGCCGGTGGTTCCGGCACCCGCTTCTGGCCCGTCAGCCGCAACGCCTTCCCCAAGCAGCTCGTGCGTATCATCGGCGAGACGACGATGATCCAGGCCACGGTCGCGCGCCTGCAGCCGCTGATCCCTGCTGAACGCGTGCTGGTGATCACCACCGCAGCGCTCGCCGTCGAAACCCGGCGTCAGCTGCCGATGCTGAAGCCCGATCACATCATCGCCGAACCGGTCGGCCGCGACACCGCCGCGTGCGTGGCGCTCGCCGCGTTGGTGGTCGAGCACATGGCCCCCGGCGCGACGATGATCCTGCTGCCGGCGGACCAGACCATCACTCCGCTCGACCACTTCCAGCAAGCGCTCTGCGCCGGCATCGATGTCGCCCGTGCTGGATCGTTGGTCACGTACGGTATTTCTCCCCGGTTCCCCGCGACCGGCTACGGCTACATCAAGGTCGGCAGCCGCATGAGCGATGTGGACGGGGTGGTGGTGGACCGCGTCGAGCGCTTCGTCGAGAAGCCGGACGAGGCGACCGCGCGCGCGTACCTCGACGACGGCAGCTACCGCTGGAACGCCGGTATCTTCACCTGGCGATCGGATGTCGTGCTGTCCGAATTGGGAAAGCACTGCAGCTGGCTGACCAATGCGCTGCGGCCATTGACGGCGGTGTGGGGAACCCCCGGCTTCGATCGTGCGCTCGCCGAGATCTATCAGCCGCTGAAGAAGATCAGCATCGATTTCGCGCTCATGGAGCACGCGAAGGACATCTGCGTCGTCACCGGCCGTTTCGCCTGGGATGATGTGGGCAGCTGGGATTCGCTCTACGACCACCTGCCCGGAGACGAGAAGAAGGTCATCGCGCGCGGCGATGTCCTCGCCATCGATTGCGCGGACAGCCTGTTCATGTCCCAGACCAAGCAGGTGATCGCGGCGATCGGCGTCGAGCGCATGAGCGTGATCGTGACCGACGATGCCATCCTGATCGTTCCCAAGGGCAAGAGCCAGCAGGTGAAGCAAGCCGTCGAGCGATTGAAGTCCGAGGGCCGCACCGATCTGCTGTGATCGTCCCGTGGACTCGCCGGGCGGCACGGTAGCGTCCGCCCATGGCGACTACCCCAGCGGCTGCCGACATCCCAGACGCATCAGCATGGTGCGAAGCGCTCGACGGAGCGTGGCGGTTCACCGCTCCTGACGGTGGTCCCGCGCAGGACGTCACGGTGCCGTGCACCTGGAGGACGTCCCCGCAGGCGCGCGACCAGGCCGCGGCCAAGGCCTGGCGTAGCGGCACGTTCACGCGCACGATCACCAACGCGGGAGCGACACGGGCGACGCTCTCCTGCGAGTCCATCCGCTGGGGCGGCGAGGTGCGCTGCGACGAGCGCGTCGTCGGCACTCATGATCTCGGATTCGCGCCGGTCACCGTCGAGCTGGGCGCGATGGCTCCGGGCGAGCATGCGATCGCCATCACCGCGCGCGGCTGGCCGTCGCTGCCGCGATTCGACACCGGTGATCCGACCATTCCCTGCAGCGCGGCGAACTGGTTCTACGACGCCAGCGGCGGCCTGCCCGGTCGGGTACGGCTCTATCGCTACCGTGGTGCGCGCATCGCCGCGATCCGTGCGACTCCGCACCCAGACGCGTCGTGCGACCTGGCGATCGAGATCGTCGGCGGAGAGCAGTTGAACTGCATGCTGTATGCAGCGGTGACCTCCGAGGACGGACGGAGGATCTTCGCGCGCATGCCAGCCCGCCCACTGGCCATCGCTGCCGGTCAGACCCTGAAGGAGGTGGTCGAACTCGAGCTTCCCGGCGCCCCGCGCTGGTCTCCCGAGGATCCGGATCTCCTGCGCGTGGTCGCCTGGCTGGTCGACGACAGCGGCGTCGCGCATGCGCTCGAGACAGAATTCGGTCTGCGCGTCATCGCCATCTCGCACGGGCACGTGTGCATCGATGGCAAGCGCACGCGTCTGTTCGGCGCGTCGACCATGTTCCGCATCCGCGATCCGGCTCTGGTGGCGGACGGCGCGTTGGTTACGGCCTACGCCGGCACCTGGTTGAGGGGCATGAACGCGAACGTCTGCCAGCCGCACATGGATCCGATCTATGGTGCGTGGCTCGAGACCTGCGATCGCACCGGGATGCTGGTGTTCTGCGAGATGCCCAACTTCCCCGACGTCCAGCGTCTGCCGATGTGGTCGCTCGAGAGCCCCTATGAGCGCGAGGAGTTCTGGACGAACCTGCGGCGCGAGATCGCAGCGCTGATCGCCGCGCGCGCCAACCATCCGTGCATCATCGCTTGGACGCCCTCCAACGAGGGCAACGGCTTCGGCGATTGGGAACGTCAGCACCTGTTCCCCTTCGTGAAGGGGCAGGACCCGACCCGGCCGGTGCTGTTCTCCGGCGACATCACCCCCGACTTCGCCGACCAGCACAGCTTCTCGGGCAACTGGTACGGCACTGCGGGTGATTTCGAACGCGGCGCCGAGGCCCTCGCCACGGCTTTCCGCGGAGTCCGCCCGGTCGGCAATTCGGAATTCGCCCAGTACCAGGGCGGCCCGGTCTGGTACGGCGAACGCACGCCCACCGCGGACGAGCTGCTGCAGGACGCGGCGCGCATCGCGCTCGAGCAGTCGGAGGCCCTGCGTCGGAACCGCTTCGACATGGTGATGCCGTTCAACTATCCCGTCGCCAAAGCCTATCAGACCGGAAACGTCGTGGACGTCGAGCCGGCGTGGCATGCGCTGCGCAACGCCTACGCCCCTCTCGCGGTCAGCATCGATTGGCGTTGGCGGCATGCGCGCGCGGGCGTCGAGATCGACGTGCCGATCTGGTTGATGAGCGATGCCGCGGACGCCGCCGGGTCAGTGACCATCGATGTGGCGGTGGTCGCCGGCGATCCCGGATTCGCTTGGAACGGTGACCTGGCGACGGTCCGAGCGGTGACGCACGCGCGGATCGAGGTGGCGTGCGAACCTTGGGGAGCAGTGCGTACGACGGTGCGCTTGCGGCTCCCCGCTCAAGCCGGCGACTACGCCATCGTCGCCCTGCTGCCGCGGCGCGATAGCCGCGCGGCAGTGGTGAGCCACCGTCCGCTGCGGCTGTACGCGCCGCTTCCCGAGACGCGATCGCTCGCGATCGGCGTGATCGAACAGGATGGGCGGATCGCCGCGTGGCTGCGCGCGCGCGGACACCGTCTGGTGCTGCCGTACGGCGACGAGCCGCCGCACGCGGTGGTGGTCGGCGAGGGCATGCTGGTCGATGCGCGCATGCGCGTGCATGGCTTCGGCCTCGCGCGCCGCATCGAATCGGGCACGCGACTCATCGTGCTCGAGCAGCGGGCCTGGAACACGCAGATCATGGCGGGTCTCGTGGTCGCGGGACTCGAATCGTCGTCGCTGCAGGTCGCGGTGGAGCCGCTGCACCCGCTGCCCGGGTCGTCCGAGCGCATCGGGACCTGGCAGGACTACCGTCGACTCACGGGCGAGGACGGCGTCGGGCTGCGCGTGCGCATCGCACCGCCGGCCGCGATCACGGCGCTCGCGCGCACCGCGATCGGCACCGGACAGCCCGACCATGTGGTGGCGTCATCGCCAGGCGTCGCAGTGGCAGCGTCGACCTCGGGGGAGTCACCGTGGAAGCCGCTGATCGTCGCCTACACGCGCGGAGTCGAAAGTCCGGATTGGGCGCTCGCCCATCGCAGCGCCGGCCGGGGCGACGCCTACGCCTGCCAGATCCCGCTCGTCAGCCGTCTCGATCCGACCGATGCGACCACGCACGATCCCGTCGCTGAACGGTTGTTCGCACATCTCGTGGAGGGTCCGCGACCCGGATGATGGCACTCAGGCGCGAGTGACCATCGAGCGCTACCAGGCTGCGGAAAAACGCAGCCTGGTAGCGATCACGAAACCCCGGCGCGACATGCGGCCGCTATTTTCCGGGTTTTCGTGATCTCAACTTTCTACATGAGGGGACAGACGCCCCCTCAGAC
>JACCZE010000061.1 GCA_013696105.1 Planctomycetota bacterium | reverse complement strand
ATTCGATCACCGGTGCCAGCTTGTCGGCGTCGGGGCCGCCGGCGGCCTTCAGCACCTCGCCCTGATTGGCGATGTTCTGGAACACCCGCGCCAGCAGTTTGCCGCCATTGGCCACCGTCTTGATGTTCGCCTCTTCCTTGAAGCGCTGACGCTGCTGCTGATAGACCTCGTACGCGCCCTTTTGCGCCGGATACGCGGCGAGCAGTGCGGCGGCGTCCTTCTTGCCCTTCGGGTCCTTCTGCTCGGCTTCCTGCTGCTTCGCCACCGCGATGGCCAGGAACGACAGCATGCGCGCGGCGAGGTCGTCGGGCGGCGGATGCTTCCAGTAGGCTGGGCCGAGCTTGGCGATCACGTCGGCGTACTGGCCGCGCTTGTTCATCAGGAAGATGGGCGAGCTCTGCGCCGTGCTCATCGCCTTCAGCTCGTCGTCGGTGAAGGTCTTCTTGTCCTTGAGGCTGGCGACCATCTTCTCGGATTTGGCGATCAGCTCGTCGGCGAGCTTGTCCATCTCGGATTTCGCCGATGGCCCCTGCTTCTCGAGCGCTTCGTATTTGCGCATGCGCGCGTCCGACATCACGCCGAAGGCGCGGTAGTATTCCTCGGGGTACTTGGTGCCGTATGCCTTGGCCAGTTCGAGAGCGCCATCGAAATCGCCCTCGCCGAGCTTGAAGACGATCTGGTTCCACTCGAGGCCCTTGCCGGCATCCTCGGGGCTGATCTTCTGCACCAGGGTGATCGCGTCGTCGTACAGGCGCTGCACGCCGCTGCCCTGCGCGCGCGAGAACAGCTGAGAAGCGTAGAGCAGCGAGTTCTTCACCAGCTTCGAGACGGCTTGGCCGTCCTCGTTCCACTTACCGTCCTTGGAGCGCCAGGCGTTGACCTGCGCCGCCGTCGGCTTGTCCGGGATGCGCGCGGCGATGGCGCGCATGCCTTCTTCGGCGGCGATCGCCGAATGGAAGCGCATCTCGAGCTTGTAGAGGGCGTACGCGTAGCGCTCGTAGACCTCTGGGCCGAACTTGACGAACTTGTCCTCGTACGCGGAATTGCTCAAGCCGAGCACACCGTTGCGCAGCATGATCGCCGCGCGCAGGTAGTACGCGCGGGCCTGCGCGACTTCCGGCGTGTTGTTCGCCTGCTGGATGAACGCCTTGCCGACGCCGAGCGCCTGCTCGGGATCGGCGGCGACGGCCGGTTGACCCCATTCGTCGGTGCCGGTGGCGCCGCCCTTGTTCAGCGCGGCGATCCAGTTCTTGGCATTGTTCGCCAGGGGATTCGCCCGCGCGCTCGAGACCTCGGCGAGCAGTCCGCTGGCCGCGCTGGTCCCCTTCTTCGCGGCGTGGAGGCGCGCGGCGAGGATGAAGCACTCTGCCAACGCCGCGCTGCGGCGGTCGGATCCGGCGAGCTTGACGGTCAAGCCGCTCTTCATGCGCTCGCGGATCTGATCGAAGGCCTCGAGGCCGCGGCGAATGTTCTTCTCGCTGCCCAGCTCGAGCTCCCAGCGCAGGAGCGCGGCCCACGCGTTGAGCTGCAGCTCGATGAACTGCTCGCGGATCTGCTGCGGGAATCCGCGCAGATCGGCGTCGACGACCTTGTAGAGCTCGCCCTCGACGTCGTCGACGGTGATGTTCGGCATCTTCTGGCGCACCGCTTCGCCGAGCAGGATGCTGACGTAGGTCTTGAGCGGCAGGTAGCTGTCGCCCCAGACGTAGTCCCAGCTGCTCAGCCAGGCCATGTGCTCTTTCAAGGTGGCCTGCCAGAAATCGCGGACCGGGGCCGGATCGATGCTGAATTCGTCGCCGCGGGTGAGCACCTCGCGCAGCACGATGTGCGCCTGGTACAGCACCTTCGCCGCCTCGAAGCGCAGGACGGCGGCCTCTTGGCCGATCTTCTGGTGTCTCGGATCCTTCTCGTCCATTTCGTTGATGGCCTTCTCGGGACCTTCTTCGAAGGCCTTCACCTTGGCCGCGAGCGCCTTGAAGTCCTTGGCGGCCTGCTCGCAGATCGAGCGCGCGAGGAAGTTGCGGCGGTCCTTCTCGGCCTTGGGCAGATCCTTGCCGACCAGCGGCGGCGGATCGTTCGGATTGATCGCACGGGCGAGTTCGTTGACCATGCGCAGCAGCTGGTTGCCGGCGCCACGCATCAGGTTGCGCACGACCTCGGGAACGGCCTCGGGGCTCTTCTCGAGCTGCTCCTGCAGCTGCTTGCCGAGCGTGTCCACCTGGGCGTTGAGCTGGCTCTGCTTCGCGGCGTCGGTCTCCTGCGAGCGCATGCGGTCGGCGTAGAACCAGTTCAGGGCGGTTTCGCACCACTGCGCTTCCGGATATCCCGCCGCCAGGAAGTCCGCCTTCTGCCGTTCGGCCGAGGCCTTGATGTCGCGCTCGATCAGGCTCTGGACGACCACGAAATGCTGGTCGCGCTCGGCCGTGGTCGCGGCGTCGATGCGCATGCCACCGGCGAATCCTGCAATGACCGCGAGCAGGGTGGGAGACAGGAAGGGAAACCGCATGATGACCTCAGGGGGGAAACGCACCCGCTCCGCCGTCGTTCAACCGCGGACGCCGGGAATCCCGGTCGCGTAGCCTAGACCCAGCAGCACCCCCGCTAACGCGAAAAACCCACCTCCGGAGCTGGGGGTGTAACATACTGGTCAGTCGGGGGTTTACGAACCCCCGACAACGGCCTCTGGCCTGCCCCCTTGAAACCGGGGGGTTGGGCAGGACCGCGACGTGCGTCGCAATGCCGATAATTCCAGCATCTTTGCGTTGATTGTCGGAATTCAAAGTGCGCTGCGCGATGGTCCAAGGACTGAATGACTCATGTATCCCGGCGCCGAAGGCCGCCCCTTCCGCCTTTTCTCGGGGGCAGGCCGAAGGCCGTAGGGGCGACAGCCCCTG
>JACCZE010000389.1 GCA_013696105.1 Planctomycetota bacterium | reverse complement strand
CGAGGGGTGAATCGGGCTGCGCATCCCGATGGGCCTCGACCACTCGGGCGTAGGCAGCCATCGTTTCGAGCAGTGGGGCGATCTGATCGGAGATGAACTGCAGATTGTCCCCAATGAATTGCAGGGGCGTGTTGATCTCATGGGCGATTCCCGCCGAGAGTTGACCGAGCGATTCGAGCTTGTGCGCCATCAGCAGCTGGCGGTCCCGAGCGACCACGTCCTTCTGGAGCGCCCGACGTTCGATCCCGTATCGGATCGTGCGTCCGAGAGCGGTTGAGGTCAGGGAGCCCTTCGGCAGGTAGTCCTGGGCTCCGGCCTGGATCGCTTGCAGGGCGATCGACTCATCCTCGGTGCCCGTCAGAATGACGATGGGAATCTCCGACGCAGCCTCCCACATCCGGGTGAAGGTGGTGTATCCCGAGCAGTCGGGCAGCGAGAGATCGAGGATGATCGCATCGAATGCGGTTTCGCAGACGAGGCGGAGCGCTTCATCGAGGTATGCGCATTCGGTCAGGACGTGGGCTGCCCGAAGCCCCTGCTTCAGGTAGATCGTGATCAGCCGCGCATCGACGGGATTGTCCTCGACCAGCAGGAGCCTGATCGGGGCGGGACCGCTGCGGCCTGAGGGAGCGAGGTGATCGCTGATGGGCATCCCACCCGAATGAGGGGAAACGACAGATGTCATCCGAGATCCTTCACCACCTGGTCGTACGCGTCCCGGAGCCGTTGGCAGTCGTCGGCAGCACCCTCGAGACGTCCAGCCCGACCGTTGCGCTCGAGGTCCATGCACAGCACTTCCATCGCCTTCATGCCCAGGATTCGACATCCGCTCTTCATCCGATGGGCCGCCCGTGCGAGGGAAGGTCCGTCGCCGCGAGCAGCCGCGTCGTCGATCGCTCGCAATTGCTCGGGAGTGTCCTGGATGAACAGGGCGAGCAATTCGGCGATCGTCGCATCGCCGTCGGGCAATGCGGCCGACAGGGTGCGCAGCGTGGCCCGGTCCACCGTCGGCAGCTCGCTCGCAGGCGCCGTGCTGGCGTGGTCAGTCACCAGAGGCGACGGCGTATCGGCGGTTGCTCGTCCCGAGAGGCAGACCGCCAGCACCTCGAGGAGCGCCGTCTCGGAGAGCGGTTTGGACAAGTAGTGATCCATGCCGGCGGCCAGGCAGCGGTCCCGGTCCGCTGGGAGCGCGTTCGCCGTGAGGGCGATGATGGGGATCTTCTGTTTGGCACTGTCGATCGCCCGAATCTCTGCCGTGGCTTGGAATCCATCCATTTCTGGCATCTGGCAATCCATGAAGATGAGATCGTAGTTCGCCATCTTCACGGCGTGGACCGCCTCGAGTCCATTGCTGACCACCACCGACTCTACCCCATATTTTCCGAGGAGGTGTTGGACCAAGCGTTGATTGATCGGGTTGTCCTCGGCTACGAGAGCCCGGACTCCGTTAAAGCGAGGCTGGATGCTGATAGCACCAGGGAGTTGGCCGGACGTCGGCTCGCTGCGACGGTTGGCGAAGATGGTGGCCAAGCAGTGATGGACCTGTTGGGATCGGAACGGTTTGGGCAGCACCGTCGTGATGGAGGAGCGGTCGACATGGCTCACCGCGGTCGACGGGCTTCCGCTCACGAGCACGAACTTCGTGGCCGAATGCCCACCCAGCAGCGCCAGCGAGCGGACCAATGCAGGACCCTTCATAGGCGTGATATGGTTGTCGATGAAGATGGCTTGGAAAAGCCGCCCGGATGCGGTCGCCTCCCGAACCACCACCATCGCCTGGGCAGCGCTGTCGACCGACAGGGGTGTGAGGCCATGCTGTTGCAGGTGGATCTGCAAGGATCGGCGGCTTCTCGGATTCTCGTCAACGCACAGGACCCGGGCCTCGCGCACCGATGGCGGGAGGACGGTCAGGAGCGCTCGCGTGCCACCGCTCTCCGCCACCGGAAATGGGAGGGTGAATGAGAAGGTACTACCCGACCCAGGCGTGCTCTCGACATCCAAGCGTCCACCCATGGCCGTAACCAGGCGATGACTGATGACCAAGCCGAGTCCGGTCCCGCCGTACCGTCGCTTGGTGGAGCTGTCGCCTTGGGAGAACGGTTGAAACAGCCGAGTACGACCTGCGGTATCGATGCCGATTCCGGTGTCGGTGATGGCGAATCGGATGCGCACGACCGGCGCGTCCTGGGTGGGCGACGGATCGAGGCCGACGGTGATCCCGACCTCACCCACGGCGGTGAATTTCACGGCGTTGCCGAGCAGATTGTAGAGGACCTGGCGGACTTTGGCAGAATCACCCAGGATCTGTTCCGGCACGTCGGGCTCGATGACGCAGGTGAGCGCGACCTGCTTGCGATTGGCCTGGTCGTTCAGCAGGGTCGCGACCTCCTCGACGAGATCCCGCACCCCGAACGGCATCGATTCGATCTCGATCCGTCCAGCATCGAGCTTGGAAAAATCCAGGATGCTGTTGATGATGCCCATCAGATGCTCGGCCGACGAGCGCGCGTCCTGAGCATATCCGCGCTGGTCGCTGGTCAGCGGGGTGTCGAGCAGCAGATTGGTCATGCCGATGATGCCGTTCATCGGCGTGCGGATCTCGTGGCTGACGTTGGCCACGAATTCGCTCTTGGCCCGGCTCGTCGCCTCAGCGGCCTCTTTGGCCTGGACGATGTTCTTGATGGCCAGGTTCCGTTCGGTGATGTCGATCATGGTGCCGCTGAAGAACCGTCCTTTGGATGAGGTCCAGGTCGCCAAGGAGAGTTCCAGCGGGAACTCCTCCTGACTGCTGCGGACGCCCTCCAACTGGACGGTTTTCCCCACCAGCTTGGCGTGTCCGGTCTTGGCCAAGCGCTGGATTCCCGCCTGATGCGCCGCTCGATAGCGTTCGGGCATGACGCGGGTCAACGATTGGCCGACCATCTGCGGTTCCGAAAAACCGAACATGCGCTCGGCACCCTGGTTCCAGCTCACGATGATGCCCTGCTCGTCAGCGATGACGATGGCTTCGTTGGCGGAACTCACCACCGATCGGAAGCGCTCTTCGTTTTCACGCAGGTCCTCCAACGCCTGGTCGCGTTGACGCGTCTGGGATATCAATTGAGCATTCACCGTTTCGAGATCCACGGTTCGCTCGCGCACGCGCTCTTCGAGATGTATCGCGCTGAGGTCAA
>JACCZE010000019.1 GCA_013696105.1 Planctomycetota bacterium | reverse complement strand
CGTGGGCGGATGGGCTGCGCCCATTGTATCCGCCCAACACCCCTCGGCGCCCGTTATAGAAAAAGAGAAGACCCACGCTCAGGCGTGGGTCTTTTGTTTTGCTCAGGGGCTGTGCCCGGGCTCATGGCGAAGATTCAAGGATCGCCGAAGCCCTGACGTCGTTCAGAGCGCGATGCGATACGATGTGATTATTTCGCGGCGGGTGCGGGAGCCGGAGCCGGTTCTGGAGCAGGAGTCGCGGCGGGTGCGGGTGCGGGTGCGATCGCGGCGGCGGTGGCGGATGCGGTTGACGTGTCGGGAGCCGGGGCGGGCTGGCTCTGCAGGTAGATCAGCCTCCAGTACATCACCCGGGCGACGTCGAGCAGATCCTGCGCGCCGGAATCGCTGCGCGCGATCCAGGGCTCGAGCTTGGCGATCGCGTCCTGCGGTTTTCCGGCTTTCACCAGGGCGCGCGCTCCGCCCAGCACCGCCTCGATCTGGACGTGCTGGAAGCGGCCCTTCGCCGCCTTCTCGACCTCGGCATAATCGCCGATGGCGGCGTCGTACTCCTTGGCTTGGTATTCTGCTGCGGCCAGGCTCAGACGCGCGCTGTATTGCACCTCGAAATCATCGGTCATCTTGGCGTATTCGACCGCCTTCGCCGCAGCCGCCTTGGCCGTAGCGGTCTCGTCCTTCGACAGCGCGTCCTGCACGAGCTCGATCTGGGCACGAGCGCGGAAGTACGGAGCGGCCTTGTCGTCTGCGGCCAGCGCTTGCAGACGCGCGGTGCGGGTCGCGGGGTCCTGCGCGTCGAGAGCGGTCACGAAGGTGGTCGACGACGCCTCGCCAGGACGGTTCAAGAGCAGCACGCGGGCGAGCTGCGCCAACAGCACGATCACGATCAAGGCGAGGGCGTAGATGTACCAGCGCCGCTTGAGCGCCTGCGCGAAGACATCGATGCGATCGTAGATCGGGTCGGAATAGCTCGATGTCGTGGCGGGCTCGGGATACAGGGCCATGCGGTCTTTCAGCTGTTGGGAGCGACGGCGCCAGGCGCCGGTGCTGCAGCCACGGGGGCCGGCTGCAGGTGGAAACGGATGCTAGTGAGGCCGCCGCTGCGTCCAGCCTCGATGATCAGGTCTTCCCCCTGCTTGCGCCAGCGGCTGGGGCCGACGCTGGTCCAACCCAGCTGCGTGAGCTCGGAATCATAGCGGGCGAGCACCGCGGCCGGCGGATCTTCCTTGGCGCCGTCGCGCTGCTGCATGCTCACCTCGAAGCGGCGCACGCTGCCGCCCGCGAGCGAGACCGCGAGCTGGTCGGCGCCGGGCGTGAGCACGTAACCCCCGAGGGGAAACAGGGGAATATCCGGGAAATGCTCGGGATGATACGCAGGCGGATGGTAGAGCTGGGCCTGGGGGGAGGGTCGCGACTCGGCGCACCCCGCCGCGATGATCAGGGCGATCATCAGGGCCGCTCCCGCCGCGTATCCGGCGGGGCCGAAGGAGGTCATGCCTGCTTGTAGGCGAAGGTATGGCCCGCGATGAGGATGACGTCGCCGGCCTTGAGGTCGTGCGTCGACACCTTCGCGCCATTCACCTTCACCGAGCGCCATCCGCCGGAGGACACCACGCGATGGCCTTCGCCAGCGCGCACGACCTTGGCCTGGATCGCCTTCACCAGGAAGGCCTTGCAGGGGACGTCGGCGCCCTTGGAGCCGATCGTGGTCTCTTCACGGATGAGCGGCACGAGCACTTCGCGGCCGCCCTGCTGGAGCGCCAGACCCATGCGCTTGGTCGACATCACCTTGGCGAGCGCCGCCTGGTCGACGAACATGGTCATCTCGCCGCCCATGCCGGCGGGGCCCTTCTTCTTGCCGCCGGCTTCGCCGGTTTCGACCGAGCCGTGCTGATCGAACAGCAGGCTGTGCTTGCCGAGCACCACGCGATCGGCGTGCTTGAGCGTGTGGCGCTTGATCTTCTGGCCGCCGACGAACGTGCCGTTGTTCGAACCCCCGTCGACCACCACCCAATTATCACCCTCGCGGACGATCGTGCAGTGGTGGCGGGAAACACCCAGGTTGTCGACCATGATCTCGCAATCCATGGCCCGGCCGATCTTCATCTCGTCACGGTCCAAGTTGTGCTCGGATTCGACATTCGAACCGAACATCACGCTGATCTTGGCCATGGTCGGCGCTCCTATCGTCGATGACCATAGATAGGCGCTTAACGGGGTCAACGCACTGGGTTGCATCCACATGAAGGTTCCGCCGAGGGGCTCGGCCCGAACCCTCCGGGACGGGGTCGGCCGCCTTGTGTCCACCCCGTGCGGACCAAGATCCCGGCATGATTCCCGACCGGCAGATGGCGGTGCAGCTGGTCGGGCCCGATCAGTTGCGGCTCACCGAAACCAAGCCGGTCCCCCGCCCGGGACCCACCCAGATCCTCGGACGCATCGAATGCGTCGGCTTGTGCTTCTCGGACATGAAGCTGTTGCATCAATTCAGCCAGCATCCGCGCAAGTCGCCGGTCCTCGCTCATCTGCGCGACGAGGTCCTGCGCGACATACCCAGCTACGTCCCGGACACCGCTCCGACCGTGCCGGGGCATGAAGTCGTCCTGCGCGTGCTCGCGGTCGGCGACCAGGTGGGGAGCGTCACGGTGGGGGCCCGCTACCTGGTCCAAGCCGATTTCCGCGACCTCACCACCACCGCTTCGAATGGGGCTTTCGGCTACAATTTCGAAGGCGGACTCCAGCAGTACGTCCTGCTCGACGAACGCGTCACCATCGCCGCCAATGGCAGCAGCTACCTGCTTCCCGTCCCCGACGATCGCAGCGCCAGCCAGCTCGCCTTGGTCGAGCCGTGGGCCTGCGTCGAGGACGCCTTCCGCACGCGCGAACGGACGCGCATCGCTCCGGGCTCCAGCGTGCTCGTGGTCGGTGCGGGAGACCTGACCGGAGTCGAACTGCCCGGCGACGCCCGGCTCTGCCGCACCGCCTCGGCGACGACGCCCCCTGGCTTCGCGGTCGTGGATGCCACTGCCATCGCGCCCGAATCGATCAGCGATCTGTTCTATTCCGGCAACGACGCAGCGGAACTCGAGACCCTCTTTCCCCTGGTGGCGAAGAACGGCCTTCTGGTCATCGCCACCGCGGGCGGGCGCTTCGAGCGGCCGCTGAACGTCCCCGTGGGTCGGGTCCATTACGGTAACATCCGCCTCGCCGCCACCACATCCCGGCGCTTCGCCGATGCGCTCTCGGCGATCCCCGCGAGCGGTGAACTCAGGCCGGATGACCATGTGAACATCGTCGGCGCCGGCGGCCCCATGGGCGTGATGGCGATGGTGCGCGCGATCGCATCCTCGAGCCGCGGGTCGCTGGTCGAAGGCGGCGTGCGCAACCCGGAGCGTGCGGCGGCGCTCGCTCAGCGCATCGCGCCATTCGCCCGAGCGCGGGGAGTCGAGGTGCGGCTGTTCAATCCCGAGACCGAAACCCCGCGCGGGCCGGTCGACTACTGCTTCCTGATGGCGCCGGTGCCGGCGCTCGTGCAGCAGGCGATCGTCGATGCCGCACCGCGCGGCATCATCAACGTCTTCGCCGGCATCCCCGCGAACACGCCGTGTGCGATCGACCTCGATCAGATCTGTGCGAAAGGGCTCTACTTCATCGGCACCTCGGGCAGCACCATGGACGACATGCGGGTCGTGCTGGGCAAGGTGATCGACGGCACGCTCGACACGAACCTGTCGGTCGGCGCTGTCTCGGGGATGCGCGGAGCGATCGACGGCCTGAATGCGGTCCGAGACCGCACCATCGCCGGCAAGATCGTGGTGTATCCGCAGCTCGGGGATTTCCCGCTCATGGAGCTCGAGGCGCTGGTCGCTCGCTTCCCCACCATCGGACCGTTCCTGCGCAACGGCGGATGGACGGCGGAAGCGGAGCAGGAGCTGCTGCGCACGGCAGGTGGCGCTGGCTGATAGCCGATTCCCTGACGCCGAGGGCAGATCGCCGCATGGCACCGCGCGGCTTGCATCGTCCGGGGCAGACCGCACCATTCCCGCCCGTCCGGCTCCCATCGTCTAGAGGCCTAGGACACCAGATTTTCATTCTGGCGACACGAGTTCGAATCTCGTTGGGAGTACCAGCTCCGTGGTGCCGATGCCGGTCGGCGAGCAGGAGCCGGCGGGTCGATGCCTGCCCGAAACCGCGAAACGCATCCCGAGCTCGTCGCTCGTGGAGCCGATTGGCTCGATAAACCTACTACACCGTCATTTCAAACGCTCTCCAGAGCCCCACGTGGAACCGTTGGCATTCCTGGCGCTTGGTGAGCGGCGGTCGGATGTAGATTCCTGATGTGTCCGTACCTGTACCACCGCGCCCGCCTGTCGTGCTCATCGTCGATGACAATCCCGGCGACATCCGCCTCGCTCGCGAGGTGTTCGATGAAGCGGGCCTGACGACCATGATCACCTCCGCGAGCGACGGCGTGGAAGCGGTGACGCTGCTCCAGGCGGTCGCGCTGGGAGAGGTTCCCGCGCCATCCCTGGTGCTGCTCGACATCAACATGCCGCGGATGAACGGCTTCGAGGTCCTGGCCTTCCTGAAGCGACAGCCGCAGCTGGGCGGCGTCCCGGTGTTCATGCTCAGTTCGTCTCGACGTCCAGCCGATGCGTCGCGCGCGCAGCAATTGGGCGCAGACGGCTACTTGGTGAAACCCGAGAGCTTCGAGGGCTACCTGGAACTGGTCGCCTCGTTGGCGAAGTATCTGGCACCCGTGGGCTGAATGTCTCGGGTTGGGGACAAACGCGCGGCGCTCGCGTTCGCCCCCGGATACACTGCTTGGCCATGTCCATCGACCTGCCGCAGATATTGCTGATCGATGACAACCGGCAGGACCTCGACCTCGTCCAAGAGGCCTGTGCGGATGCCGGCATCCACGCCATCTTCCACCTGTCGCACGACGGTCGCGATGCGATCCAGTTCCTGACCAGGCTCGCGTTGGAAGACGTCGCTCTGGATCTGATCGTGTTGGATCTCTTCCTTCCGCGCAAAGACGGATTCACGATCCTCGAATTCCTTCGTCGCGATGATCACCACCTGGCCGACATCCCGGTTCTGGTCCTCTCCGGGTCGGGCGACATGCGGCATGTCGAGCGCTGCTTCAAGCTCGGTGCGGCCTTCTATCTGTGGAAGCCGTCGGTCTACCAGGATTACACCGCGGTCGCGCATCGCATCGGCGAACTGCTCCATGCGCCTCCACGTTCGCCCCGCTCTGCACCGTCGCTCAAGCAGCGCGAGGAGCTCATGTGGAGCCTGCATTCTCCCGGTCGCTGGGCCGGCTCCGGCGGCTAATTCACACCTCCCCCGCTGCGAGAGGTCGTTCACAAACGTTGTGAACCATCGTCCTCGTCGCATTGATTGACGCGGAGGCCATTCCAGACGACAAAGTCTCCTGGCAGGTCAACGGGTTTGCGCGTATCCTTCCGCAGGACGCCACACCCGCTTCCGAGGCCTGCCATGACCATGCGTCTGCTGCTGGCTCTAGTGATGACGGCCAACGCCTGCACGGCGAGCGAATCCCTGTCTGCGCTTCCGACCGCCTCGCTCGCGGCGGCTGATCAGCCAGCGCTTGATCCGCACGAGCAATTCTGCCTTGGCCAACGACTGGAGAACGGAATCGACACCGGTTCCGATCCGACCTCTGCCGTGACATGCTACCGTGATGCGGCCCAACATGGGCACTCGGGCGCGGCGTTCGCACTGGCCTTGTGCTATCAGCTGGGCAAGGGCATCGATCGCGATCTGGTCGCCGCCGTACGCTGGTATCGCATCGCCGCCGCCGATGGGCACATGCTCGCGGAATACAATCTGGCCGTCTGCTATGCCAACGGCGACGGGGTCGAACCCGATCCGGCGATGGCCTTCCAATGGTACTCGCTCGCTGCGCGGCAGGGCGACATGGAGGCGCAGTACAGCCTCGGCCACTACTACAAACACGGTGTCGGAGTGGCGAAGAATCTGCTCGAAGCCAGCTGGTGGTACTTCCAAGCGGCGCGCAATGGCCACATCGATGCGACCTACAACCTCGGGGTCTGCTTCGCCAAGGGAGAGGGTGTGCGCCAGGATCTCGCGCAGGCGCTCGGCTGGTACGAGGAAGCCGCGGAACAGGGCGATGCGGATTCCCAGAACATGGTCGGCTTCTATCACGAAAGCGGTCGCGGCACACCGCGCGATGCGATGCGCGCCGCCGAGTGGTATCGGCGCGCCGCCGAGCAGGGGCACCCACGCGCGCAATTCCGCCTCGGGCGCCTCTATCACATCGGCATGGGCGTGCCGAAAGACCTCATGCAGGCCGTCGATTGGTATCTGAAAGCGGCGGACCGCGACCCCGAGGCCAAGCACGCGCTGAACACGCTGCGGGAAGCGAAGCATTAGCACAGGGGCTATCGCCCCTACGGCCCTGGTCGGGCCTACCCCCGGGCGTTGTCGCGGACTGTTTGTGCAGGGGCATTCGCCCCTACGGCCCGTGGACGGGCCTACCCCCGGGCTTTGTCGCGGCTCGATCAGGACTGCGGGGCAGTCCTGATCGTGGCGGCATCGCTTCGCGATTGTATGCCGCCAGCGCACGCTCGGCGCCCGAGAGGAGGACAGGATTATCTGCCATCTGCCATCTGCCATCTGCCATCTGCCATCTGCCATCTGCCATCTGCCATCTGCCATCTGCCATCTGCCATCCGCCATCCGCCATCCGCCATCCGCCCGCCTCAAACACCGTCACCGCACTTCGCAGCCGGCCCAGCACTCAGCGAGTCTGATGCGAGGGACGGCGACGAGGTGCCGGTGCGCCGCCGCGGACGTCCAGCTTGGTCACCGGAACCGCTGCGCGTTTGGTCAAGCGTTGGGTCACGCGTTCGAGATCGGCGAAATCATCCCCGTGTGCGCTCTGCGCCAATACGTCGGGCGCCTCGCGCACCAGGCCAGCGGCGTCCGCCCGCTCGACGGCGCGCTCGATCTCCGCCCAGGACACCGGAGCCGAGACGGTCGGACGTGGCTGCGCTCGCAGCGAATAGACGCAGCAGGTGGTCTTCGCGCGATCGTTCTGGCTCCAGTCGATGAACACCTTGCCGGGACGTTCGACCTTGGCCATGACGCTGGTGACCTCGTCCGGAAAGCGCTTCTCCATCGCCATCGCGACGGCGCGGGCGAAGTCCTTGGTGTCCGCGAACGTCGCGCCACCCCGGCCGCTCGGATTGAGCGGCACGTACACGTGCAGCCCCTTGCTGCCGGACGCCTTGACCAGGCATTGAAGATCCTGTGCCGCGAGCAGCTTCCGCAGCCGCACGGCGATGCGGCAGCTGTCGAGCAGCGCCGCAGGGGCTCCGGGGTCGAGGTCGAACACCACCATCGTCGGCACGTCGGGAGAACCGGCCTTGGCGAGGTAGGTGTGGATCTCGAGGCACGCGAGATTCGCCAACCACGCGAGCGCGTACGGGCTGTCGATGATGCAGAAGTCGATCGTTCCGCTTTTGACGTCGATGGTGGCAGTCTTTACCCACGACGGCCGGTAGACCGGGCAGCGCTTCTCGTAGAAGAACATGCCGCCCGATCCATTGGGGTAGCGCTTCAAGGTGATCGGCCGCTGCGCCAGGTGCGGCAGCATCACCGGCGCGATGCGCGTGTAGTAGTCGATGACCTGTCCCTTGGTGAATCCGGTCTCGTCGTAGAGGACCTTGTCGAGATTCGACAGGACCAGCTTCTTGCCGGCGATCATCACCTCGACGGAGCGGCTCATCCGACCTTGCGTCCGTGCTTGGCGTGATCATGCCGGGGATGCGGTCGCGCCGAGCGCGACTTCGCCCGCTCGCCGCGCGCGGGCTCGCCCTTGGCTGACGGGCGATCCTGTGCTTTTCCCTGCGTCTTCACCTGGCCCAGGCTCGCCTCGAGCGCGGCCATGAGATCCAGGACCTTGCCCTGCCGCTGCACCGGCTCCTCGGCGATGGTCTCGACGTGGCCCTCGGCCTTCTTATCGATGAAGGCGAGGACGCGTTTGCGGTATTCGTCCTCGTATTTTGTCGGATCGAATTCGGTGGTCAGTGAAGCGATGATCTGCTCGGCGACCTTCAGTTCCCGCTCGGTCGGTTTCGCGGGTTTGGCCGCACCGTACGCGTCCTGTCCGATGACCTCGTCGTGGAAGTGCATGGTCTCGAGGCACAGGCCGCCCTCGATCGGACGGACGGCGGCGAGGATCTCCTTGTTGCGCATGACGAAGCGCGCGATCGCCACGCGGCCCGAATCGCGCATCGCTTCATACAGCAACCAGTAGGCCCGCCCCGCGCGCTCATCGGGCAGCACATAGTAGGGCTGGTCGTAGAAGATCGGGTCGATCTGCGCGAGATCGACGAAATCGACGATGTCGATCGCGCGGCTCTTTTCCGCGGCGAGGGCCTTGAGCTCGTCGTCGGTGATGACCACGTATTGCTCGGGCGCGATCTCGTAGCCCTTGACGATGTCATCGCGCGAGATCTCGCGGTCGGTGCCCTCGGGCACCAGCTTCTGGCGCACGCGCACCTTCTTCGAATCGCTGATCTGGTGGAAGCGCAGCTGCTTGTCGCGCACCGCCGTCACCAGCTTCACCGGGATGTTGACCAGCCCGAAACTGATGGATCCGCTCCAGATCGATCGCGCAGCCATGGCAACTCCTCCCGCTGGTCCCGCTGGTCCTTGCAACCCCCTCATCGAGGGCAGCGACCTGCCCGAGGGCAGCGACCTGCCATTGTAGGAGAAGGAAGGCGCACACGACCGCTCCCGGTTGGAGAGTCTCGACAAGCCCGCCTAGCCGGGGAGTAGACGCGCGTCCCAGCGGCTGCACCCTGCCGCGATGCGATTCCTGCGCGACTGCGCCGACGCGGTGATCGATCTCTTGCTGCCCTCGGTGTGCCCGGCCTGCCTGGTCGCTGATGGGCCGGGCCTGTGCAGCGCGTGTGCTGCGCTGATCGTGCGCAACCCGCACCCCTGTCCGTGGTGCGCGGCCCCGCGCGCCGATGTTGCCGCAGCGTGTCGCCAGTGCGGCGGCCGCGGCATCGTCCATATCGGTACGGCTACCGTCGCCTGCGCCTACCACGGCGTGATCGAGCGCCTGGTGACCGCCGCCAAGGCCAGTGGCAGGCCGTCCGCGGTGCGCGCGCTCGTCTCGCT
>JACCZE010000012.1 GCA_013696105.1 Planctomycetota bacterium | reverse complement strand
GACGTCACCGGGCATCCCGCCGTGCTCGCGCAGGCCCTGCCCCTGGCGCGCCGGCACGGCGCGGTGGTGCTGATCGGCGATGCCGGAAGCCCGCAGCTGCAGAGCCTGACCTCGGACGTGATCACCCGCGGTGTGCACATCGTCGGCGTGCACGATGCGCATCCGCCGTTGATGCCCACGCGCGGCATCCGCTGGTCGGACGCGCAGATGTGCCAGCTCTTCCTGAGCTACCTCGCGCGCGGCGAGGTGCGCGTCGACGATCTCGTCAGCCACCGCTACGCGCCCACTGCCGCCGCCGAGATGTATACGATGCTGCAGAAGGACCGCGGCAGCGCGATGGGCGTGGTGATCGACTGGGCGCTGTGACCCGGACAGCTCACCGCGCGCAGCGCCGCAGGTATTCCTCGGGCGTGAGCGCCGCGACCTCGGTGAACACCCGCGAGAAGTAGGACGGGCTGCTGAATCCGAGCGAGGCGGCCACGGACTTCACCGTGGCTCCGGGCTCGGCCAGGCGCGCCTTGGCCTCGCGGATACGCAGCCAGCGGATACGTTCGACCAGCGTCATGCCGGTCTCAGCGCGGAAGCGGTGGGCGAGCGACGACTCGGACATGCCCAAGGCTTTCGCCAAGCGCGCGCGCGACGGCGGGGCGGCCGGCGTGCGCGCGACCTGCAGATCGACGGCCGCGAGCAGCCCGATCGCCGATGCTGGTTCGTCGGCCGAGCGCAGGCGCCACGGCGAGTCGTCGTCTCCGGCGCCTGAGTCGTGAGCGCAGGCGATGATCTCGCCGAGCGACGCAAGCAGCAGACCGTGCGCGACCAGCGCATCCCCTGGTCCTCCACGCTGCTGTGCCCGGTGCATGTCCCGGAAGCGTTCGGCGAGGCGGTCATCGTTATCGACCACGATGGTGAGCGGACGACTCGCCAACACGGGCAGTTCGCCGTCGACGCGGAAGAACAGGTACATACTCTCGCGGTCCGCCTCCAGCCCAGGCAGCCGCTCCTGGATCAGCTGGTCGGGGCCGTGCAGAGCCCACGACCGGGCGATGCGGTCGACGACCCGATCGGACCCGTCGGACGTCGCCAGGCGTGCCTGATAGCCCTGCACGCCGCTCCACACCATGGTCCAACAGGGGAAGCGGTGGGCGTTCCAGCGACCCGTCTGCGCCGCGGTGATGGCCGAGCGCTGGAGGTGCACCCCCAGCAGGGCCACGTTGGCGCGGCCGAGCACGGAATCATACGAGGTCTGCACGATATTCGCCACGGTGGCCGGTATCCTCGTGCGCATGATCACCAACCTCCTGCCGAAGCACGTCCCGAACATCCCCCCCGCCACCCAGCTGGAGCATCACCTCGCGCAGCTGGAAGCGGACGGCTTCACGGTGCTGCCCGGCTTCCTGGACCATGCGACCACGCGTGCCCTCCGCGACCATATCGACGCGCTGGCGGGTCCGGTGCGCCCAGCGCACGAACCGGCCGAACGTCGCATCCACGATCTCCGTCACCCGATACCGGGTGAGATCATGGCCGAAATGGTCACCCCGCAGCACCTCGAACTCGCGCGGATGCTGTTCGACGCCCAGGAGCTGCGGTTGACCGAACAGGTCCTGATCCGGACCGATCCCGCGACCCAACCGCCCGGTCCGGTCGGCTGGCACATCGACTTCGCCTTCCATCCCCGCCATTACGCGGCGCGGCCGCGCCAGACCTACGTGCAGATGGTTCACGCCCTGAGCACGGTCGAAAGCGGTGGCGCCGCGACGATGGTGGTGCCCGGATCCCATCACCTGATCCTGGAGGCGGCGCGCAGGCTGTCCGAGCCGATGGAACGCACCGACTGCGTCGACCAGGTCGCCTTCAAGGACGAGGTGATGCGCACCGCCGGCGTCGATCTCACGCGCGGCATCGAGATCCTGCCGAACGAGGGCGATCTGGTGCTGTTCCACCCCACCTGCGTGCACTCGGGGTCGCGCAATACGCGGGCCCAGGCGCGCTACGTGATGTTCATGTCCTTCTTCGACGTGTCGGCGACGGATCTCAACGCGTACCTGCGTTCGGAGAAATATCGCGACCGCTTCCCGGACTCGCTGCGCGACCACCTGCCGCCGGAGATGCGCTCGCTGCTCGATCGGTAAGACCGGCTGGCGTGGACCTCAGCCGCAGTCCTTCGATCCGCAGGATCCGCCGGCACCCTCGATCTCCGTGACGCCGTCGCGCATGGTCAGCCCGTGGCGCGCGGCGGCCTCCTTCCAGAACGAAGGCTCGGTGCCGAGCGTGGTCAGGTAGTTGCCGACCATCACCGCGTTGATGCCGGTGGTGAAGACCTCGTGCAGGCGGTCCTTGAGCACGACCTCCTTGCCGCCGGCGACCATGAGGTTGCTCTCGGGCAGCATGAAGCGGAACACCGCCAGGGTCTGCAGCGCCTCGTCGGGATCCACGGGGGGCAGGTCGCCGAGCTTGGTGCCCGTGATCGGGTTGAGGAAGTTCAGCGGGATCATGTCCGGTTCGATCAGGCGCAGCTGCTCCATGAACTCGACGCGCTGCTCGCGGGTCTCGCCCATGCCGATGATGCCGCCCGAGCACAGGCCCATGCCGGACTTCTTGATGTAGCGGATGGTGTCGAGGCGCTCCTCGAACGAATGCGTGGTGCAGATGTTGTCGAAGAAGCTGCGCGCGGTCTCGAGGTTGTGGCCGTAGACCTTGGCGCCCGCCTCCTTGATGCGGTCGGCGCAGCGCTGGTTCTCGAGGATGCCGAGGTTGACGTCTGGCCGCACCTTGCCGTTCTGGCTGAACGTCTCGATCGCGTCGCAGACCATGTCCAGCTGCGCGCCTTCCTTGACCCCCCACCACGCCGCGACCAGGCCCAGCGCCTGCGCGCCGTTGGCCGCGGCGCTCGCGCTGGCTCTCGCGATATCCTCGTCGGGGATCCACTTGGTTTTCTTGTAATCGACGTTGGCGCTGCCGGAGGCCTGGGCGCAGTAGCTGCAGTTCTCGGAGCAGTTGCCGGCCTTGACGTTGACCACCGAGCAGCAGCGCAGCGAGCGGCCGACGAAGGCGTCGCGGATGCGCTGCGCACCGGCGAAGAGCTCACGCGCCGCCTCGCTGCCGGGAACGATGTCGAGCAGTTCGCGCGCCTGAGCGGCCGAGACCTCGGTGCGGCGGGCGACGACCTCGTCGGCGAGGTGGCGGATCGCCAAGGGATCGCAGGAGAGGCTGGCGGGGGCGGCGAGACGGTCGGACATTGCGCGGCTCCAGCGCGCATCGTGGCGGTCGTCGGCCGCCTGCAAAGCGCATCGCCGGCGTCCCGGCCGCGTTGATCGCACCCCCACGGGCGGAATACTCCCCGAGCGAGGTGTCCATGACCGCAGCCGCCTTCCCCTATCCCTTCGCCGCCAAGCCCGGAAAGGCCTGCGCACCCGGGGAATTCCCGTTCGCGGTGATCGGCATGGATCACGGGCACATCTTCAGCCAGGCCGCGGGGCTGATCGAGGCGGGGGGAGACCTGGTCGCGGCCTGGGATCCCGATCCGACGAAGCTGGCGGATTTCTGCACGCGCTTCCCCCAGGCGCGCGCCGCGCGATCCGAGGCCGAGGTGCTCGAGGATCCGCGCGTGCGCGCGGTCACCGCCGCGGCGATACCGGACGAGCGCTGCGCGCTCGGGATCCGGGTGATGGAGCACGGCAAGGACTACCTCACCGACAAGGCGCCGATGGTCTCATTGGAGCAGGTCGCCCAGGCGCGCGCGGCGGTCGCGCGCACGCGGCGGATGTATCAGGTCATCTACGGCGAACGTCTGCAGAACGAGGCCTCGATCTTCGCCGAGCAGATCATCGCCCAGGGCGCGATCGGGCGCGTGTTGCACGTCGTCGGGCTCGGCCCACACCGGCTCAGCGCGGCGATGCGCCCGCTCTGGTTCTTCGACCGCAGGCGCTCGGGCGGCATCATCTGCGACCTCGGCAGCCATCAGGTCGATCAGTTCCTCGCCTATGCTGGCGCCAAGACCGCCACGGTCGTCGCCAGCCGGATCGCCAATTACCACCATCCGGAGCATCCCGGCCTCGAGGATTTCGGCGACGCGATGCTGACCGCCGACAATGGCGCGACCGATTATTTCCGCGTCGACTGGTTCACCCCCGATGGTCTCGGGACCTGGGGTGACACGCGCACCACGATCCTGGGCACCGACGGCTACATCGAGATGCGCAAATCGATCGACATCGCCCGCGATCCGCGCGGAGACCAGGTGTACCTGGTCGACCGCCGTGGCGAGCATCACGTCCAGGTGGGCGATCGGGTGGGCGCGCCCTTCTTTGGACGCTTCATCCGCGATTGCATCGATCGCACCGAGACGGCCATGACCCAGGAGCACGCCCTGACCGTCGCCGAGGTGTGCATCCGTACCCAGATGCAGGCCGTGCGCGTGGCCTGATCGCGCACCGGATGAACCACATCCCCGGATTGCCCGTGCACCCTTCCCGGGGTATCCTACCCTCGAACCATGCTCGGCTCCCGCAAATCCGGCAAGCACAAGATCGCCGACGTCGCGGCGAAGCTGGTCGAGCACTGGCGCGGATTCTTCACCCGATTCCGGCCCGACGAGGTCGAATTCGAGCTGGTCCACTACCGGGAACAGGCGGCTGAGATCGAGCGGACCCTCGCTGCGGCCAAGGGCCAGCCCCCCGAGCCCACGACCTCCATCGCGATGATCGAGCTGCTCGAGCGGTTCTCGAACCAGCGGCACCAGGAGCAGAACGAACGACTGAACGAGCTGATGGACGTCTGCGATCAGCTGCGCATGAAGCTCGAAGCCTGCGAGCTGGAGCGCTCGCACCTGCAGGACGAGCACGGGCACTGCACCGCCATCGCCCAGGCCGCGATCGAGCGGCACGGACTCGGCCCCCCGCAAGGCCTCTCGCATCCGCCGCGGCTCCACAACCTGTTCAACCAGCTGCTCGGGCACCTCGAGCCGACCGCGAGCCGCGTCGACACCAAGGTCTACCGCCGCAAGGTCTCCGAAAGCGAGGAGCCGGTCGATCCGCCCTCGCTGTTCGATTACGACCGCCTGCGCAGGCTGTTCCGCAAGGGGAGCTGAACGCGTCGATGGCTGCCGACCGCTGACGCCGCCGTTGCGCGTGCGTGGCCGCCAGTGGGCATCACCCGGATGTCCGGCGCCTCGCCCAAGAGAGTTCAGTTGCGCGATCTGCCCAGCCCGTGCCTATAGTCGGCATCGCGACCGGTCCCATCGGTCACCTGCTCGTTCCGCGCCCACCTCGTGAACAGCGGCGTCCGGTCACCCTCTGGAGGTCGGAGCCGAGGGAGCGAGGGAGTCGTGTGGAAGCGCCACGCCAGCGGAGAGGACCGCCTGGGCATGGGCGTCCGCGCGCTCGATCGGCTTCTTGCCCTTGCCGTGCGGAACGCTGACCACCAGGTGCTTGGTCGCGACGTTCCCGTGGTCGTCGGTCGCGGTGACGATGATCATGTAGACGCGACCGTCGTGCGATGAACCGTCTTCGGTGCGCAGGCGGAGCCCGCTGACGGCTCCATCGGCATCGGTGATCAGCATGGCGTCGGCGTCCGAGCCCACCACCTCCTCCTGGGTCACCGAGACCGCGATGCTGACGCCTCCGCAGCCATCGCTGGCGCTCAGGTACAGGCCGACATCCACCATCTGGCCCTTGGCGCTCATCAGCCGGCGCATGGCGACCGAGGCTTCGAGCAGGGGCGCGGTGGTATCGACGACGGTGACGATGCGCTGGGCATGGCCGGCATTGCCGGCGGCATCGGCGACCATGTAATCGAGGACGTACGTGCCGCAGACGTCGGCATCGACGCTTCCGGTGACCGCCACCCGTGCGCTGATGTCGCCATCGTGGTCGTCCATCGCCATCGCTCCCGCATCGACGAAGGAGGAGTGGCACTCGACCGACATCCGGTCTGAGCCGGAGAGGAGGATCACCGGCGCGGTCACATCGGCGACCACCACAGAGCGGCGGGCGTACCCGACGTTGCCGACGCGGTCCGACACGCTGTAGGTGAGATCGTACCGGCCCAGCACCTGCGTATCGACGCTGCCGTCAACCCGCACCGAAGCGGTGACGTCGCCATCGAACGTGTCGAGCGCGCTGACCCCGGGATCGACGAACGACTCCTTCCAGGCGACGACCATCGGATTGTCGCCCAGCACGCGGACCTCGGGCGCGATGCCGTCGACCACGACGATGCGCCGCAGGGTGAAGGCGTTGTTGCCACTGGCATCGGAAACCTGATAGAAGATCTCGTAGATCCCTTCGATCTGGGAATCGACGCTACCCCAGACCAGGATGCGGTCGGAGATGTCGCCGTCGACATCGTCGAAGGCCGTGGCACCCGGATCGACGAACTGCCCGCCATTGAGGGTCATGACCTCGGATCCGTTCAGTGTGATCACCGGAGGGACGGTATCGTTCGCGGAAGCGGCCGGGATCGCGGCGCAGAGCAGCGCGGCCGAGAGCGCCCCCTTCACGAGCTGGAAGAGGTTCTGGCGGACTGGGGTCCTCGAGGCGGCGTGCTGGGAGTCCATGTGCTTGCCCTCCGTGAGGCGCGTTGGCGCCGGTGGCTAGCGGTTACCGAGATCCTGGAACCTGGGCGGCAGCTGAACGCATAACAATTGCAGAATCCGTATTCATCGAAAACTCGTGTCGTTGTCGGTAGTGTGGATTTTCGTTACCCATGTAATAGCGATCTCCGTTGGCGTCTGCAGGGCAAACGCAATTCGGCGAAAAATCCGTATCACTCAAGAGACAATTCCTGTCGGCGAGCGCGAGCGCTGGAGCACAGCATCCGCTCGAAGGTTGAAGACTTAGGCCGAAATTTGATTTAACGCACCAGATGCGTCGGATGCGGTACGAGACTGCATCGCTTACCGCCAACGAAACATATTTCGCCCAAAAGGCGAAATATGAAAACCCCTCACATGAGCAGGAAACTATATGTCCTTGATCGATCCGACTTTTCCGGACGCGCAGTCTCACGGGACCGCGGCTGCGGCTGCGGCTTAGGGAAGCGACTGGCGTGCGTCCATCACCGGCATGGATCCCTGGCCAACCGACAGAGCAGTTCCGCCCCCGCCTTCAGCTTCTCGTCCGGCACCGTGTAGCAGATCCTGAAGTGCGTGTTCCGTTCGCTGAACTCGCTGCCGGGGATGATCAGGCAATTATTGGCGATCCACATGAGAGCCGGCGGTGTATCTCGTGAGTGCGCGGAGGTGACCGTCAGAAGAAATGATATGCTTTCGCCATCGATCTCGCCTTCAGCTCCGGATCCTGGGCGCGCTCGACCAGGTCATAGAAGGCGTATGGATACTTCAGGGCGTGGCCCAGGCCGAGCGGCACGCTCAGGCGTTGCTGCCAATAAGCAGCGTGGTGTGGACGCTGGTCGGTGGCCAGGTGATCAGGTTGGGCCTGATCGCCGTCGAGCGGTCCGAGTCGGACGCGCGCGATGTAGCGCCTAAAGGCCCGCTCCGCCCGCCTCGCCACGCCGAGGTGGCCCATCTCGCGCAGATCGATGACCGCCCGTCCGAAAGTCAGCAGATGACCGGACCAGCCTTGGCCATGGCCGGCGAAGCGGTCGATGCTCGCCAGCAGCTCCAGGAGGATCATCGCGGCCAACGCGTCCGATGGCCGGGCGGGGTCGGGCGCATCCTGCGGCGAGCCCGGCGTATCCGCGGGCGATGAATCGAAGACGTCGATGAGTCGGCAGAGTCCCTCGATCCGGGTGGCCGTGATCGCCTGGGGGACGACGTGGAAGACCTTCAACGCCAAGATCGGCAGGATGATGTCATGACCGGCGACGCGCAAGTCGTCGGTCGACCGTTCCAACCGCGTGATCGCGTGATCGAGGAGATCCGGTCGAGAAGCTTCCGCAACCGAGGCCGCGAAGAGCGGCGTGGATAGCCACTGCTCATCGACGATGCGGCGGATCGCGGCCGCCGCGCCCGGTTCGACCATCGCTTCCCGAGTGAAGAAATAAGCAGAAACAAGCGCTCCTCCGCGATGCCCGTCAACGAATGCGTTGGTGCGGTGCGCTCGGCAGATGGCGTCCAGGCCACGGATCAGGTGGTCATCGGTGAGGATGTTCATGCCGTCGCGAGTTTGACCAGCAACTCCGCCCCCGCCTTCAGCTTCGCGTCCGGAACCGTGTAGCAGATCCTGAAGTGCGTGTTCCGTTCGCTGAACACGCTCCCCGGGATGATCAGGCAGTTGTTCTCGATCGCCTTCTGCACGAACTGGTCACCGGTCATGCCCGCCGGCGCTTTCGCCCACAGGTAGAACGCGCCGTCTGGGGAGCCGATCTCGAAGGTCGGGCGCAGGATCGAGAGCATCAGATCGCGCTTGCGGCGATAGGCGGCGAGGTTCCCGGAATGGTCGACCTGCGGGCACGCCAGAGCCGCGTACTGCACCACCGATGGCGCGCACACGAAGCTGTACTGCTGCACCTTGGTCATGGCCTCGACGATCTCCTTCGGTCCGCAGGCGTAGCCGAGGCGCCAGCCGGTCATGCCGAAGGTCTTGCTGTGGCCGACCAGCACCAGGGTGTTGTCGTAGACCTCGGCCATCGAGGTCATCGGACCATAAGCGAACAGGCGGTAGATCTCGTCGGCGATGACCGTGATGCCATATCGCGCGCAGACGCGCGCGATATTGTCGAGCTGAGTCTTCGGCAGGATGCGGCCGGTGGGATTTGCCGGTGAGTTCAATAGCAGCAGCTTGGTCCGTCGCGTGATGAGCTTTTCGAGGCGTTCGGCGTCGATGCCGAAACCGGTGTCGTAGGTGTCGAGGTACACCGGCTTGCCGCCGAAGAGGTTGACCAGGTGCTTGTACATCACGAAGTACGGATCGGGGATGATCACCTCGTCGCCGTCGTCGACGAGGGCGAGCAGGGCGAGGAAGAGCCCGCCGCTGACGCCGCTGGTGATCAGCACCTGATCGGGCGCGTAGTCGCGGCCGGTGAAGGCCTTCTCGTCGCTCGCGACGAGCGCACGCAATTCCGGAATGCCCTGGGTCTGGGTGTAGGAATTGCGCCCTGCCGTGATCGCCGCGATGGCCGCGTCCTTGACCACCGGAGCGACGTCGAAATCAGGCTGCCCGATCGAGAGGTTGATCGGATCCTTGAGACTGCGCGCGAGATCGAAGATCTTGCGGATCCCGCTCGAATCGATGCGCGAAACCCGTGCGGCCAATGTCGTCGTACTCATGGGCGGACGCTATCGCCATCCAGCGACCGGCCAGCGGCGACCTGATGCTGGATGCTGGACCGGATGTGAACCGCCAAGACGCCAAGGCCCCGAGACGGGAGAAGGCCGACGGCGAGAGCATCGCCGATCGCAGTCATGTCCGCATTGCTCGGGGATCCTGGCGCGGCCTTGGCGCCTTGGCGGTCGATCCGCCGGCCTCGGACGAGTGCCCTACCGTGCCTACCTGTTACCGGTTACCGGTTCTTCACCAGGACCAGGCGGTTCTCCTTGCCGGCCTCGAAACGGTAGTCGACCACATCCATGATCTTGCGCATCAGGAACACGCCCAATCCGCCGGCCTTGCCTTCGGCCGCGTGCTTCTGGATGTCGATGTCCGAGAGGTTGCGCGGATCGAAGGAGATGCCGTTGTCGATGATCTCGATGCGGAAGCGGTCGGCCGAGACATCGACGACCAGCGCGATCGTGCCCTTGCCGCGCGGCACATTGATGTAGCCATGCTCGATGATGTTGCTCACGGCCTCGTCGACGGCGATCTGCAGCCGGTTGATCACCTGGGCCGGGAATCCGCTTTCACGCACGCCGCGGCTGACCAGATCGCGCACTTGGAACAGGCAGGCGGAATCGTTCGGTATGTCGAGCTTCTCGTGGAAATCGCCCACGGTCACGCCTTGCGGACGGTGATCAGCGTGAGGTCGTCCGACTGCTCGGCCTCGCCACGGTGCTTGGCGACCGCATCCACCAGGCGCTGGATCAGCGACCTGGGATCGAGGTGGCCAGCCTGGGCGATCATCTGGTAGAAGTGGTCGTCGCCGAACTCCTGGTTCTGCGCGTTCATCGCCTCGGGGAAGCCATCGGTATAGATGACGATGGTGTCTCCCGGATTGAGGATGGTCCGGTGCTCCTCGATGGTCTTGTCGAAGATCGGGCCTTCGTTGAAGCCGAGCGCGATGCCTTTGCCGGTGGCGAGCTCGCAGCCGCGGGTCGCCGCGCGGTAGATCACCATCGGGTTGTGCCCGGCAGATGCATAGGTCAGGGTGCCGGTGCGCTCGTCGAGGATCGCGTAGAAGGCGGTCACGAACATGCCGCGCTTGATCTGCTTGGCGATCAGGCGGTTCGTCTCCTTCAGAGTCTCGGCGGCATGGCTCTGGTGGCGATTGGCGATCAGGCGCACGATCGTGCGCGTCACCGCCATCACCATCGATCCCGGGATGCCCTTGCCGGACACATCGGCGACGATGAATCCCCACAGCCCGTTGCCGAGCGGGATGAAATCGTAGTAGTCGCCGGAGACGGCCTTTGCGCCCTTGTAGAAATCCGCGCATTCGAAGCCGGTGATCAGCGGCGGCTCGGCCGGCAGCAGCTGCTTCTGGACCTCGCGGGCGATGGAGAGCTCGTATTCGGCCTTCTCCTGCTCGACCAGGGCGGATTGCGCCTCCTTGAGGTTCTCGGTCATGCGGTTGAATTCGTGGGCGAGGATGCCGATCTCGTCGGACGAATGCGGCTTGGTCTGGTGGTCCAGGCTCCCGCGGGCGACCACCTGCATGTCCTTGAGCAGGATGAGCACCGGCCGCGTGATGCTGCCGGCGAGCCAGTTGGCGACGGCGATGACCACGCCGATGGCGATCAGCACCGCGATGGTGATCGCGACCGTCAGGTTCTGGCGCACGTTGTCGACGCCGCGCGCGTCGATGTCGACGCGGACGTTCGCCCGTTCGCCAAAGCGCATCGGCTCGAGCGGGACCTTGAAGCGGTAGATCGGTATGCTGCCCTGGCTGGTCTGCTTGGTGCCTTCGAACACCTGGACGTTCTCGGGCAGCCCGATGTTCTCACCGGATTTCGGCAGGAAGATCTGGCTGTAGCGCCTGCTGATCTTGGTGTTGGATTCCTCGGACGGACCGAAGCCCAGCCCGGTGATCTCAGTGACCCGTTCGGTGTCGTAGGCGACCGCGAGGACGTCGCTGGCTCCCGGCTGGTTTTCCCAGCTGACCGCATCGTGCAGGTAGCCTTCGATCTGCTTGGCGATCTTCCGCTTGTCGACCATGGCGCCGGCATCGTTCTTGGAGTCGGGATGCTCGCGATCGTACTGCGCGAGGCGATCCGCGACCGCGGTGGCGATCTGCGCGGCCATGCGGGCGATCTCGAGGCCGTCGTGCTGCTTCTGGCTGAACAGGTACTTGTTCGTCGTCGTCGTCATCGACAGGCCGAGGATCACCATCGCCGCGGCGGTGACGACCGAGAGCACGAGCATGAACTTCGAGCGCAGGCCGCGGCCGCGCGGCTTGACCCCGCCGCGCTTGCCCTGACCAGTGCGCGTCGCGGTCACATCAGCGTGGGAGACGCGGTCGCTCACAGACTGCGATCGTCCGGGCGAATGGGTGGTCGGAGCCGGGGCCCGTCCTGGACTCGCTGGGCTGCCGGTAGCCGTGCGAGTCCGGCCCGAGGCAGCGCTCTTGCCTCGGTTGGCGCCAGAATCACGACGCTGGTTGACCATGCGCTCTCCCGCCTCCACGGGTCAATGGAGGACAGCTACCGTGAGCATCCCCGCCAGGAGCCCCGCCGCAAGGTCATCCGCCATGATACCCCAGCCCCCGTGCAAATGCTCCAACCAGTTCAAGGGCCATGGCTTGGCGATGTCGAACAGGCGAAAGAAGACGACCGCCAGGACCACGGTCAGGGTCGGGTCGGCGGCGAGATGGGTGGCCGGTACGACCGCCAGGGAGAGCCACAGGCCGGCGACCTCGTCGATCACCACCTGGGAGGGATCGAGCACTCCGAAGCGCCGGATCGCCGCCGGAGCGCTCCACAGGCCGCCCACCACGGCCAGCGCGACCGCGGCCCACAAGCCGATCTGGCACCAGGCCGTGGGTGCATAGACGAGCCACAGCCACGCCGGCAGCGCCGCTCCGAGGGTACCCCAGGTTCCGGGGGCCGGACGCAGATGGCCCAATCCACCGGCGGTGGCGATCACCAGCGCGAGGGACCAGCGGCCAGGGCCGGCAGCGGGCTCGCTCACCGCCATGACCGCTCAGGTATCGACATCGAGCTCGCCGAAGCGGCTTTCGACCAGCTCCGACAAGGCTTTGACCGCGGCGGGCGCATCCGAGCCCGACGCGGTGATCTTGAGCTGCGAGCCGCATTCGGCGGCGAGCATCAGCAATTCGAGCACGCTCTTGGCGTCGACCACCATGTCGTCCTTGGTGATCTGCACGTCCGCGGCGAAGCGACTGGCGGTGGTCGCGATCTGGGTCGAGGGACGGGCGTGCAGGCCCATCTTGTTCGTCAGTACGACCGTGACCTCGGCTTGCGCCATCATCCCACCTATGCCTACCGGTGCTTGCGGCGGTGCGCTGCAAGGGCGCACGTTGTAGCGCTCAGGACGAACGATGCAAACCGGCGGAGAAAGCTGTTCGACCGCGACGCAACCGGCGTGACCATCGGAACCTAGCCCTGCCGGGGGCCGATCAGGCTCCCGGTGCAGAAAGCCGTCATCACGAAAACCGGGCACCCTGGCGACCGCAGGTCGCGCCTGGTTTTCGGTGATGGCTGGCAGGCGACAGTTTTTTCCGAGCCTGCTAGCCGCTGGCCGCGGCCAGGGAGGCCGGATTCATTCGCCGCGGTAGAGGCGCTCCGCGAAGCGGAAATCGAGCGGTTCCACCTTCTTGAAGCGAGCGGCGGTGTCATCGATGTCGTAGGCGACCCGGCGCCAATAGACCGCGTCGCCCGAGTACAGGGCGTAGCAGGCGCGTGGATCGTGATCGCGCGGCTGTCCGACCGAGCCCACGTTGACCAGGTAGCGCCCATCCGAGATGTCGAAGCCGTCGGGCAGCTCGCTCGCCGGCAGGAAGCAGCGATCGGCGGTGAATACCCCTGGGCGATGGGTGTGGCCGACGAAGCACAGGCGTTTGAAGCCGGCGAAGATGCCCTCCATCTTGCCGCTGTCGGACCCCTCCCACAGGTCGCTCTCGAGGACGTATTCCATCACCGGGTCGCGCGGCGAGCCGTGCACCAGCAGCACGTCGTTGATCTCGTGACGCACGGGCAGGTTCTCCATCAGCTGCCAGACCGCATTGCGTCGCGCCGAGGGTGAGACCTTCTGCAGCGATTCGCGGGTCCAGTCGATGGCACGCTTGGCCGCGGAATGGAAACCGAACGCGCCGTAGAGCACCGCATGCTCGTGGTTGCCCATCAGGATCAGCTTGCAGCGCGACGCCACCAGATCGAGGCACTCCAGCGGTTCCGGTCCGTATCCGACCACGTCGCCGAGGCAGTAGATCTTCTCGATGCCACCGACCGAATCGATGTCCTTGAGCACGGCCGTGAGGGCGGGCAGGTTCGAGTGGATATCGGAAATGAATGCGATCACGGTCGATATATCCGAGGGGCCGCAGGATCACCGGTGGATCGCGGGTGTCCAGCGGTGACACGACCCCCCATGGACGACCGTACGCTGAGGCGACGCCCCCATACACGGCGGCTATTCCGCACAGGGGCGACAGCCCCTGAGCAAACGGGCGCCGAGTCGGCGGTGGCGG
>JACCZE010000011.1 GCA_013696105.1 Planctomycetota bacterium | reverse complement strand
GGTGGGCGGTATGCGCTGCTCAAGAATCCGGCGAACCTGACTGATCTTCAGCGTGAACAACTCAAGGACATTACGACCAGGAATGCCGCCCTCGCCGAGGTCTATCGCATGAAGGAAACCTTTCGGGATCTCTATCGACAGCCCGATCTCGCTGCTGCACGTGGCTTTCTCAAGGGCTGGATCGCCACCGCCATGAACTCCACGCTCAAGCCATTGATCAAGGCTGCCAAGACCATCAACAATCGCGCCAAAGGCATCCTCCGCTGGTATACCACGCGCATGACCAACGCCGTGCTCGAAGCGCTCAACAGCCTCCTGCAAGCGGCCAAGCGCAAGGCTAGAGGCTACCGCCTCCATCGAACCTTCATCACCATGGCCTACCTCATTGCCGGAAAATTGGATCTCAGGGCCGTGTCACCATTCGCTTGCCCAGCGGCTACCCACTGATCTCGGAATAGAGGCTTTTTTTTAATACTATTTTGGTGCTTGAACGCGCTCTCTGTTGGCAAACTGCTCATTTCACCCATGCACGAGTTGTCGACCCAGTACCCAATCCCATCATATCGCCGTCGTCGAGGTTATCGTCGTAAATGCCGTCCTCCGCGGCAGCGATGGACGTCTCCTTATTAACGAACGTCTTACCCGAAAAATTACAGCCAGGGACGGCGGTGGTGATCTGGCCCGTTGCATCCGTGGTCTTGCTCTGCGGTATGGTCGACGTGTGGCCATCAGAGTAACATGCGACGATCTTATCCTTATGAGCTTTGCTGACCGCAGCGCGATCGGCGGTGATGACACGTAGTGCGCTTGAGACGGGTGGAGCGGACCAATCATAGCAGAATCCTGCGATGCCATTCCCAACGGCCGTCGCCCACGATGAGGTGGACGTGAGGTAATCGTAGCTCGGCGTGAATACGGGAGGTTTATTGAGCGGATTCGACGCGCAGGCGAAGAGCTTAGAGGGGAGTTCCTTGCCGGTGAGCGATGATAGGTAATCCAGGCTTCCGAGCGCAGTATGCAGAGCGCTCGGGGCGAGTGCCGTGTAGCCGCCCGATGCATCGCAGGGCCGGACGGGCCACAGCGATTCGTTGTCGTTGGCGTACGTCAAAGCTGCAAGCACGATCTGTCGCTGACTATTGGCGCAACTCGTTCGCATAGCAGCAGCTTTCACCATACCGATGGTGGGCAGCAGCATTCCCGCGAGGACTGCTATGATGGACACGACCACCAAAAGCTCGATGAGCGTGAATCCACGTAAGCGTAGCGAGACGGGCATATTTGGGCTCGCGGGTATCGTATGGCATTTAAAAAATAAAAAAAAGGGCCAGGCGGAGTGCGCCTGGCCCTTTCAAACTCAAGCGATGAGCTTCAGATCATTTGACGAAAGCACGGGTGGTGGAGCCGGCCCCTTCGGCATTCATCGTGCCATCATCCTTGTTGTCATCATAGACGTTGTCGAAATCTGCGGCGGCGTTACCGGCCGCATCACGATTGATGAAGGCCTTGCCCGCAAAGGTGCACGTATTGACCGCAGTCGTGATGTTGCCGGTCGCATTCTCGGCAGCACCTTTGGCTTGGTCGAATGTTCCGATGTGACCATCGGCATAGCATGCGACGACCTTGGTCTTATGGGCCTTGATCACAGCCGCTCGGTCCGCCAGTACCACGCGGATCGCGCTGGCAGCCGATGGCACCGACCAATCATACGTGTAACCGGCGCATTGGTTGCTGGTAAGCACCGCGGCTGTAGCCCAAGACGATGTGCCAGTGTCGAATGAGAGGCCGACAGTCGGAACTGGCGGCTTATTGGTGGGATTCGAAGGGCAGGCAAACAGCTTCGAAGGCAGATCCTTGCCATTGAGGACGGACAGGTAGTCGAAGCTTGCGAGTGCCGTATTGACCCCGATGGGAGCAGTGGCGGTATAATTACCTGATGCGTCGGTATAGCGTACCGGCCACATGCTGTCGTTGTCATTCGCGTAGGCCAAGCTTGCGATGACGATCTGACGCTGATTGTTGCCGCAGCTGGTGCGCTGCGCGGCGGCTTTGACCAGGCCGATGGCGGGCAGCAGCATGCCGGCCAGGATTGCGATGATCGAAATCACCACGAGGAGCTCGATCAGGGTGAAACCCTGTCGGCGGGATTGTGAAGTGGAATGCATGGGCGCCTCCGTATGGAATGGCGTGGATGGAATCGGCCGATGGAATGGATTGGCCGGATGCGATGAGGTTAGGCGTGGCGATCCCGGGGTGCAAATGCAAACGGGCGTCGATCCAGGTGGTGAGCCAAGGTGTACCAAACGACATAACCCCAGGAGATCCTGGGGTTATGGAGAGACCGCAATGCTTGGAACGATCACTTCATGTGGATGATTTCAAAGAGCTCTTCGCCGAGCTCTTTCGCGCTGTAGTCGCGGATGCGCGGGGGGGCGAAATCGACCTCGCGCGCCTCGTCGAAATCGCTCGGGTTGCCGGTGGCCTTGCGGCCGCTGATCTTGGCCTCGTAGGCACGGACGGCGTCGTACGAGACGAGCGCATATTTCCAGGACATGCCGGAGAAGCTGTGGATGACCACCGGATCCTGACCCTTGCGATCGCCGGCCTTCTCGAATTTAGCCAGCGCCTGGTCGAGGTACTGGTGGACCTGCTCGACCTGCTGGATGAGCTGGTTGCCCTGCTTGGCCTTCTGCAGCAGACCGCCATCCATCTCGATCGGATCGGCATTGCCGACCTTGATCCAGGCTTTGGGAATGACGGCGATGCCCGCACGCATCTCATTGAGCTGGCGGAAATACTCCGAGGGCTGGAAACCCTTGGTCATACCAGCGGGATAGATGCAGATATTGATCATCTGCGGCGGCTCGACCGGCTTCGAAGGCGCGGCGGCCTGGCCCTTGTCCGTCGGCAGGATGCTGGTGATGGTCTTCTCTTCGGACGTGAACTTCGTCGTCAGGATGAAGAACAGCAGCAGCAGCATGATGCAGTCGATCATCGGCACGAGATCGAGTTTGCCTTCGCCCAATTTTTCGTCAGCGGCTTCGGCCATGGTGATTCCTTCGTAGTGTGCGGATGTCCGCTGGATGATGTCGCGGACGTCCGCTGAATGCTGGCTGGTCTTCTTTACGCAGCTTCTGACGTATTCTTCTTATTTATCTTCGGGCTTACGGGTCGTGAAGTCGATGTTGACGAAGGCCCGCGCAGTCTTTGGGTCGAGGCCCTTCTTGGGCTGCATGGTCTCAAGATCGAGCGTGTCGGTCAGGACCTGCTGGATCTCCTGCACCACGCGGTACTCGGTATCACCATCGGCGCGGATCTCGATGATCACCTTGGGCAGGCGCATGCCGGTCTTCTTCGGATCGTCGTACTTCTCGGCCTTGTCGTAGATCTGGTCGAGGATGTTGCGCAGGCCCTTGTACCCGGTGTAGTCGTTCACGCCCTGGGACTTGAACTCCTTGGTGCCCACCCGGATGCTGTTGCGCGGCGGCTCGCCGTGCTGGGTGCTGCCGAAGACGTTGACGATCTCGCGGCCCCAGCCCTGCGGGTCCTTGAACTTCGCGGCTGTCTTCGTCGGCGGGACCGTGATCTGCTCGGTGCGCTGATCGACCGTGATGCGGCCGCAGAGCATGAAGAACAGCAGCAGCAGGAAGATGCAGTCGATCATCGGGACGAGATCGAGGTCAGCGTCCTGGTGGTTCATGTTGCGTCGTCGAGCCATGCTATTCTCTCACTGGGCTAACGGTCTCACTGGGTCAACGCGGGCCGATCGCCCAGGTTCATTTCGTCCGGAAGTAGTCCAGGATCTCGCCCGTGATGACGGCGGCGTCGAGCGAGCACTGGTTGACCCGGTTTCGCAGCCAGAAGAAGAAGTACAGGGCGCCGATGGCGATCGCCAGGCCGGTCGCGGTACAGACCAGGGCTTCACCGATGTTCGCGGCGAGGATGTTCGGGTCGACGCCGCCCGGATGGGCCGACATCTTCAAGAACGATCCGATGATGCCCGAGACGGTACCGAGCAGACCGAGGAGGGTCGCCGAGCTGGCGAACATCGACAGCCAGCCGACCTTCGAGATGTACTTGTTGTGCTCGGCGAGACCGACGTGCTCCGCGGTCTCCTTCATCACTTCGTAGCCGAAATCGCGCTTGTCCAGCGCTGCGGCGATGATGTTGCCGAGCATGCTGTTGTCGCCGGCGACGGCGTTGCGCGCGCTCTCGACCGCTTCTTCGGTCGGGCCTTCGGCGAGGATGTTGTGGAGCTCATCGGCGAGCCCATCTGGAATCAGCGTGTCGCGCTTGATGGTGAACACCCACTGCAGCGCCAGCGAATAGCAGATCAACGACAGGACGATCAGCAGGTATTCGATCGGACCCGCCAGGATCACCAGGTCGAAGAGGCTGTGCGACTTCGCCGCAGGAGCGCCTGCTTCAGCAGCTCCGGCGACGGACAAGCCCATCGTGAGCAGGAGGACTGGAAGAGACGCGCGGATGAAGCGACGCATGGAGATTCCCTTGTAGGGTTTACGGGCGTTTCCAGCCAGGAATATGGGCTGACCGTATCAGGCTGGTTCTGAGTGGAGGGCCGGAGTATGAGGGGCTGCGGGAAAGGCGGCAAGGACTGCAGGTGACGCACGACGGTTGCATGTGATACAACCCGGACTCTTGGTCATACACGCCTCCCTGGTCTGCCGAGCCTCAAACGGAGGCGGACCGTCGAGGTTCGCCGAACCGAGGACACCACAGGTCTGGTGAGTCACCAGCTAGTGGGCTAGTCTTGACTCCCCGAGGGCCTCATCGTCGGAAACAGGATGACGTCGCGGATATTGGATTCACCGGTGAACAGCATGGCCAGACGGTCGATGCCGATACCCTGGCCACCGCACGCCGGCAGGCCGAAATCGAGCGCAGTGCAGTAATCCTCATCGACCAGTCCGGAAACCGCCTTGGCCTCGTCGTCCTGGGAGGCGGAGGCCTCGATCGCCTGGTCCCGGAAACGTTGGCGCTGCAGATCCGGGTCATTGAGCTCGGTATAGGCGTTCCCGATCTCCATCCGCGCGATGAACAGCTCGAAACGCAGGGTCTTGCCGGGATCATCCGGGTGGGCTTTGCACAATGGGGTCAGCCACGATGGCTGATCGGTGATGAACGTCGGCTGGATGAGATGCGGCTCGACCAGTATTTCCCAAACCTCGTTGGCAAGCCGGTCGTACGAGCCGAAGCCGGCGGGATCCAAGCCGTGCGAACGCGCCGCGGCTTCGACCGCGGAGCGATCGTCATAGGCGAGGCCCGCGAATTCGCGCAGCGCATCGTGATACGAGATCCGGCGCCAGGGCTTCGCCAAGTCGATGTCGATGCCGGCGTAATGAAGTGTACGGGTCCCGATGACCGTGTCCGCGAGATGACGGAACAGTTCCTCGCTGAGATCCATCATCGCACCGTGATCCGCGTAGGCTTGGTACCACTCGATCATGGTGAATTCGGGATTGTGCCGCGGGCTGATGCCTTCGTTGCGGAAATTGCGGTTGCACTCGAACACCCGCTCGAGGCCTCCGACCAGCAGCCGCTTGAGGTACAGCTCCGGAGCGATGCGCAGGTAGAGGTCGAGGTCGAGGGCATTGTGATGGGTGACGAAAGGCTTCGCCGTCGCTCCCCCGAGGATCGGATGCATCATCGGCGTCTCGACTTCGAGGAAGCCGCGGTCGGTGAAGAATCTGCGCACGGCAGCGACCAGGCGGCTGCGGACCATGAAGGTCGACAGGCTCGCATCCGACATCATCAGGTCGAGGTAGCGCTGGCGTGATCGCGTTTCAGGCGACAGCGCTCCGCTGTCGGCGCCGGCCTGGTGCGGCGGCGGCAGCATGGCCTTGCCGAGGATGCGGATCTCGGTGACGAAGACGCTGATCTCGCCACGCCGGGTCCTGCCGACGTGGCCGACCACGCCGACCCAATCAGCGAGATCGAGGGCTTCGACCAGCGCCCAGGCCCCCTCGCCGAGGGTTCCGAACTCGAGGTACAGCTGGATCCCGCGCGATTTCTTGGCTTCCGCACCGTCGATATCGACGGTGCGAGCCAGCACCTGCTTGCGATAGACCTCGCCGCGGCTGCGGTCATAGAGCGTGGCGAACTTGAGTTTTCCGCCGGAACTACGCAAGTTGCCGAGACGACCTGCAACCCGGACGAGGGACCCGCGCGGTTGGTCACCGGGCTTGCCGTCGGCTCCGACGACCAATGCGGGCGCGAGATCGCGCGCATCCGCGACCGTGTGGGTGGTATCGAAACGCGATCCGAAGGGGTCGACGCCGAGTTCAGTCAGACGGCGCGCCTTCGTGCGCCGCGCCTCGCGATATTGGTCGGGGGAATCGCTCATGGGGGAGCGGGAGGTTATAGGAGCCCATCAAACGGCAAGGCATGCGCTCGCGCGCATGCCTTGCACTCCGACCTGTCCGGCGGATGGCCGCCGATCAGCTGATCAGCTGATCAGCTGATCAGAGATTCTTTTCGATCTCATCGAAGAGCACCACATCCGCCTGCACGATGATCATCGTGCGCAGCTCGGTCTCCTGGCGGCCGTTGGTGCTGAACAACCGACCCAGGAACGGGATGTGGCTCAGGAAGGGCACGCCGCTGTGCGAACGGGCGCTCTCTCCGTTGGTCATGCCCGCGATGACGAGCGAACCGCCATCGGGGATGGTCACCGACGTGCGCACCGACTGGTAATCGAGCTCAGGTATCAAGATGGGGTTGAAATCGATGCTCGCGTTCGACCCACCCTGGACGATGGTTCCGCCGGGAAATGCATTGGTGTTCACCGGACCGAAGCGGCGCCACTGCACGACCTGGGCATTGGTTGGACGCAAGGTCAGAGTGATGTACCGCTTGTCGGCCGAGGCGATGGCCTGCACATCGAGCACCGTTCCATAGGACAGGATGGTGACGATCGGGTCATACTGGGTCTGCACGACATCGTAGTCGGCGATGTACGATTGCTGGTTCATGTTCACGAGATGGGCCTGCTGGCCGTTGAACATGGTGAGGTCCGGCTCGAAGATGATGTTGCCGCGACGTTCCTTCTCGACCGCCCGGAGGATAGCCGACGCATACAAGTTGGTCGCGACCTGCCAGGATTGGGTCTGGAATGCCAGGCCGTCGTTCGGACCGGGAACCGCCAAGGACCGCGAGTCGGTATATGGCTGCAGGTTGTTGTTCAGGGCGGCTGCAGTGACCGTGTTGGTATCGGCATTGCCATAGTAAGCGCCGACACTGGGGGCGCCCGGTGCGGCATTCGTTCCAGGCAGAGGAACCAACGACGGCTGTCCGGGACGCTGCGGACCACGGAAGTTGCTCCAGTTGACGCCGATCTCCTCGAGTGCGGAATTCTCGACGTTGAGGAACCGCACCTTCACGTGGATCTGCGTTCCCTTCTGATTGCGAAGCGAGCGCAGGAGTTCTTCGACCTGCTTGTGGACATCCGCAGTCTGGGTGATCACCATCGAGCCATTGTACTGCTCGATCGAAACGCCCTCGCGCTGCCAGAGGTTCGGCGTGACGACCTTGGTGATGATCTCCTGGAACTCGCTGATCTCGGGCTTCTGCTCCGGCTCCACCGGCGGCAGCAGCTTCGCACCTTGGCCGCCCGGCTCGGGGATGTCGAGGTCGGGACCGGGGAAGCTCTGCATGGCGTGGGTCAGATCCCGCACATCGTACAGCTTCATATAGACTTCGCCGCGCACGCCCTCGGTATTCGAGATGAAGATCGCTTCGTTCCTGAGCACGAAGCTCAGGCCGCAATACTTCATGATGAAATCGAGCACGAAGCGCAGCTTCATGTGATCGACTTTGAGCGTGACGGGGGGCGGGCTCGCCGCGGTGACCTGCGGGTCGAGCACGATGTTGACGCCGGTGACCTTCTGCAGGAACGCGATCACGTCGATGAGATCGGTATCCTGGAAGTCGAGCGTGACCTCCTGCTCGAGCTGGTCGTTGATCGCCTTGCGCCAGGTCTCGTGCTCTTCCTCGAGCCCGTGGACGGGGGCGGTGCGGCGCGCATCGAGTTCAGCCCAGTCGGCTGAGTACTTGATGATCTCCATCTGTGGCAGCATGGCGGTACGGATCTGCTCGCTCAGCAGCTTGTGCTCTTCATCCCAGCGATCGGCGGTCATCTGCCGGAGGTAGACATGGCGCTCGCGGCGGCACTTCACCAGCAGGCTGCTGGCCCGGTCCTCGGCGCGATTGATCTTGAGGATCTGCTCGCACAACAGGATGGCTTCATCGTAGTCGCGGCGCTGCCGCGCGCGTTCGGCGCGCGAGAGCATCGCGTCGATGCGATCGCGCTCGATGCGCAGGCTCATGTCACGCAGTTCGCGCTGCCGATCGAGGGCGGCCTGATTGCGCGTCGCTGCGTCCGTCTGCTCGAGCTGCTCGCGGCGCACGCGTGCTTCGTTCTTCAGCGCCTGCACGCGGCGGAGCTCGGGCTCCTTGCGGTCATCTGCGAACGGCAGGGTCTCGAGACGGATCGATGCCATCTGGAACGAGCGCTCGGCCTCGTCGTATTGGCCAGCCTCCATGAACCTGGTGCCCTCGTCCGCCTTGGCTTGGGCCTCCGCCCACAGCTGCTGCTGCTTCACGAACAACTCGTCGGCCGTGCGGTCGATGGTGATGCTGCGCGCATCCTTGTTCACGCCGGCCATCGCCGACACATCATCGTAGGATTTGCGGTACTTGGCGTTGCCCGGCTGCTGGTTCACCGCCATGCTGAGCAGGCGGACCGCATCGTCGAGACGGCCTTCGTCCTTGGCGCGCATGCCCTGGACGTACAGGCCTTCCGCTGCCTGATTGGATTTCGTCCGGTGGTCAGCCGAGTCGCCGGCCGGCGCCGGCTGTTGACCGGGGGCATTCGCTCCGAAAGCGGTCGGGCAGGCGGCCATCATCGTGATGGTGAGGACGGTCAGCGGGCGGACGGCCCTGCGGCGAAGTGCGGTCACAGCGTGTTCTCCAGTTCGTCGTAATTGATGATGTTCACCGTGGCGATGAGGTAGAGCTGCGAACGCTCAGAATAGCGTCCGCGCTGACCGAACAGCCTGCCGATGAAGGGGATGTTCCCGAGGAATGGTATGCGCGCAGCCGCTTCCTGGTCGATGTGGCGCCCGAAGCCGCCGACCAGGATCGTACCCTTGTCGGGGACCTGCAGCGTTGTGCTGGTCTCTCGCACCAGGACATTCGGGAGCTCGAGTGGATATCCGAAAGGGCCGTCGATCACCCCGCTCAGGTTGGTGCCGATGTTGCGGTACGCGCGCAGCGTTTCGGTGTAGTACTGGACCGACGAGATGCCCGGCCTGAAATCCATGGTGACGTATTTCCGATCGGCGCTGACGAACGGCTTGACGTTGAGGTTGGCGCCGGTGGTGAGTACCTCGATCTTGGGATCGAGGTTCGACGAGACGACCTCGTAATCTGCGATATAGGCGGACTGGTTGCCGAAGAATGCGTTCGCGCGCACCCCATTGAGCGTGGTGATGGATGGCGACTCCAGGAACCGGCCGCGGCCATTGCGTTCGATCGCCGTGAACACCGCCACCAATTGTGCGTTCCCGAGCAGTATCGACGACAGATTCAGGCCGGATCCCACCGTTGTCGGGATCGTCATCGCCGACGCGGGGAGGACGTTCCTGTTGGAAGCGACGGCCTCCCAGGTGCCATTGTCGCGGTAGAGGCCATCCGTCCGCAATGGCGGGACGACGAGACTACGATTGAGGGGATTGGCGCCCCAATTGACGCCGATCTCCTCCATGAAGCTGTCGTTGATGGTCAACCAGCGCGCATCCACCTTGACGACCAGGCTCTGGGTATGCTCCTGGGCGCGGATGAATTCCCTGATGAGCCGGTGGACCGACGCGGGGGCGGACACCAGCAGCGTCGTCCCACGGATGGTGATGCCGTAGGATTGGTCCTGCCAGGTCTGCGGGCTCACGGCCTTCTGCAGCAGGTCGACGACTTCCTCGGGAGTGATCTTCTTGGCCTCGAGGCCATCGTCGCGGAACAGGCTTCCGCCACCCGAGCCGCCGGTCGTCGAAAAGGCGATGACCTTGCCAGCCTGGTCCTGCGCCTGGTAGGTCATCACGGAGATATCGTGGATCGCGAGGACCGCCTCGGTCTCCACCTCGCCGCCGATGTAGATCGCGCCCTTGGTGATCGACCAGCGTGAATCCATGAGCCGGGTGAGCCAGTCGAACGCATGATCGAGACGGATGTTGCTGGCCTTGATCGTGACGACGCGTTCCCCGGCGGCCTGCAGCTGCGGATCGATCACCAGATTGACGCCCGCTTCGCGGGCCAGCGCCTGCAGGGCTTCCGAGCCGTTCTGACTGTCGAAATCGAAAGTCACCCGCTTGCCCAGCCGATCGAGGATCGCGAGTTTCCATTCGGGTTCAGCGGAAACCGCTTCGAGACCGGTACGCGTGAGGTGGCGGGCTTGGAAGCCGGCGGGGTAGATGGGCATGCCGTCGGATCCGCTGGGGATCAGCGAACGCTCGATGCGGTTCATGACCTCCTTGCGCAGTTCGAGATTCCGCTCCTCGATGCTCAGCCGGCGCTGTTCATGGACCGCCGTCAGAAGGGAATCGAACAGGCGCTCGGCCTCGATCTCGGAGGGATAGTCGGCGACGAGTCGACGCGCTTCGCCCAATGCCACTTCGAGGTGGCCATGTTTGCGAATGGAGCCGATGCGCGCGATGCGCTCCTGCAAGACGCTGCGGCGGTCCAGGTCCTCGCGCTGGGCCGAGACGCGCGCCTGGGCGAGCGCCTCCCCGCGGACACCATGGTTGTGTTCATCGCTGGATGCGCGGTCGTTCGCGCGATAGGTCTCGACGAGGGCCTCGAGGCGCTGGACCTCGGCGTGGGCCTCGCTCCCGAGCGCAGGACCGAGCTGCGTGAGGCGTGCGATCGCCGGTTCCAGGGTCGAGGCGGCATCCTGGTGACGGCCGGTCGCGGAGAGGACCTCGGCCTGGTCGGCCGCCATCCGCGCCTCCTGGACCGCGACCTGAACGCGGATCTCGCGCTCGGGTCCCTTGGCCTCGTCGTCACTCACGACGAGCGCTGTTCGGGTCGAGCCGGGTAGGAGCGCGTCGATATGCGCCATCTCTTCGCGCGGCGCCGGATCCGCTGGTGCGAGCAGCAGCGCACGGGCGCACAGCGCCCGCGCTTCCTCGAAACGCCCCGCTTCGCGTTCATGACGGGCCTGTGCGAGCAGGGCCGACACCGATAGCGCATCAGGAGCAGGTGACGGGCCGATCTCCTGTGCACACAGCGTCGACGACAGGACGAGCAGAACCGCGCCGACCAGGCTCAGGCCTGGCTGGCGTCGAAGCGCTGATCGCGACTGCCGAAGCGATGTCACTGAACGGCTTCTTTCTCAGCCAGATCGAGGATCTCGGCATTCAGCAGGTAATAGAGCTGGCGATTCTGGTCGTAGACGCCATTGCGACTGAACAAGCGTCCAAGGAATGGGATGTGGCTCAGGAAGGGGATCCCGGTGTGCGTGCGTTGGCGCAGGCTGTGCTGGAACCCGCCGATCAGCAGGGTCCCCTTGTCAGGCAGCATCACCGACGAGCGCATGGTGCGTACCAGCACGTTCGGAAGTTCGAGCGGGTACGGGAAGGGACCGTCCACGACGCCGACCTGGCCGGTACCAATGAAGCGGTACGCGCGCAGGTTCTCGATGTAGACGCCTTCCAGGCTGACCGCGGCGGGCCGGATCTCCATGGTGATGTACTTGTGGTCGGAGCTGACGACCGGCAGGACATCGAGGATATTGCCGAACGTGAGCACGCCGATCTTGGGATCGAGGTTCGAGCTGACGACTTCGTAATCCTCGATATAGGCGTACTGATGCATGAACGCCGCATTTGCGCGCTTGCCATTGAAGCACGTCAGCTGCGGATGCTCGAGCAGCTGTGCGTCCGACTCCTCCTCGACCGCAGAGAAGATCGCGTCGAGTTGATCGACATTGAAGAAGTTGAACTGGTTCATCGATGATTCGAGGACCAAGCCGCGTGGGGCAGGACCAGCGAAGGCGCTGTAGCCGGTCTGATTGGCAGGCAGCGAGGTGACGTTGTTCAGATTGCCGTCATAATCGATCGTGTTGTTTTCTCTGCGGTAGCCCCGGGTGGTGTTGCCCGTCAGGAGGTACTGAGGTTGATTGGTGTATTCGAAGCCGATCTCCTCGAAGAAATTCTTGCGCACCTCGAGGAGACGCACGCTGACGCTCACCTGGAGCGCTGCCAGGTTGCGCTGCGCGGTCAGGACCTGGGCGATCTGATCATGCACTTCTGGGGTCTGGCTGACGAACAGCGTCGAGCCGGAGCGCTGCTCGATGCCCACTCCTTCGGCAGACAGCTCATCCCAGGTCTTGGGCGCGACATTCTTGCGGATGAAGTCGACGAGCTGCTGCGGATCAGCAGCGGTGCTGGTCTCATCCGGAGCCTTGAACATGTTGATGCCGCTGCCGCCGCTGCCGCCTGCGTTGTAGGCGAGCTCGCGACCCGGGAAATCACGGGCAGGGGAAATCAGGTCGGTGACATCGTACATCTTCAGGACGATGGCGCCGGAAATGGACTTGTTGGAGATGAAGATCGCCTGGTTCTGGAGCGCATAATGGAGACTGGTGAGCTCCATGATGAGCTTCAGCGCATTTCCGAACTTCATGTCCTTCGCTTTGAGACTGACCGTCGGCGGGCTCGCGGCCATGACCTCGGGTGCGACGACGATGTTCACGCCCGTCACCTGGCGCAGGAAGTTGACGACGTCCTCGAAGCTCTGGTCCTGGAAATCGAAGGTGACGCGTTGGTCGAGACGATCCGATAGCGCGGCACGCCAGCTCTCGACCTTGGCGCTTCCGATCTCGCGCGCCTTGCGCAGTGAACGGCGCTGCCAGTCCTCGGGATAGACCAGCAGTTCGGTCTGCGGGATCAGGGACTTGTGGATCTCCTCGTTCACGCGCGCGAGCCGTTCGAGGCGCTCTTCGCGATAGCGGTCGTCGAACTGGATGTGGCCTTCGCGTCGCGCGGAGAGGTACAGCTTGCGTGCGTCCTCACGCCGGCGATCGAGCTCGTAGGCGTTCCAGGCATCGACTTCGGCGCGCTTGAAATCTTTGCGTTGAAACGAGGTCTTGGCGCGACGGACGAGCTCGTCGACCTTCGCTCGCAATGCCTGCTCCTGCAAATCGGCCTGTTCGCGCGCCTTGATGGCGGCATCGCGGCGGTTGTCCGAATCGCGATCCTCGGCGGCACGGCGGGCCTGGGCCCGGGCTTCGAGGCGCTTGCCGGATACCTGCTCGGGAAGATTGCCCCAGTCGAATTCGTAGGGGAAGCTGCGCAGGCCGACTTCGACCCGGTCGTAATCCAGCTCGGCAGCGGTGTATTCGCCCGCTGCCATCTTCTGGTCGCCGCTTGTCAGCAACGCGTCGAAGCGGACGGCGAGCTCCTGGGTCTTGACGTCCTGCAGGGACTTGAACCAGGTCGCCGCCATCTGCAGGCGGTTGTCGCGCTGGCCGAGGACGGCGAGGATGTCGTCGCGCAACCGCTGCGAGGGCACGTGCGAGGGATTCGCGCGCAAGGCGGCTTCGACGAGATCGCGCGCTTCGGTGAAATGCGCGAGGCGGTACTGGGCGTAGGCTTCGCGATAGCGCGCCTCTGCTTGCACCATTTCAGGCGTGCTGCGAGCACCCTTCTCGGCGTGTTCGTCGAGCGCTTGCTGCGGATCCTTCCCCTGGTCCTGCGCGAAGGCCGCTCCCATCGGGACCGCCAACATGGCGACGACGAGCGGGGTGAGGGTTCGGATTCTCAGGCTGCGCATTGCGGCTCCTCGCTGGCTGTCCGCGCGCGAAGCGGACAAGACCGGATCGATTCATAGGCCGGAAGATTCAGGAGTTACAGGCGATATGCGCCGGCGACTCCGGGATCGTTCCGGATCTTCGGCACCCTACGTCTTGGATTCGAATAGAAACCATGCGACCGTGGCGGAATGTGTTCGTGTCACTCACGCTTATCTGGGTCCGCCGCCGCCGGGGGCACCGCCACCGCCGGGACCACCGGGTCCACCACCACCTCCACCACCGGGTCCGCCCGGATAACCTCCTCCGCCTCCTCCACCTCCTCCACCACCGGGACCACCGGGACCATTGGCTCCTGGTGTGGGGCGGGGGCCGGGCTGGGGATTCGCGGGACGTGGCGCTGGACGCGGCCCTGGATTGGCGGGCCGGGGATTCGCACGGGGAGCAGGAGTCGGAGGAGTCACAACCTTCGCCCCGCTGGCCGGTGGGTACGAAAGGATCTGTTTGGCTTTCGGGTCATACCACAGCACCGCCTTGTTCACCGCCTCATACCACACCAGACGGCCATCCGGCATCGCCAGATAGTGGCTGTCGGTCTGCAGGCGTGGATCCTGGATGCTCTCGAAGAGTTCGCTCAGCGGTCCAGTTCCCGCCTCGTGACTGGTAGGCGGCGGCGGCTCGAGCCCCATCTGCTCGAACTCGGCCGGACTCTTGCGGAATTCCTCATCCTCATCGTAACCCTCCTCCTTGTACGGAGGGAAGATCATGGAATTGGGCTTTGGCTTGGGGATTTTATAGAGCTTGGTCAACTTGAGCGATTCTCCCGTCGACGCATTCTTGAGGACGGCGATATCGGTCTGGATCGTCTTCTTGTCGAAGTCGAGATCCTTGCCCTTTTGACCGTTGGCCCTGGACTTGACCTTGACCTCGTACCAGAGGATCCGGTCGACCCCCTTCTGGATCTCGTCGAGGACGAAGGGCGTTGTCAGGTCGGTTTTGGCCTGGAACTCCTTGCCTGGGATGGTCACCGGGCGTTCTCCTCCGACCTTTTCCCCCTTGGGGACCTTGAAGACTTCCGGCTTCTCGAGCCAGAGATTCTTCCCACCCGGATTCTTGAACTGCTTGCTCAGCAGGAATCCACCGAGTTCCTTGGTCGCATCTTCGGGATCGACAATGATCCGATCGAAAGCGAAGCGGACGTCCGAGGTCGCTCGAACCGTCTCCTCGACATATTCGCTGACGTAGATCCGCTCTCCCTTCGCGAGTTTGGCATTCGCAGGCATCACCTTCTTCTGAGCTGGAACATATCGCCTGAGGAAATCCGGGTCGTTGTTGACCTCGGCCACCAGCGCCCCGAGATCGACATCCTCAGTCGATCGCTCGCTGACCACCAAGACGGTCTCGTCGGAAGTCTGATCGCCTTGAAATCCGGTGATAGCCGCGACCGTGCGCGCGCGGAATCGGTGATTCTGCCAGGGTTGTGTCGTCACCACGGTCAGCATTTTCGGCTTCTTATTGAATTGCTCGATGGGAATGAAGCCGTCGGAGACACCGCCCTTTGCCTTCAAGGGTTGCCAAGCATCCAGCCCGACCTGCATTTCGATTTGAATAGCGACATGCCGCGCCGTGTTCACGATGGTGTGGTCGGTGTCCCGCTTCCATCGCTGATCGGAGCTATGGGAGATGCGCTTCTCCGTGCCCCCCATGTCCTGCGGCAATTCGACGGTCAACTCGATGGTACCGATATTGTCGCGCGGGTGGATGGTCGGAGACAAGAGCTCGTACTGGTAGAAGAAGACGCCTTTGGACCCGGCAGAGATATCGGGATGCGCAGCGAGCCAGGCCATGCGCTGCGATGTCGGAACCTCGCGAGCGAACCGGCGCTTCATATCATCCAAATAGGGCGGCGGCGGACGCATGGACGGCGCATCCGACGACCTCAGCACCTTTTCAATGAAACCGCTCTTCTCCTCGATCGCCTGAGGAGTGACTCCGGTCGGACGGATGGAATCATCGATGAAGACATTGGTGATCTGCCACGCGCAGACAATTCCAACGATGGCCACGACCACCTTCTCGCCGTGCGACGTCATCCAATCTCGGGCGTTCATTGCTGGGGTCCTCCCGGAGCGGCTTGCTGTCCTGGCGGCATGGCTTCGTTTCGCGGTGGACCTCCGGCGTTACCTGGTCCGGGTGGACCACCGGGGCCGGGGCCGACTGGCGCCCCAGGACCACCCTGTTGACCGGGCCCTGGGCGAATCCCCCCCGGGACCGGCGGTGTCGTTGAAGGTGCTTGCGCTGGCGACGCAGGTACAGCCGCGGCGGCAGACGGAGTGAATGGGACGATCGGTTGAGCGATGTCGCGACTCGCGGTCCGTTCGCCCTCACCTGGATTGAAATCGAGGACTTCCAAGGACAGCTTCGCGACCAGATCTTCCGCAGATCCGGTCCGCTCTCCTGTGTTATAGGTCTTACGGGCCAATGAACCCCCTGTTACGACGATGATCGGCTTGGTTCCGTCATGGATCTGCTCGAGCGCGGCCTCAGCCGCCAACAGAGCGGAAATGGGACCATGTAGGGTCAGCACCAGACTGATAGCTGTGTCAGATTGCGATTTCCACTCCACGCCTGCGAGAGCCGCTCGCTCTTCATGCTGAGTCTTTACAGGCGCGATGGGCGTTTCCTTATTGGTTGCAGGGTTTTCCAATAAGGCCAGCGCGATCAATTCGACGACATGATATCGGAGGGTGAGAGCTGGGTATTCGCTCGGATCTGGAAGAGACGTGCCCTTGGTATAGAAGCCAGCGATACGGCGCACCGCATCGGCGGATGTGAAATCGAGAGCAGTGAAATCGACGATGTTCGATCCACCGGAACCCGCTGACGGCATCGCAAGAGCGGCCTTCTCGTGGAGTGCTTGGAGCACCTGCCCCGTCAAACGAGCATAGGTTTCATACCAGGAAAATTTATCCGAAGTGTCCGCGATCGGTTGATGCAGAAACACGCTGCGGCCCGTCAGATAGCTCGATATGGCTGGGAGCTGCTGGTTGTAGAGCGCGACATGATCCTCGAGCGGCTTCTTCCACTGGGGAGTGGGAAGCCAGAGCGAGGTCAGGTCCTTGATGTCAGCCGGGTCCTCGGCGTCGAAAACCCTCAGGGCAGGAGTTGGTTGGCCCTTCGGACCAAGCGCCTTGGCGTGAAGCACCGATAACTTCTGGCTCTGCCTATCGAGATTGCCCTTCACATCTTGTGGCGAATTGCCGGACTCACCTGTCGGAGAGATGAAGATCAACAGCACCAACTCGACCAGGATGATGGCGCCCGCGATGATCCAGAACAGGAATGGCTTGGCCTTGTTCATTTGGCGCTCCCTTTGCCGATCATTTGGCACACAAAGGTGGCGACGATCACTGGCACTTTGCGGTTTTCCTGGATGGGTTGCGAGGTTCCCGATTCGTCGACATGCTCCTTCTCGAGATACCAATAGTCATCGTCGCCCGGCCGGTCGCCCTGCGCCTCGACATCAGAAAACAGCGTCGCTCCGCCCACAATGTCTGAAAGGTAAGCGGGGACAGCGATCTTCTTCAGCCGCTCCTTGACCTGCGGAATGATCTGCGCTGAAGATACGCCTTTGGGCATGGTGACTTCGATGGTGATGTCGCGCTGAGTCGCCAAAGGTCGGAATGGCCCATCAGGACCAGCGATATCGTATTCCGGTATAGTGACGCTCTTGAGGTACACCGCCTGCAGGTAGGGGTCCCCTTTTTCAAGGATCGATTTCCCGGTCTCTCCGATTGAACCCTTTTCAGCAATGACCGACTGGAGAACTCCGGTAACTTCTGCGAACACCGCCTGCACTACTCCAGCCTGTGCGCCGTAGGTATTGTACGCCTTGAGCTTGAGCGCAGTCGGACCCACTTCGGCCAGCACTTTCTCGGAGACCTTGGCGTCTTTTTCGGTCTGGGCCGTGAACTTCTCGATGCGAGCGATGTGCGTCTCGTTCTCGGCGACGACCTTGGCGGTGACGAAATAGGTGATGACGAAGGTGATCGCCAGAAGGGCGATCACCGTGATCGCCGCCCAGCGTTTGGTGTCGAGCAGCCGCTGCACCTGCATGGTGCTCGGCATCAGGTTCACCTTCGCGGTCGACACGCCGGTGGCCTGCAGGGCCAATCCGACCGCGACGCCCAGCGACTGCAGATCGTGGAGGAAGTGGTCCCGCTCCAGGCCCGAAGCGACCTTGATCTTGTCGAGGTCCTCGAGGATGTTGACCGTATAGCGCAGTCTCTCGGCCATGTATTCCGGCAGGCCGGGCAGGCGGAAGGTGCTGCCGCTGATCACCAGGTTGTCGAGCTTGGCATTGGGATTCTGCGACTTGTAGAATCCGAGGCTGCGTTGGACCTCGGCGGTCAGCTCGTTCAGGCTGCCTTCGATCACCTTGATGATCTTGTCGGCCTGGCGGCTGTCGCCGGTCTGCCGCTTGAGCGTTTCCGCCTCCTCGAAGGAGACGCGGAACTTCTTCATGAACGCTTTGGTGATGTCGTTGCCGGACACCGCCAGCGTACGCATCCACAGCGATTCGCCCTGATAGCAGACGAGGTCGGTGTTCTCGGCGCCGACGTCGAGGATGATGACGGATTCGTCCTCGGCGAAGACCTGGTCGTAGCGCACGAAGTTGTAGACCGCGAGGCTGGACACAGAGACGCCGATGAGGTTGATCCCGGCGCGCTTGGATTTCTGGATCAGCTCCTGCACCAGATCGCGTTTGACGGCGAACAGGGCGACGTCGTTGGATGCGCCATCGGCCGCCGGCGACAGGTGATAGCCCCATTCGATCTCGTCGAAATTCCCCGGGATCTGCTGGCGAGCTTCCAGCTCGACCATGCGGTCGACCTTCTTGGCGTTGATCGTCGGGATGTTGACCGTGCGGGTGAGCACCTGCCGGCCGGAGAGCGCCGCGAGCACGGGCGTGGCTCCGAAGTCCTCGCGCAGCGCCATGGCCTCCATCGCCTTGATGACGGCTTCGTCACGATCGCCGTTCTCGGCAACGGTGATCGGCTCGATCGTGTAGCCCAGCACCGTGACGGTCGAGCCGACGCGAGACAGCTTCACTGCCTTGATGCTCGAATGTCCGATGTCGAGGCCCCAAGCGACGGGGTATTTGTCCATGAGGTCTTCCGGCTGCTATGTCGAGGTGAGGACGCGGACGCACCGACGGAGTCGTGGAGCGACTGTAGTGCTGCCGTCAGGTAGGGTCAAAGGGACCGGGGAGTGCGCCTCAGACCGGTGTGTGACAGCCACATACATAGATTCACGCAACGTTCGACACGAGCGGTGCAGGCGTGCCCCGTTCGACGAATTGCGTGGCGGAGGGAGAGGGATTCGAACCCCCGAGACCCTTTCGGGCCTAACGGTTTTCAAAACCGTCGCGATCGGCCACTCTGCCATCCCTCCCGACCGTCAGCGTTGCCGGCGCAGGCGTCGGACCTGGCCGATGAGCAGGGTATGGCGACCGACGAAAAGTCGATGCGTCCGGCGTCAGCGCGCGACGCGTGCCCGCTTCGGGCGCGTCGGAGGCGCTTCGAGTTCGACCTGGGCGGAAAGCGCCTGCCCGCGCTTGCCGGGGATCGTGAACGATCGCACCCGCATCAGCGCGTGGATGCCCTTCCGGGATGCCGGGATGCGATCCAGGTGCAGGGCGATGGAATCCGAGCCGATGACGACCGCGGCGGTGATCTTCAAGCGCGCGCACAGCTTTTCGAGCACCCGCTTCACCGCACCAAAGCCGACGAAGGTCCGCACGAGCACCTTGGGGGCGCCGGACACCTCGCCGATCTCCCAATGGATCTCGATGGTCCGATCGTCCGTTCGCCGTCCCATGACCAGGAGCTCGACGACCACTGGGCCGGCGTGGCCCATCGGGAATGGGAGCGCGACCCCCTCCAGAGTCACGGATAGGCGCTCCGCGGCGGAACAGACGACACGATCGATGCCAGGCCGGGCAACCTGCGTCAGGAGGAGCGAGAGGCTGCGGCAATCCACGGTCAGTGTCGACACGGTTGTCTCCGAATCGCAGCCTACGGTCGAGGGAGCCGCCGTCAGGGAACTCCCGTCCCACCTTCCGCGCGGGTCAGCCCATCCGAGCCAGATGGACTCACGACAGGCGCGCCTCAAGCGAGTTCGGATATCTCGACCATCCTCCGCTCGCGCCGAGACCGTTCCGCCGCGAAGACGATGGTGTGGGAGGCGAGCGACTCCGCGGTGGTGGTCAGCACCGCCTCGGGGCGGTTCGACCTGATCGCGTCGACCAGGTTACGCAAGGTATTGAGATCCGAGCCGCCGTGCATGCCCACACCGAATGGCAGCTGGACGCGATCGTGGCGCCCGTCGTCGAAGCGATGGATGTCGATGACATGGGTTTCGGTGTAGGAGGTGAGGTCCCCCTTGGTGCCGTGCACGCGGATCGAACGCCCCCCATTGTGGGTCAGAGCGGTCATGGTGAACGTCGCGGTGATGCCGGCGTCGAACTCGAAGGCGACGACCTGGTGGTCGACGACGTCATTGTCGCATTGGTAGACGCAACGGCCATAGGGGCTGGTCTTGAGCAGTTCCATGCGTTGTTCGCTGGTTTTCCCGACGAATCCGGCATGGTCCGAATACCAATGATTCTTGTCGGCCTGAGGTCCGCTGTACAGCTTGAAGGTCGAGTACGGACACGTCGGTTCCGCGGGGCAACCATCGATGCATCGCAGCGGTGCCCCCACCGGCATCTGCTCTTTGCGGAATTTCGTCAAGGTGCCGAAGGACGACACACGTCGACATGGCTTGCCGATGAGGTAGGCGATGTAGTCGATGTCGTGACAGCTCTTGGCCATCAGCATGAAGGTGGCACGCGATTCGTTGCCCCAATTGCCGCGGACGAAGCTGTGTGATTGGTGGGTATGCTCGACCGCCTCGAGCTGGTCGAGGCTGACGACGTCGCCGATCACGCCGCTGTCGACCAGGCGCTTGATCTCTGAGAAGATGACGCTGTAGCGCATCGAATGGCAGATGCTGACGATCGCCTGGTTCCGCCGGCGCGCGTCGTCGATCGCCTTGCAGTCTTCGAGCGATGTCGCCATCGGCTTCTCGAGCAGCATGTGGTAGCCCTTGTCCAGGGCCGGCACGGCGGATGGCCTGTGCAGCCGGTCCATCAGGGTGTTGATCATCACATCCGCGAGCTTCGGCTGGGCGAGCAGCGCCGTATAGTCGGTGAATCGTCGCTCGGCGGGAATGGCATGGCGATCCCCGATACGTTGCCGCTTCTCGGAATCCGGTTCAGCGATCGCGACGACGCGGCCGAGTTCGGGCTGCGATGCGAGGACGTTCGAGAATCCGTTTCCCCGTCCACCGAGTCCGAGAATGGCGAAGGTCAGGTCCTTGGTACTCATGTCGCCCGGTTATGATATCGGCGCATTGCGATCAAGGTGACCAGCCCTGCTGCAGGTTACCCGGCGCCGCCATGCTCGAAAAATCTCCGCATCGTTCGATGCGGGCATGGCCGATAGATCCGGGCCGATCTGTCGACCGCACGGTCTTTGATCCGATTCGGAGATCATCGGCACAGGCCGAGCGGCCTCGCCCTACGCGTCGGATAAAAAACCAGGCAAGACGCGGACTGCCGGTCCTCCTTTCGTGTCCGCTCATCCAACCCGTGTAGCCAACTGACCTCCCCCGCCGCATGATCGCGGCTGGAGGTCATCATGTCAGAGTCGTCAGCCGCCACCGAGCGGCATCCGAAAGGCGTACATCGGTACCGA
>JACCZE010000468.1 GCA_013696105.1 Planctomycetota bacterium | reverse complement strand
CCCGACGCATGACTCGCGGTCGCTGTGGTTCGCTACGCCTTCAGCGTAAGACTCTTGCATTCTCTCCTTCATGCCGGTTTATCCCGGCGCACGCCTGTCCTTGTCCTGCTTGTCCTGGTGCTTGTTGGCGCTTGGCGACTAACTTTCCTCTCCTCGGGCGCCGAGCGGCGCTGGCGGCATAAAATCGCCGCAGGCGATGCCGCCACGATGTCGGAGGCTTCCGACGACATCGAGCCGCGACAAAGCCGCGGGGGTAGGCCGCTTGCGGCCGTAGGGGCGACAGCCCCTGAGCAAAAAGTCAGTCCGACCCCGCGCGCACGAACTGCCGGTACAGCTGGGCATAGACGCCGCCTTGCGGCAGCAGCTCGATGTGCCGGCCGCGCTCGATGATGCGGCCATGGTCGAGGACGAGGACCTGGTCCGCATTGCGGATGGTGCTCAGACGGTGCGCGACCACGAAGCTGGTGCGCCCCAGTAGCAGCTTGGCCAGAGCGTGCTGCAGGCGCAGTTCGGTCATCGCATCGATCGAGCTGGTGGCTTCGTCGAGGATGATGATGCGCGGATCCGAGAGCATCGCGCGCGTGAAGCAGATGATCTGTCGCTGTCCGAGCGAGATGCCGCTGCCCTTCTCGCCGACGACCGTCGCCAGCCCGTTCGGCAGGGCCTCGAGCAGGTCCAGGCAGTCGAGACCGCGTGCGGCCTCGATGATCTCGGCATCCGTGGCTGTGGGCCGTCCGACGCGGATGTTGTCGAAGACCGATCCCCGGAAAAGGAAGTTCGTCTGCAGCACGATGCCCATCTGGCGCCGCAGCGACGACGAGGTGATCGTGCGGATCTCTCGGCCGTCGATCAGCAGCTCGCCCGAGGTGGGCAGATAGAACTTCGCGACCAGGTTGATGACCGAACTCTTGCCGCTGCCGGTGTGGCCCACCAGGGCGATGCTCTGCCCAGGCGCGGCGACGAAGGTGATGCCGTGGAGCACGGGCTTGGCGGGATCGTAGCCGAAGGTGACCTCCTTGAATTCGACCCGCCCGTCGATGGATGGCACATCGCGCGCATCCGGGGCGTCCGACCACTCGGGTTTGGAGTCGAGCAGGTGGAACACGCGCTCGGCCCCGGCCATCGAGGTCAGTGCCTGATTGTAGAGATTTCCAAGCGTCGGGATGGGGTTGAAGAAATAGTTCGAGAGCAGGTAGAACGACAACAACGTCGACGGTGGGATGTCTCCGCCGAAGGCCCGATAGCCGCCCAGCACCAGCAGCACGGCGATGAACAGTTGGCTGTTGAACTCGAGCAGCGGCAGGAACACGGCCGAGACTTGCGATACCCCCATGTTGTAGCGCGCGTGGTCCCGCATCAGATCACGGAACAGGCCGCCATTGATGTCCTGGCGGACGAATCCCTGGGTGACGCGGATGCCGTTCACCGATTCGGCCAGCGTCGCCGTCACCCGGCTGAAGCTCTCCTGCACCCGCCGGTTGGCATCGCTGAGCTTGGCGCGGAAATACCGGTTCACGTGCCAGAGGATGGGGACCATCATCATCATCGCGAGGAAAAGCCTCCAGTCGTACCAGATCATCAATCCCGCCGCGCCGATCATCTGACCGCATTGGACGATCGAGACGAACAGCACGTCCTGCACCCCTGATCTCACCGCGTCGGCATCGGAGGTCACACGGCTGAGGATGCGTCCCAGCCGCGTCCGGTGGAAGAAGCTCATAGGCATGCGCTGCAGGTGTTCGAAGATCGCGTTGCGCAGATCGTGGACCACGGCCTCGCCCATCTCGAGCGCCAGGCGCTGGCGGAAATGGAAGGTGATGTTGGTGAACATCGCCAGGGCGATATAGACCACGAGTCCGATCATGATCCCGTGCTGGTCCTGATGAGCGATCGGGCCGCTGATCAAGGCCGCCAGTACGCCTGCGGTCGCGGGAATCTGGATCGCGCGCAGGATCACGAAGAAGAACAGCCAATTGCGCTTCACCGCGTACGGCTTGGTGAAACCGAAGAGCCGACGGATCAGCCGCAGCTCGAGTGGACGCTGATCCACCTCTCCATCGGCATCGGATGTCCGCATGGTCTGGACGATGCCTGCGATGTGCTTGACCGCAGGCGATGGCGGAGGCGTCGAGGGCGGGGTGACAGGCGCGACGGTCATGTCGCAGGCCCTGCGCCCAGGATCTTGCGCGATTCCTCATCGACCAGCTGCGCCCGCGCCACCGCCAGGTAATGCCCGCCGGCGCGCATCAGCTCATCGTGCGTTCCGCGCTCGACGATGCGGCCGTCCTCGAGCACCAGGACGATGTCGGCGCGACGCAGGGTGCTCAGACGATGCGCGATCACGAACGTCGTGCGCCCGGCGATCGCGTTGTCCATCGCCTCGAGGATCTCGTGCTCGGTCTCGGGATCGATGGCGGTGGTGGGGTCGTCCAGGAGCAGCACCCGCGGTTCGAGCAGCACCGCACGTGCGATCGCCAGCCGTTGGCGCTGCCCGCCGGAGAGGTTCACGCCTGATTCGCCGAGGATGGTGTCGTAGCCCTTGGGCTGCTCGCTGATGAATCCGTGCGCGGCGGCGATGCGTGCGGCGCGTTCGATCTGCTCGCGGGTGGCCTCGGGGTGGCCGAATGCGATGTTCGCCGCGATCGTGCTGCTGAACAGGAAACTCTCCTGGAACACCAGGCCGATCTGCCGGCGCAGGAAATCGACCGGCAGCCGCTTGATGTCGATGCCATCGATCAGCACGCGACCGCCGATCGGGTCGTAGAAGCGCGGGATCAGGCTCATCAGCGTGCTCTTGCCGGATCCGGTCGTGCCGAGGATGGCGATGCATTGGCCGGGTTCGGCCTGGAAATCGACTCCGTTCAGGACCGGCTCGCCAGCGCGGTAATGGAACGACACATCCTCGAAGCGGATGGCGCCGCGGATGGTCTCGGGACGCAGCGGATCCGGCGGGGTCTGCACCTCGATCGGCGCATCGAGCACCTCGAAAACTCTCCGCGCCCCGATCAGACTCTGCTGGATGTTGTTGGCGATGCCGGCGATCGAGGAAACCTGGCCGCAGAACTGCTGGAGCAGCGCCAGGAACACCACGAAGTCGCCGATGGATATCTCGTTTTCGGACACCAGCCGCCCGCCGAAGGCGATGAGGATGACGATGATCGCTAGATTGATGGTTTCGACCACGGGCGAGAACATGCTCACGCGCCAGAAGATGCTCCGCTGCTGGGTGAGCACGGTGCGGTTGACGTCGGCGAACTTCGCGCGTTCCTCTGCCTCGCGCGCGAAAGCCTTGGTCACCTGCACCCCCTGCACGCTCTCGGACAGGGTCAGCACCATCTTGTCGTAATGCTCGCGATTGGCCGCGTAAGCCGGGCGCACCCAACGCGAGAAAGTGGAAGTGGCGAGATACAGCAGCGGAACCGGCAGCAGGCACGCGAGCGCGAGGCTCGGATGCAGGCTGATCATGTACGCGAGATAGATCGCCAGCGACAGCAGCATGATCACGCTCTGCATCAGCACGCCATCGACGAACATGCGCACCGACTGCACGTCGCCGGTGACCCGGTTGATCAGCGACCCGCTCGCGTTCGCATCGAAGAATCGGAAGCTGAGCCTCTGCAGCTTGTCGTAGACCTGCGACCTCAGCGCGATGATGATCTCCTGGATCAGCCGCGCGACGGCGATGGCATTGAAGTAATTCACGACGTTGCGGATCATGGCCATCGCCAGGACCGCTCCGCCAATCGCGAAGATGACCTGGGTGTGCGTCCATGCGTTCGGCGGTGCGACACCGAAAGGCCAGCGCGGAGACTGGCTGCCCTGCCCCAATTCCTGATTGATGAAGTCGATGCCGATGCCGATGAACCCCAAACCGGCGAGGCCGAGCACCAGCAGGACGACCTGCAGCACCAGCACCAGCAGGCAGCGTGCGCGGTATGCCCAGCTCAGAGCGAGCAGCCGACGGATCAGCAGGACGTTCGTCGGGTCGCTGGTGAGGGGTGGTGGGGGCGGCTCGGTCATGGGGGGACGAGCGGTGGCCCGCGGCGTCCGTCCGGATCCTAACACGGCCGTGGATTGTCCACGGACGACTCCCGCGAAAAATCTAACTTCCTGTGTAACACCTTTGACAATAAATACCTGCGTCTATTTTTTTCGCGCATGGGGATGGCGGGAGAACGATCGGTCGCTGCCGTATGAGGCAACCCGAATGAATCAACCTCGGCTAACGTATAAGCTCTCGTGGCCGGAACTGGCGAGAACGCTACCGATCGTTCTCATGGCGCCCTCGCACCTCAAGGAAACCAGCACATGCGTAGTCTCGGATCCATCACCGCCACCCTCACCCTCCTCGCCATCGCAGGCATGTCGGCCGCAGCCGACCGCATCGCCACGAGCGACCGCCGCGCAGCGCCGAGTTCCGGTTTCCGCGGTGAATACGACATCAATGACCTGCGCCTCACCACCGGCTTCCTGCCCAAGAACAACGAAACCGATTCGTCGAACTTCAATTGGGCGTCGAACTACCGCCTCGCGGTCACCGGCATGCGCTCGGGCGGACAGTTCGAAGATCACGGCGGCCTGATCTACGGCGGCGAATTCGCGCTCAACTTCGCCACCCGCACCAAGAACAGCGTGAAGGTCAGCGAGAACAGCCAGATGTTCATCGGCATGGTCGGCTGGGGTTACAAGCTCGCCCCGATGCCGGCGATCCATTTCGAAGGCACGCCCTTCCTGGGCATCGGCCTGTCCGAGTGGGAGATGACCGGACAGGGTCACCCCGTCGCCTTCGCTTACGAATACGGTCTGCGAGGCGCGGCGTACTACACCTTCGAGTCGATGTGGCAGCTGGGACTGGATCTGCGCTACCAGGTGCACCACGCCGAGCCCAGCTTCGGCAACAACAGCATCTCCTTCAAGACCCAGGGCTTCGCCGTCCTCTTCAGCGGCGGCAAACGCTTCTGATCCCGAGCCCGCGTTCTGCGCGGACCATGAGAATTGATCAGGCCGGCTGCCATGCGATAAGCAGGGCATGCCGGCCTGTCTCGTTGCGCTTGACCTCGATGGCACCCTGCTGACCGCGGATTCGCGCATCCCTGCCGGGCACGAACGCGCGGTGGACGACATGCGTCGGCTCGGCGCCGAGGTGGTGCTCGTCACCGGACGATCGCTGATGACGACCGGTTGGGTCTGGCGGATGCTGCGCCTGAGGACGCCGGTGATCTGCTTCAATGGCGCCTGGGCTGGTCTTCCGGGATCGGTTCCCACCTGCTCGGCGGTCTTGGACGAAGACTCCGTGAACGCGATCGTGTCGGAATTGCGGCCGTTCGCAGGCGCGATCTGCGCCTATCCGGACGAAAGCACCTGGATCATGGATCGCGAGATCCCGCGCACGCGGCATTGGCGCGAACACTACGGCGCCCGCATCGACGTCCTCCCGCAGCGCTTCTCGCCCTGGCGTGGTCCGAGTTACAAGGTGATGTTCGTCACCGATCCGGATCTGCTTCCGGGCGTGTGCGCGCACGTGCGCGACCGGCTGGGCGACCGCCTGCACATCGTGGCGAGCGAATCCGACCGCGTGGAGATCCTGCCTCGCGGCATCACCAAGGCGTGGGCATTGGAACGCGTGGCCAGGGATCTGGGCATCGGACGCGAGCGCGTCTGGGCGGTGGGCGATGCGGACAACGACCGCGAGATGATCCGCTGGGCCGGCCACGGCTGCGCGATGGGCCACGCGCACGACGCCTTGCGCGACCAGGCGCGGCACGTGCTTCCGTCGATCCACGCGCGCGGACTGTGCGCACTTCCAGGGATGATCGCTCGCGCGTACGGTCGATCGGCGCCCGCGGATGGATGACGACGGCACGTCGGCCTACGCTTGGCCCGCCGGCGATCGCCTGGTACGAGAACTCGGCGTGGTCGTGCGCTGCGCAGGCGCCTCGGTCTGCGATCTCGGCTGCGGCCGGGGTGCGCTCGGCCTGGCTGCGCTCTCGGCGGGCGCGCGCTCGGTCGCGTTCGCCGATCTGAACGCATCGGCGCTCGCGCTCGCCCGTCAGCAGGTGACCGAGCGCGGATACGCCGCGCGAGCCACGTTCCACCACCACCGGTGGGGTTCGGCGATCCCCGGGACGCCCTACGAGATCATCCTCGGCGGCGACATCCTCTATCGTCCCGAGTGCTTCGCCGATCTCATGACCACCATCCGCGCGAGTCTGGCCGCGAACGGCTGCTGTGTGCTGTCGGATCCCCGCACGCGCCTCGAGGAGGATCTGCCGCTCCTGGCCGCCGGGCGCGGGCTGAGCTGGAATCGCACACGCCGGGGCGACCTGACGGTGATCACGCTGACCGCGACGGTGTCCGGTGATCCATCGCAATCTGTTCTACCCTAGCGGCTTGCACCGCCGGATCGCGACGTGTGCTCACGCGAGGCGAGACTCGTTTACGATTGAACCCCCCTGCGGTGATCGCACACTGCGCCGCTCACATGAACGTGCTCGAACCGCTTTCGCACATCGCCGCGGGTTTCTACGTCACCGCCGTCTTCCTGCTCGCGATCTACGGGGTCCACAGCCTCTGGCTGCTGGTGCTGTTCCTGCGTCGCAGCCGGGATGCGCGGGCACTCGCCGAGCGTGAACAGGCCACCGACATCATCGAGGCGGATCTGCCGCACGTCCTCGTGCAGCTGCCGGTGTTCAATGAACGCGATGTGGTCGGCCGGCTGGTCGATGCCATCGGAGCGTTGTCGTGGCCGACGGATCGGCTGCACATCCAGCTGCTGGACGACAGCACCGACGACAGCGTGGCGATCGGCCGCGAGGCGTGCGCGCGCCTGACCGCGCGCGGGATCGACGCGAAGAGCCTCCACCGGACGGATCGCACGGGATACAAGGCCGGCGCCCTGTCCGCCGGCATGGAATCCGATGAGTCGCCCTACATCGCGATCTTCGATGCCGACTTCGTACCCGAGGCGGACTTCCTGCGCAAAGCGATCAAGCCGCTGCTCGCCGATCCCGACCTGGCGCTGGTGCAGGGCCGTTGGGAGCACCTCAACCGCCATGCCAACCTGCTGACGGCTGCGCAGTCGCTGGGCATCGACGGACATTTCGCCATCGAACAGGGCGCGCGCGCCTGGTCCGGCCTGGCGATGAACTTCAACGGCACGTGCGGTCTGTGGCGGCGTTCCGCGATCGTCGCCGCCGGCGGTTGGGAACACGACACGCTCACCGAGGACATGGACCTCAGCTACCGCGCGCAGCTCAAGGGCTGGCGCTGCACCTATCGCACCGGCCTCGCGGTGCCGGGCGAGGTTCCCGCGACGGTCAGCGCCTGGCGCAGCCAGCAGTTCCGCTGGGCGAAGGGTTCGATCCAGACCGCGATCAAGCTGCTGCCGCAAGTGTGGGCTTCGCGTTGGAGTCTGCACGCCAAGTTCGCGGCGACGCTGCACATGACCCATTATCTGGTGCATCCGCTGATCCTGATCAGCCTGTTCTGCGCACCGTTGACCCTGCTGCTGATCAATCGCCTGCCGGTATGGATGCTCGGACTCGGACTGGTCGCGTTCCTGGTCGGCGCTGCCGCCCCCCTCACCGTCTACGCGTGCAGCCAATTCGTCCTCTACGGCCGCAAGGGCTGGCGCAATCTCCGGTATCTGCCCGCTCTCGCCGCGCTCGGGACCGGCATCGCCGTGTCCAACTCCGTCGCCGTCTGGCAGGCTTTCCGTGGCAAGCAGTCGGCGTTCGTGCGCACGCCCAAGCAGGGCTCGATCGGCTCGCAGAAGGCGACCGGCAGCTACCGCGCGCGCCCCGCGAGCGGCATGGCGGAGCTGTTCTGCGCCGGCTGGGCCGCCGTCGGATTGGGGATCGGCTGCACCGGGACGCACACCTGGATCACGCCATTGCTCGCGCTGTACCTGTCCGGCTTCCTGTGGATGTCCGTCTACAGCATCCGCGAGCGCCATGAATTCGACGCGCGGATCACCGAACGCGGTCCGTCTCCCATGCCGTGGCTCCTGCCGCTGGGCATCCTGCTGATCGCCGGCTATGCCGGGCTGGGCGCGCTCGACGGATCGTGGCGCAGCAATCCGCTGACGTTCGTGGTGCTGGCGCTCGCGCTCGCCGGCGTCTACCTCTTGGCCGTGATGGTGGCGCGCGCTCGCACCGGCGGACGCATCACCCTCGCGTGGATCATCGTCGTCGCGGTCGCCATCCGCCTGGGTTGCCTCGGACTGGAGCTGTCCGATGACGCCAACCGCTACGTGCTCGAGGGCAGGCAGGTAGCCGCCGGCCAGAATCCCTACACCGTGGCGCCCAGCGCACCGGCAGCCCAGGAGCTCGCGCGCGCGACGCTGTCGAGCTCGGTGACCTCGGCGATCAATCATCCCGACTGGACCGCGATCTATCCGCCGGTGACCCTCGGGTACGAAGCGCTGGTCACGACGTTCTCGGTCGAGCCGTTCGCATTCAAGATCGCCGGTGCGCTGTGCGAACTGGCGGCGATCGGACTCGTGCTGGCGATGCTCGTGCGCTTCCAGATGCCGTCCACGGTGTTGATCCTGGCAGCCTGGAATCCCATCGGCCCGATCTTCCTGGTCGGTGAGGGGCACAACGACGCGGTCATGGTCCTGCTGCTGGCGGTGGGACTGTACCTCGCCGCTGGCCAGCATCAGCGCCGCAGCCTCGCGACCCTGAGTCTCGCCGCCCTGGCCAAGCCATTCGCCCTGGTAGCGATGGTGCCCGTGCTGCTGGCGCGCAGCTGGGCCTGGTGGCTGCTGCCGCCCGTGGTCGCGCTGGCCGCCTACCTGCCGTTCATCGATGCCGGTCCCGCATTATTCACCACCATGGGCCATTTCGGTTCGGTGATGCACTTCCACGGAGCGATCGAGCCGTACATCCGCTTGGCGCTCGCCGCCGTGCTGGAGAAAGACATCGTCCAGCCCGCGACGGTGGCTGCACTCGCGGTGATCTGGATCGGCGGCTCGACCCTGATCCTCGCGCGCTTCCGCCGCGCGGTGGATGGCGAAGCGCTCGATCTCACGGCGCGCCTCCTGGCCATGCTGCTGGTCTGCCTGCCCACGCTGCACGCGTGGTATTTCGCCCCGCTGGTCCTGCTTCTGCCGTTCACGCGGTCCTGGGGGCTGGTGCTGTGGACGGCGATGGCGCCGGTGTACTGGCTGCACGCGATCGCCAACAACCACCCCTCCGACTTCATCGAAGTCCCTTGGGTCGCCGCGCTCGCGCATGCTCCCGCCTTGGCGCTGCTCGCGTACGAAGCATTCGGTCGCCCGGATGCCGATTCGGAGGACGCCTCCGAGATCGTCGCGGAGACGCAGCCGGTCTGATGGTCACGCCAACGCTCGCGATCTTCGCACGCGCGCCGGTGCTGGGGCAGGTGAAGACCCGACTGGCACGCTCGATCGGAGACGACGCTGCGCTCGCCGTCTACCTCCACCTCGTCCAGCATACCGCGTGCATCGCCGGGCTCTGGCCGGGACCGGTCGCCGTCTTCGTCTCCGGAGAGCGTGCGCTCGTGTCTGCGTCCCCGCTCGGACGATTCACTCTCCATGATCAGGCTGATGGCGGGCTCGGAGCACGTCTCGCTGCTGCGGTCGAGCGGGTCGATGCTCCGACCATGGTCATCGGCGTTGACTGCCCTGGATTGCAGATCGAGCACCTGCAGCGGTTGTCCAGCGCGCTGGTCGCGGCTCCCGTCGCCTTCGGCCCCGCGTCGGATGGCGGATACTGGGGCGTCGCGATTCGGGAACCGCGCTCTATCGGGCCCTGCTTCGCCGACGACCTCCCGTGGTCGCAGTCCGATCTCCTGAGCGCGACGCAGGCCCGGCTCGACGCCGCGGCCATCGCCTGGTCGCTGGTCGACACGCTCGACGATCTCGAC
>JACCZE010000462.1 GCA_013696105.1 Planctomycetota bacterium | reverse complement strand
CACGTCCACCCCGACGGCTATTGGGAGGAACACGGCGACCTCCTGCGCTGCGGCGGACCCACGCCCAGCTACAACTACCTCACCGCAGGCGCCATGGGACTGATGTACGCGTGGACCCGCGAAGCGGTGTTCCGCTCGGCGATCGACGCGGCGACGCGCTTCCACGCACGCTTCAGCTACCCGGACGCGACGTTCCTCGATATCATCGATGAGCGCGTGCGCGCGGGACACGATTCCGCTCCCCGGGTCTGGGGTCTGTTCGCGTTCTCGCACAGTCCGGAGGGCCGCGGTTCGGCGATCGCGCATTTCCGCGGCTGGCGCAGCCATGTGCGTGACATCGAGGACGTCGGTCCGGAAACCCTGGCCAGGCACTGCGAGAACCACCTCTTCTGGAATGATGGCGAAGCAATACCCGCGCCCTTCGAGCAGAGCGGCCACTCGGCGTCCATGGTGCTTCCCGCCGGCATCTTCCGACGCAAGGCCTGGGCGATCGGCCTGTCGTGCATCCGCGCGATGAACGCCGAGGACCCGGCATACCGCGACAATCCGTTCGGGCTCGAACGGCAGAAGCTGTTCTCGATCTGGCATCCCAAGACCGGACTGATCGTCGATGGATCCCACTCGAAGCACCAGCTCGAGAACTCGACCTTTTCCGCCAAGGGCGAGTACGCGAACGACTACTGGCCCTGCGGAGGATCGATCAGCGAGGAGGACGGCCAGCTGTGGGCCCGAGCATCCTACAAGACCTTCTTCGCCAGCGTGCGCATCTCGATCGTGAGCGACCTGGTCCTGCAGATCCATCTCGGAGTCGACCCCGCTGGCTGCCGCGGGCCGTTCACCGCGGCCTTCACCATGGTCCGCTCCTCGCCGCAGACCCATGGCCTGTCGGGACAGGTGCTCGATCTGGGAGCCGATCCGATCGTCGCCACCGGCACCGATCTCGGCGGCGGATTCCGCCATGGCCCGGTGACGGTCGAGGGTCCCGACGACTTCGCCCTGCATTGGCCGCTCGCGCCGTTCAATCCCTATACCGCCGACCACAAACCGTGGCCGCGCGACCACCTGCTGCGCGTCAGCGTGCTGCTGACCCCAGAACGCCCCCAGGCAACCTTCACGCTGACCATCGACGGTTAGATCCGACCCCGTCGCCTCGTACATCGAGGCCGGCGTCCGAGCAATCGGGCAGGAACGTTGCCCGGTGGCGTCGATGGCGTATCGTATGGCTCGCCATGCCCGCCGATCACTACCTCGTCTCAGCCGCGCGTCGCCTGCATAAGCTGCGGATGGATCGGCCGTACGTCTTCGGCCGCGATGAGAAGGCGGACATCGTCATCCAGGACGCGCTGATCTCGCGCCGTCACGCCGAAGTCTGCTGCACCACCTCGGGTACCTGGCAGGTGAAGGACCTCGCCAGCCGCAACGGGGTGCTGGTCAATGGCGCCAAGATCGCTGGCACCGCGCCGCTCAAGGATGGCGATCGCCTCCAGGTGGGCGGCCAGGTCTACCGCTTCCATCAGCTGCCGCCGGGCGGGAACCCCGCATCGTTGTCAGACCAGGCGCCGCAGATCGCCGACTCCGAGACCATGGGTCCCGAATTCAAGATGGAGGACATCGTCACCCGCGGAGCGAACTTCGTGGGGGAGGTGACCAGTGCCGGCATCTTCGACCTGCTGCAGTACTTCCAATCCACCGGAGGCACCGGTCGCCTCGACCTCGTCGGCGGGCCCAACCTCGCCGCGGTGTGGTTCAGCGAGGGCAACGCGGTGCACGCGGTCTTCGGCGCCAAGACCGGCATGGACGCTCTGACTGGTCTCGCGCGTTCATCGCCACCGCGCTTCGCCTTCCACTCCGCCGCGCCTCCGCCCGACCGCCGCTCCCTGCAGGGATCCCTCCAGGGTCTGCTGATGGAGATCTCGCGCGTGTTGGATGAAGAGAAGAGGAAGTAGGAGGATTGCACCGGTTCTCCGTTCTCCGTTCTCAGTGACAGCCAAATTGCAGCGCTCGCAGTCTGTCGTCGACGGAGAACGGAGAACGGAGCACCCAGAACAGGGGCAATCCCCGTTACTTCTTATGCTGCTTCGCGAACATCTGCACCGCCATCCAGTCGGACGGGGCGGACATGCGGTGGTCCGGGTCGGTGACGGAGGCCAGGTAGCTGCCGAGATCCTTGCCGGCGGTGATGGTCGCGCAGTACTCCTGGAGCTGGGCGAGGATGCCGCCGCTGAGCGTGCGCTTGCCCGACTGGTGGTCGCGGACCGAGAGGGCCACCGCAGCGATGGATTGGCCAGAAAATGCGTTGGCCATGGCGAGCTCCGAGGAGCGCAACGGTATATCCATGACGAGGGATGGCCACCGACGACTCCTGCTCGCAGTCCGCACTTGTGCGTGCCGTGGCGGAGGCCCATCATCCGTGCCATGGGTGTCCACAGATGAAGCTCGCCGTCCTGAGGGAACGCCGGGCGCATGAGACGCGTGTCGCGGCCACCGTCGATTCGGTGAAGCGCCTGATCGCCCTCGGATTCGACGTGTGCATCGAGTCGGGGGCCGGACATTTCGCATCGGTCACCGACACCGCCTACGCCGCTGCCGGTGCGACCATCGCCGCTGATGCCGCCGCCGCCCTGGCCGGAAGCGATGTCGTGCTCAAGGTGCAGAGGCCGCTGATCGGCGCCGAAGGCGAGATCGACGAATTGGGGCTCATGAAGCCTGGAACCCTGCTGATCGGCATGTTCGCCCCCTACGGCGAACGCGCCGCCATCGATGCCTTCGCCCGCCAGGGTGTCTCCGCCTGCTCGATGGAGCTCGTGCCCCGCATATCGCGCGCGCAGTCGATGGACGTGCTGTCATCGCAGGCGAATCTTGCCGGATACAAGTCCGTGCTCGATGCCGCCGCCGAGTTCGGACGCGCGATGCCGATGATGATGACCGCCGCGGGGACCATCGCTCCGGCGAAGGTGTTCGTGCTCGGAGCCGGCGTGGCGGGATTGCAGGCGATCGCCACCGCCCGGCGCCTGGGCGCGGTGGTCAGCGCCACAGACGTGCGCCCGGCCGCGAAGGAGCAGGTCGAAAGCCTCGGAGCGACCTTCGTCTGGCTCGAGAGCGATGAAGCCAAGCAGGCCGAGACCAAGGGCGGTTATGCCAAGGAGATGTCCGCCGATTACCAGCGTCGGCAGGCAGAGCTGGTCGCCGACACGCTCAAGAAGCAGGACATCGTCATCTGCACCGCGGCGATCCCGGGAAAGCAGGCGCCGCGTCTGGTGAGCGCAGAGATGGTACGCTCGATGCGCCCTGGATCGGTCATCGTCGATCTCGCGGTGGAATCTGGCGGGAACTGCGCCTTGTCGCAGCCAGGCCACGTCGTGGATGTCGATGGCGTGCGCGTGGTCGGTCACCGCAATGTCCCCGGAAGGCTGCCGGTGGACGCGAGCGCGCTCTACGCGCGCAACCTCGTCGCGTTCCTCGCCCTGTTCGTCGATTCCACAACCAAGACCCTGCGCCTGGATGTCGAGGACGAGATCGTCAAGGCGACCATGCTGACCCGCGGCGGCGCCGTCATCCATCCGGCATTTGCCGCCGCATCCTCCCCGACTGGGAAGGCCTGACATGGAAGCCCCCCTCCGGATCGATGCCCCGGTGATCGACACCGTCTCGGTCGATCCCCTCATCCTCAGCTTGACGGTGTTCGTGCTCGCGTGCTTCATCGGCTATTACGTGGTCTGGCGCGTGACGCCGGCGCTGCATTCGCCGCTGATGGCGGTCACCAATGCGATCTCGAGCGTGATCATCGTCGGCGCGCTGATCGCCGCCGGTGCCCACGCACGGGCGCAGGGCTTCGAGATCAGCCAGATGCTCGGCTTCGCCGCCATCACCCTCGCGGCGGTGAACATCTTCGGCGGATTCGTGATCGCCCAGCGGATGCTCGACAAGTTTCGCAAGAAGCGTCCGGGCCCGGTCCCGGATGCGCAGAAGAAGACCGCGCTATGAACGGCGATCTCGCGGCGATCCTGTACCTCGCGGCCTCGGTCTGCTTCATCCTCGCACTGCGTGGCCTGTCATCACCGGTATCGGCGCGCCGCGGCAACCTACTCGGCATCTTCGGCATGATCCTGGCGATCGGCACCACGCTGGCGATGCCGGGAATGGTCAGCCTGCCGATGATCGCCGCAGCGATCCTCATCGGCGGCGCCATCGGCACGGTGATCGCGCTGCGCATCCAGATGACCGCCCTGCCGCAGCTGGGCGCGGCCTTCCATTCGCTGGTCGGGGCCGCCGCGGTGCGGGGCGCCGCGGCGGCGTTCTACAATCCCGAAGCCCTGGGCATCGGCACGAGCGGCGCGATCCACCGGGTGAGCCTGATCGAGATGGCGATCGGAACGGCCATCGGCGCGATCACCTTCACCGGATCCGTCGTGGCCTTCGCGAAGCTGCAGGGACTGGTTTCCGGATCGCCGCTCACCTTCCGCGGGCAGCACGTCCTCAACGCGCTGCTGGGTGTCGCCGCCATCGTGATCTGCATCTGGTTCGTCAGCAGCCAGCTGCCCGGAGCCTTCTGGGCGCTGGTGTGCGTGTCGCTGCTCCTGGGCCTGCTGCTGATCATGCCGATCGGCGGGGCGGACATGCCGGTGGTGGTGTCGATGCTGAATTCGTACTCGGGCTGGGCCGCTTCCGGAATCGGCTTCACCCTGCACAACAACCTGCTGATCATCACCGGGGCGCTGGTCGGATCGTCGGGCGCTATCCTCAGCTACATCATGTGCAAGGCGATGAACCGCTCGATCTTCAACGTCATCTTCGGCGGCTTCGGCGGCGAAACCGGGGCAACAGGCGGCGTGAAGCAGGAGCAGCGCCCGGTGAAGACCGGCAACGCCGACGATGCGGCCTTCATCATGAAGAACGCCAGTTCGGTGATCATCGTGCCTGGCTACGGCATGGCCGTGGCACAAGCGCAGCACGCGCTGCGCGAGATGGCCGATGCCCTCAAGAAGAATGGCGTGAAGGTCCGCTATGCCATCCATCCGGTGGCGGGCCGCATGCCCGGGCACATGAACGTGCTCTTGGCCGAGGCGAACGTCCCCTACGACGAGGTCGTCGAGCTCGACGAGATCAACCGCGACTTCGCCATGACCGACGTCGCCTACGTGATCGGCGCCAACGACATCACCAATCCGGCCGCGCGCTCCGACTCCAAGAGTCCGATCTACGGCATGCCCGTGCTGGATGTCGAGAAGGCCAAGACCGTGCTGTTCGTGAAGCGCTCGCTCGCCAGCGGCTACGCCGGCATCGACAACGAACTCTTCTATCGCGACAACACCATGATGCTCCTGGGCGACGCGAAGAAGGTCACCGAGGAGCTGCTCAAGGCGCTGTGACAGCCGGCCGATCTGGCGCTGGAGTCAGGCGGTCGAGGTCTTCCGCCGCTGCATTCCCGGTTTCCTGTTCTTCTGCCTTCGCACCTTCTTCGCCTCCCCCATGGCGGCTACCGTTCCTCCCTGCCGCTTATCCGGTGGCGTTGCCGACGGCCGATCGAGATCCAGGCTGCGCCATAGGTACCAGCTGGCGATCGTGCGGTGTGGACTCCACGCGACGGCGATCGAGCGCATGCGTTCCGGTGTCGGAGGCTTGCGCAGGCGATAGGCGCGCTGGATCGCATTGCGGATGCCGAGGTCGAGCTCGGGGAAGACATCGGGACGCCCGAGCCGGAACATCAAGAACATCTGCGCGGTCCAACGGCCGATGCCTTTGACGCGCGTCAATTCGGTGATCACGGTCTCGTCGTCCTGACGCGCGATCGCGTCCAGCGGCACCTCGCCTGACAGCACCTTGGCCATGAGGTCCCGAGCGTAGCCGATCTTCTGCCGCGACAGTCCGGCAGCGCGCAGCGGTTCGTCGGGAGTCGCGAGCAGCTCCGCCGGGGTCGGCGATCGTCCGCTGAAATGCGTGACGACCCGACCCAGGATGGTGACCGCGGCGCTGCCGGACAGCTGCTGGTAGACGATGGCGCGCAGCAATGCATCGACATGCGTGCCCTCGGCGCGCACGGCGAAGGTACAGCTCGGCACGCGCGCGATGATTGCGGCAAGGATCGGATCCGCGCGCCGGAGATGAGCGATGGCCGTCAGGTGCATGCTCCGAGCCTATGCTGCGCAATTGCGGCGCATCCGCCATGGCGCTACCGGACTCTCCTGGTATGAGACTCCCCCGCTCTCTCCGCATCGCCACATCACCGTGGCGACCAACACGCGACAGGACCCCTCCATGGCCAATATCCATCCGGACAATTCGCGCTCGATCGGCCGCACCCCGTTGGTGCGCCTCAACCGCATCGCCGGCGACGCGCGCGCGACCATCCTCGCCAAGATCGAGGGCCGGAACCCATCGTACTCGGTCAAATGTCGCATCGGAGCGGCGATGATCTGGGACGCTGAGAATTCCGGTGCCCTCAAGCCGGGCATGGAAATCGTCGAACACACCAGCGGCAACACCGGCATCGCCCTGGCTTTCGTCGCGGCGGCGCGCGGATTCCCCCTGACCCTGACCATGCCCGAGACCATGTCCCTCGAGCGCCGCCGCGTCCTCGCCGCGTTCGGAGCGACCCTGATCCTGACGCCGGGTCCCGAGGGCATGTCCGGCGCCATCCGTCGTGCGGAGGAGCTCGCGGCGTCTGACCCGAAGCGCTACTACATGCCGAACCAGTTCAAGAACCCGGCGAATCCCGCGATCCACGAGTCGACCACTGGTCCCGAGCTGTGGCAGGACACCGATGGGAAGATAGATGTCCTGGTGGCGGGGGTCGGTACCGGCGGCACCATCACCGGCGTGTCGCGCTACTTCAAGCGCACCAAGGGGCAGACGCTGCTGTCGGTCGCAGTCGAGCCGGCGTCGAGCCCGGTGATCAGCCAGCAGCGCGCCGGCCAACCGCTGAAACCATCGCCGCACAAGATCCAGGGAATCGGCGCCGGATTCGTCCCGGTCAATCTCGACATGGCCATGGTCGACCGCGTCGAACAGGTGACCAACGAGGAGGCAGTGGAGTTCGCCAAGCGCCTCGCCAAGGAGGAAGGCATCCTCAGCGGCATCT
>JACCZE010000461.1 GCA_013696105.1 Planctomycetota bacterium | reverse complement strand
GCGCCGCGCGTTCGCCGAAATGCACCGCGCTATCGTGGGTGCCCGGATCGTCGACGAGACGCGCCGGGCAGCCACTGCTCTTGGCGGTCTCGAACCCGCCCTTCACCGCGCTCCAGGGATGCGTGGTGTCCTCGCGGCCGCCGACATAGACCACCGCGACGTGCTTCGGCGGAGGACCCGCGCTATGGACCTGGACCATCACCCCGGCGAAACGGTCCGGATACCGGTTGACGAACATGCTGCTCGCCGCGCCCGCACCGCTCTGGCCGGTGGCGTACCGCAGGCACGAGTGCAGACGCAGGACCTTGTCGCTCTCGGCGAGCACCGCGTCCTGTGCTGCGATGATCGGCTCGGATGGTCCGTTCTGGCTGTCGTCGACGCTGATCAGGATGACGCCGCGACGCTCGGCCCATGGCTCGAGGCTGTTGAATCCCGGATGGCCCCCAGGACTGCTGATGTAGAGCACCGGGAAGCGCTCGTCGGGGCGGTCCGCATAGGCCTTGGGAATAAAGCAGCCCCAGGTGCCGGCTCCGGCTTTGAGCGCCTTATGCGTACCGGGGGCGAGCCCTTCGGAACCGGCCGCGACGGTGACGCAGAGCGTCGATGCGAAAATCAGCGGCAACAGCAGACGCATGGTCGTCCTCACGGGAATCGATGTTGGTGGCCGGTCCAGGATCGCACGCCGGTAGGCGGAATTCAACCCGTATCGCTGACGGTCAACAATCAGAATAATGGTCCAGGGCAGGTGGCATGCCGAGCGGAGATCGACCTGACCACCTCGCCGGTCTTCCTGCTCATCGAGGGGCGTCGTCCCCGATCATCCACCGTCCGCCGACGATCACCGATCCGGCTGCACGGTGGAGGCGGGCTGCATCGCCATCGGCAGCAGCACCAGCACCGAGAACTCGCCATCCGCATGCGCGCGTTGAATGAGCGGCTCGTTTCCGGGGTCACCGGTACCGAGCAGGGTCGACACGGTCGTCAACCGGGAGATTTCCACCCGGACGGATCGTCCCGCATAGGTTCCGCGGACGACCGGCGCCGCGAAGAGATCCTCGGCGTCGCGCAGCTCGAAGCCTTGGCCGTGGGTCAGCCCAGCGGTCGAGAGGTCGATATCGACAGCCCCCTGCCGGTCCCAATCGTAGATGACGATGTGCGCGCGCCCGGGTTCATGGCGGTTGGCGAGCACGAAGGTGCGCTGGCCCTGCGGTCTCCCCGCGATGAAGCGGCTGCGGGTGTCGAATCCGGTGCGCGTGCGCCACTGGTCGAAGGTGCCGATGGTCGGCGCGCCCTGCTCGCGCAGCAGGAATGGCTGCCGTTCATCGGGCCAGGGGGATCGTGCGAAGTCGTTGGACCAGTGGTAGGTGTTGTCGTCCCAGGAGCAGATCGCCGGATCGAAGTGTTTGTCGGGATTGGCGAGCAGCGCGAGCGGGCCGTCGGCGTAGACGGCATTCCCGCTGAAGCGCATCCCGTTCCAGTCCTCCATCACCAGCGGACTGGTCACCGCCTCGGGATCGCGCGCCCGCCGCCGCGATCGCAGATGGTTCCCCTGCAGGACGATGCCGCTGCGCGAGACGAGCTGCAGATCGATGCGCTCCAGGTGGCTATCTGTGATCGACAGCTCCGGGACGGGGGTGGGTCCGACCATGACATCGCCGGCGCTGTCATCGAAGGCGACGAGGCGTTCGCATCGGATCGTGCCCTGGTGGGCGAGCGGTGAGCGCGGCTCGATCCGCACCCCGCCCGCGAGATTGCCGAAGACGATGCAGTCGCTGACCACCAGCGGCAGCTCCGAGGCGTTCCCCAGCTGGATGCCGAAGCCATGGGGCACCGCGCGCTGCTGCGGATCGGTGGTGATCGAGCCGTTGTGATAGACCACGCAGCCAGAGATCTCGCTGCCAGCGGCTTCCGGCCGCACCACCACGCCCGTGTCGCCGAAATCGTGGATCACCAGGTTGACGCACGCATTCTTGCTGCCGATCAGTTCGATGCCGGGCAGCAGGCCTGCCGCATCGACACGGTCGCGGATCTTCCCACAGAGCTCGAAGCCCTGGTAGCGGGTCCAGGAACCAGTGATGCGGACATGCTGCGCGCTGATCGTCACCGCCGCGCCTGGCCGTGCCCGCAGGGTTATCGGCGCGCGGTCGCTGCCGGTCAGCGCGCTGGTCAGGATGCCGTGATCGTAGTGGCCGCCATCGAGCCAGATGGTGTCGCCGGGCCGGACGCCCGACGGATGCGTGAGCACCGTCTCCAGGCTCCAGGGACGCTCCGCGCTGCCGTCACCATCCACGCCGGCGAGCGGCGAGACGTGATGCTGCGAGCGTGCTGCGGACACTGCTTCCGACACTGCTTCCGACACCACCGCGGTCGGCGATCCCTGCGCCGAGTCGGCGATCAGCCAGGTGGCGATGCCTCCGATCGCGATGCCGCCGGCGATCACCCAGCTTTTCCAGGCGGAGGTGCCCGCGACCGTCTCGTGTCCGCTGGAGGCGACCGGCGGCGGCGCGGAGGTCGCGATGACCTGCGATACCCTGAGCGCCAGTTCCGTGGGCGCGGCTTCAGCGGTGATGCTGGCCAGCACGGACAGCAGACCGGCGGCACCGACCGTCTTGCCCATCCGGCCGAGGATGTCGCGCAGACGATCCAGTCC
>JACCZE010000458.1 GCA_013696105.1 Planctomycetota bacterium | reverse complement strand
TGTCGGAGGTTCCCGACGACATCGAGCCGCGACAAAGCCCGGGGGTAGGCCCCTCTCAGGGGCCGTAGGGGCCCCAGCCCCTGAGCAAAAGCCTCACTTCGCCTTCTTGGTGGCCGCCTTCTTGCCCTTCGCCGGCACCACCTTCATCGGCCCGATGTACCGGCGGGCGATGACGATGTCGTCCATCCACAGCGTCATCTTCTGCGGGAAATTCTCGGTGGTGCGGTAGAGATTCAGGGTCGCGATCTCGGGCAGGGCCTGGGGGACGGTGCGGAAGCAGATGCCGGTGACGCGCGATTGCAGCTCGCCATCGATCCAATAGCGCGCTTCGCCGTCGGGCTTGCCGGGCGTATTCAGGTAGAGACCGACTTCGTAGCAGTTCCAGGTGTCGTAGGTGATGAATTTTTTGGGTTCTGCGTAGCTCGACCAGCGCGTCGTCGGAGGATCGTTGATCTTCAGCTCGCCGACCTTGGCCACGGCCTTGTCCGGGAACGGCTCGTAGCTGTAGAGATGGCCGAACCAGTAATATCCGTCCTGATTCCCCGCGCCGTTCCCCGCGTAGCCGACGAACTGGTCTTCGACCGTGTACCAGTTCGTGCCATCGCAGGCTCCGCCCGACTTCACGCCACCGCGACCATCGAACTTGGCCGCGAGGCAGCAGATCCCCATGCCCTTGAGGCCGACCTTCTTGCTGACATCGCCGGGAAAGAATCCGCGGTCGAAGCGCCGGTAGGCGCGCAGGAAATACGCGGGGTGGTCAGCTGCGAGCGCCTTCTTCGGCAGCCAGTAGCGGTTGGCGCCGCCATTGTCGCCCTGCTGCCAGGTGATCTCGCCGCTGGACGCCCCGCCATGCGGAGTGGACGTGGTCACCCGGATCATCGCGTCCCAGGCATCGCCCTCGGTGTACGCCAGCGTGACCCGCCCAGCCTCGAAATCCTCGACCGCGAAGACGTCGGGATCCTTGGCCAGGCCGGCATCCCCCGCGTACTGTCCAGCGATGCCCACGTTCACACCGGGGGCGAGCCCCTCGTTCCAGTTCGGAGGCAGGGCGATCTCTGTGGTCTTGGATGCGGCAGCCCCGCTCGCCCCGGTGGCCAGCAGCAACGATGCGACGACGGCGAACAGTCGGTCCATGGAAGCCCCCGCAGAGGAATGTGCCGTCATCCGCCAGGGGTTACCCACGATCCGGAGTTCCGCACAGCGAACGTGCGGAAGTATACACGAATCCCGCGCCTCCGAGGGGGGCACAGGGTCCGGCCTTGGAGTCGACGCCATACGCGCCTTGTCCTCTCGACGCACGTCCCCGATAGGGGGAACAGCGAGAGCGGATGGATCGTGGCAGATAGCAGATAGCCATCCGCCATCCGCCATCCGCCATCCGCCATCCGCCATCCGCTATCCGCCATCAACGGTCCTTGGGATTCCTGGACTCGAGATGCTTGCGCAGGAAGGCGTAGGCTCGGCGTCGGCTGTGCTCCGGCATGTCGTGGGGTCCTTCGAACTCGTGGTATTCGAAGGAGGGGCTGGCGTCGAGCAGGCGATAGGCGTGGCGCGCATCGGCGGCGACGGCGCGCATGCCGTCGAGCGGGAACCAGGAGTCGTGGTTCGCGCTGATGATCGCGAGGGGACGGGGTGCGATCAGCGAGATGAGATCCTGCTGCTCGGCGAGCTCGAGCACCCCGGGGGTGAAGTAGTAGATGTGCGAGCCGTCCATCATGCTGATGTAGGCCTTATCGTACCATTCGGTGCGGTAGCCTTCGATGACGCTGCGATAGCTCGCGACGCCGCAGATCGGCGCGACGGCGGCGATGCGGGCGTCCAACGCAGCGAGCATCCATGAGTGGCTTCCACCTTGGGATACGCCCATCGCACCGATCCGGCCCCTATCGACGTCCGGACGGTCGACCATCCAGTCGACGCAGGCGAGGATGTCGTGCATCGACTGGGTGATCAGCGCGCGCTCCTCGGCCGCGCCCGGATGGAACGGGTAGATGGCGACGCGGGCATCGATGATGCAGGCGTTCCAGCCCTCGGCGATCACCTCGTGGCCATAGTGCTTTTCGACATTGGCGATGTCGCTGCCTGATCCTGGCAGGCAGACGATGGTCGTGCGGCGGCGGGGTGCGCCCGCCGGGCGCAGGAACGCGACACTGCAGAGCGTGTGCTCACCGGTGCGGATGTGGAACTCCTCGCGCTGGTACTGCGGTAGCTGCCTGGTCGACACCAGTCGCACCGAGAGCGGCTTGTTCACGCGCGGCATCCCGGTGCGTGCTCGATATTCGCGACGCAGGCGTTTCGCCGTGGAGAGCCACTCGCGCGCCGAGCCGCAGCGCGTCACGGCGTAGCGCCGCTCCGGGCGCGATGAGCGCACCAGCGCCGGCGCCGGACGCCCCGCGCTGACCAGCTCGCGCTTCGCCATCCAGGCGATTGCGGAGCCGCGTGCCCCGGCTGAGAAGAGTGTCAGGTTCCCAGCGGCGCGCGTCAGCGAGAACGCTGCCCGGGCCGAGCGGGCGAGGGCCTGGACGTCGGCGCCCGGCGCTTCGAACGCCGAGGCCGGCGTCGTCGCCGCGCGCACGAGCGCGAGCGGCCGCGGAGCGATCATCGCGCACAGTTCGGGCAGATCGGTCACCGCATGGGAGCGCGGAACGATCAGCGCCTGGCCATCGGTGATCGTCCCCCAGCGGGTCGGCGCATCCGCGATGACGCCGCCCACGCGCCGATCGATCGCGGCGAGCATGATCGCGGTCAGCGCACCCAGTCCCGTCCCGACCGCCCAGCACGAACGGCCGGTCACCTGTCCAGATGCGAAGAGCGCCCCGAGCGCGCGCGACGCCTCGTAGATCACCGCTCCCAGGACGCACGAGCCTTCCAGCAGGCGCTGCTTGTTGCGTGTCGACGAGAAGTCCACCAGCGCCGGTAGACGTGGTATCGCCACGATGAATCCCGCTGCGGCGATCGCGCAGCCCCATGCCCGCGCTGCCGACTCGGCGCTCTGAGAACCGGTGAGTGCGGCTCCGCTGTCGGGAAGGATCAGCACGCCCGGACGCGCTGCGCCCGTCAAGTTGTCGCCCTCGCCGGTGATGATCAGGAGATCGATATCGCCGCCCTCCCACGCAGCTGCAGGAACGGTGTAGGTCCGAGCCCACAGGCGAGATGCCAGTTCCGGTATCGCGCTCTCGAAAGGACCCAATGGCACCGCCGCTCGGAAGCCAGGCTCGATGCGCTGGTCGGGTCCGAAGCCGAGGCCCAGGCAGTCGGCGAATTCCGCGCGCGTCCGGTTCGCATATCCGGCCCAACGCGATTCCGCTCCGGCCGATCGCACCAGACGAGCCTGGCGATCGCGCCGGCGCCGCTCGAGCAGCCGGACGTACTCGGCGCGGTAGCGGTCGTTCATGCGCCGCAGCGGCTCGTAATGCGGGTAGCCCTCGGCGTCGGGCGGCGTGCCGCGCCACGGGTAGACGACCGGGGGGACGAGGCTGGTGCGCGCGGCCATGAGACCTCCGAGTGGTCGGCGTTCTACCGGGAGGTGCGGGGGGAGGTATGGATCTCTGCTATAATCTGCAGGGGCTGTCGCCCCTACGGCCTGCGGCCTACCCCCGGGCTTTGTCGCGGCTCGATGTCGTCGGGGACCTCCGACATCGTGGCGGCATCGCTTCGC
>JACCZE010000448.1 GCA_013696105.1 Planctomycetota bacterium | reverse complement strand
CGCTGCGGCCATGGCCGCAGCGCGAGCGGTTGAGCTCACGGTCGGGTGTACAATGTCAAACCTCTGACGCCTGGTTTGAGCGCGTGCAGCGCCGCCCTGATAGGCTTCCAGCGTCACCCCTGAGATCGGCAACGGGAAACCACATGGCGATCAGCGCATATACCAGCGACAAGATCAAGATCCTCGGCCTGATCCTGACCGTGTTCGTGGTCTTCCACCACGCGCACAACCTGCAGTTCGCCACCAGCGAGATCCACGCCGGGGTACGCTACACGGAGAGCTTCTTCCATTACGGCCTGCGCGGCTTCGCAGTCCCGTTCTTCTTCATCGCCTCGGCCTACTTCCTGTGCGCGCGCAGCGGCTTCCTGCGGGCCTACCCTGGCGAGGTGCGCAAGCGGGTTTCGTCACTGCTGGTTCCGTTCGTGGTGTGGAGCGCCGGTTGGTTGCTGGTGATGATGGCGCTGCAATCGGTCCCGGCGCTCGGCGGTTCCTTCGGCCGCGAGACCATCAGCTTCGCGGATCCCGTGGGGATCGTGCGACTGCTCACGCTCGATCCCATCCCGCATCCGCTGTGGTACATGCGCGACCTGTTCCTGCTCGCGATCCTCTCGCCACTCATCGTCGCGCTGCTGTCGACCCGAACGGGCGCGGTGGCCTACGTTGCCGGTAGTCTCGCTCTGTGGTATAGCGTGCCCAGCATACAACAGCGCGAGGTGCAGGACCTCTTCTTCTTCGGCGTCGGAGCGTGGCTGGCCATCCACCAGCCGAAGATCCCCGCGGTCCCGCTCGGCGCGAAGCTGTTCCTGCTCGCCGGCTCGCTGGGCTTGATCGGGTATCACTGCTGGTGGGTCGAGAACAAACAGGTCGAGACCCAATTCCTGCTCAACACCGGCGTCCTGCTCGGCCTTCCGGCGCTGTGGCTGCTGTACGACGACGTGGCCGAGTATCTGCACACGCCCCGGACGGTGCGCGCGTCCGAGTATGCCCTCTTCATCTACATGGCCCATGAGCCCACGCTGAGTCTCGTGCGCAAGGCGATGATCATGGTCACGGGGGGCGGCAGCGCAGCGTTGGCGGTGGTATGGATCGCCAGCGGAACACTGATAATCGCCGGTGCCGTTGCTACCGCATGGCTGCTGCGCACCTATGCGGGACCGGTCTACGGGGTGCTGACCGGGGGCCGGGTGCCAACTCGCGCCGCCCGTCCTGAGGCGTCGTCACCCTCACCAAATCAGGCACCGGCGCTGGTTCCAGCCTGAAGCCAGGAGGCCCGTGCGGGGACCGCACGGGCCTGAGAAACGACCGCTCGGTTCAACGCTTCGCATGGGCCCGGCGGGCCGCCGGCCTGCCGGTGATGCTGGAGAGGATCTTCCGACCTCCCCCCATCTTGCGAATGCTGCGTTTTGCGAACCAACCGGCCGCTGACAGGACGAGCAGGCTTCGGATCGGGTGCTTGAACATGAGAACCTCCTACCGACCCGCATTCTACCCAGCCGATCGTGGATCAGATAGGTTCGCCGGCCGCGGCTTGGACACGCCCTGGGACCTGACGTAGCCGTCCCACGCATCGCATGCATGTGCGGAATGGGGGGTGTCGATAGCGACTCCCGCTTTCCTTTACTACCACCATCACTGCCGTATCACTCCGCTTCCCTCATCGGCGGCCCGCACCTGCGGAGCCGTTGGTCGGTCGCGCTGGAGATGGCATGCTCGAACTCGTCTACCTGACCATCGGCACCGGCATCGTCGGACTGATCTTCGCGGCGTGGCGGGCCTCCTGGATCAAGAAGCAGGACGCCGGCACGGAACGCATGCAGGAGATCGCCGGCTATGTGCGCGAAGGCGCCATGGCCTTCCTGAAGCGGCAGTACTCGGTGCTCACCATCTTCGTGATCGTCGCGGGGGGCCTGCTGATCTGGGCGAACATGTCCGGTGGAGACGATAAGAATTACAAACACCCGCTGACCGGCGTGGCCTTCATGCTCGGTGCCCTGTGCTCGGGCCTGTCTGGCTACTTCGGGATGCGCGTGGCGACCAACGCCAACGTGCGCACCACCCAGGCGGCACGCACCGGTCTCAATGGCGCGCTGCAGGTGGCGTTCTCGGGCGGCGCGGTGATGGGCATGTGCGTGGTGTCGCTCGGGGTCATCGGCCTTGGAGTCCTGATCCTCGCGTTCGGACAATTCGGCTTGGTCGCCGACGCCTTCAGCGGGCCGGATGGCCTGCACAAGGTGGTCACGGTGGTCAGCGGCTTCGCCCTGGGCGCATCGTCGATCGCGCTGTTCGCGCGCGTGGGTGGTGGAATCTACACCAAGGCCGCGGACGTCGGCGCCGATCTGGTCGGCAAGGTCGAAGCCGGGATCCCCGAGGACGATCCGCGTAACCCGGCGGTGATCGCCGACAATGTCGGTGACAACGTCGGCGATGTGGCGGGCATGGGAGCCGACCTGTTCGAGTCCTATGTTGCGGCGATCGTCGGAGCCATGGTCCTGGGCGTCGCCTACGTCACGGTATCGAGCGGTTCGACCGTCGGCATCGAGATGGTGATGCTGCCGATGGCGATCTGCGGCGCGGGCATCCTGATCTCGATCTTCGCCACCTTCCTGGTGCGCACGCGCGAGGGCGGCAATCCGATGGTCGCCCTGAACCTGGGCACCATGTCCGCGGCGGTGCTGATGGTCCCGGTGACCATCTACCTCGCTCACCGCCTGATCCCGGAGCCGGTGCGCCTGGGTGGGGTGGATGCGCAGACGATCACGGCATGGGGCGTGAGCATCGCCACCATCGGCGGACTGGTCGCCGGGGTATTCGTGGGATTGATCACCGAATTCTACTGCGCCAAGGAGCGGCCATCGGTCCAGCGCATCGCCAAATCGTCGCTCGCGGGGCCGGCCACCAACATCATCGCCGGCTTGGCCGTGGGCATGCAATCGACGGCGATCCCGGTGCTGCTGATCGGCGGCGCGGTGCTTGGCGCGTATTACTTCGCGGGCCTGTACGGGATTGCGATGGCGGCCGTGGGCATGCTCTCGACCACCGGCATCCAGCTCGCGGTCGACGCCTACGGCCCCGTTGCCGACAACGCGGGCGGCCTGGCCGAGATGTCCGAACTGCCGAAGGAGGTGCGCGAGCGCACCGACAAGCTCGACGCCGTGGGCAACACCACCGCCGCGATCGGCAAGGGCTTCGCGATCAGTTCTGCCGCTCTCACAGCGGTGGCGGTGTTCTCCGCGTTCCGTGAGCAGGCCGGCATCGACGTCATCGACCTCACCCGCCCCGTCGTGCTCGTCGGGCTCCTGGTCGGAGCGATGATCCCGTACCTGTTCTCGTCGATGGCGATGAACGCGGTATCCAAAGCGGCAGAAGCGATGGTCGAGGAGGTGCGGCGCCAGTTCCGCGAGATACCGGGTCTGCTGGAAGGGACCGCGAAGGCGGACTACGCGCGCTGCGTGGCGATCTCGACCACGGCCTCGATCAAGAAGATGATCATTCCGGGGATGATGGCGATATGCGTGCCGACCATCGTCGGATTCATCGACAAGACCATGCTCGGTGGCTTCGTGGCGGGGGTGCTGGTCAGCGGCGTCATGCTCGCGATCTCGCAGGCCAATGCCGGGGGCGCGTGGGACAATGCCAAGAAGTTCATCGAGGACGGCAATCACGGCGGACGCGGATCCCTGGCCCACCATGCCGCCGTGACCGGGGATACCGTGGGCGATCCCTACAAGGACACCTCGGGCCCGTCGATCAACATCCTGGTCAAGGTGACGAGCCTGGTGTCGCTGATCATCGCGCCGTTGATCGCGTGAGGTGGTGGATGGTGGTTGGTGGTTGGTGGTCGACCGTGACCGCTGACCCTCACTGCTCCATCGCCGGCGTGTACGCCCCTGACCGCGCCGCCCGATTGCAGACCGCCCGCAGCAGGAGGCGCTCTTGGGCGGCGCGGACATTCGAGCTGTCGCCTTTCCAGGTCGCAAGCACCGGTTCCTGCAGCGCGCGACCATAGGAGAAGCTGAGCTCCCACGGCTGCGGTCCACGCGCGTTCATAGCGTTCAGGTGCGCGGTCGCCTGCAACGGGGTCTGGCCGCCGGACAGGAAGACGATGCCCGGAACCGCGGCCGGCACGCACCGTCGCAGGCAGCGCAGCGTCGCATCGGCGACCTCATCGATGCCGGCCTGCCGGGGGCAGTCGCTGCCGGACAGGACCATGTTGGCCTTCAGGAGGATGCCTTCGAGCGCGACGCGCTGGCTCTGGAGCTCGGCAAACACCGCGCGCAGAGCGGCGGCGGTCGCGGTCTCGTGCGCGTCGATGTCGTGCTCGCCTGTCATCAGGACTTCCGGCTCGACGATGGGCAGGAGTCCCGCCTCGTGACAGAGTGCCGCGTAACGCGCCAGTGCATGGGCATTGGCGGCGATGCAGCCCGCGGTCGGGCGATCGCCGCCGATCGCGATGACCGCACGC
>JACCZE010000426.1 GCA_013696105.1 Planctomycetota bacterium | reverse complement strand
CAGGGTGCTTTTTCCGCACCCTGCTAGGCGCCCGCGCCGACCGCCCCGGCGACCGCCGGATCCTTCTCGAGTGCGCCTTTGGGCAGCGATACCACCGACAGCAATTTGTCGATGATCGCATCGGGAGCCATGCCCATGGCCTCGGCTTCATAGCCGGGCTGCAGGCGGTGGCGCAGCACCGGCTTGGCGACCGCGCGCACGTCTTCGAGCGTGACGAAGTTGCGGCCCTTGAGCGTGGCGCGGGCCTTGGCCGACAGAACCAGGGCTTGGCCGGCGCGCGGCCCCGCACCCCAACGAAGCAGCTTCGAGATCTCGGGATGTCCGCCTTCGGTGGTGGGCCGCGTGGCGCGCACCAGACCCAGGCAGAAGCGCGCGACTCCGTCGGCGATCGGCGTATCGCGCACCAGGCGTTGGATGGCCAGCAGTCCCTCGGCGTCGACGATCGGAGCGACCTGGGCCGCAGAGTTGCCGGTCGTGCGGCGGATGATCTCGAGCTCCTCGGCTTCGCTCGGATACCCGACGGAGATCTTCAAGAGGAAGCGGTCGAGCTGCGCCTCGGGCAGGGGGTAGGTCCCTTCCTGCTCGATCGGGTTCTGGGTGGCGAGCACGAAGAACGGCGCCGGAAGCTTGCGACGTTGGCCGCCCGCGGTCACCTGGCGCTCCTGCATCGATTCCAGCAGCGCGGCCTGGGTCTTCGGCGGGGTGCGGTTGATCTCGTCCGCCAGGACGACCGATGCGAATACCGGACCGGGGAGGAACACCAGCTCGCGGGTGCCGGTCGCCTTGTCCTCGCGGATCACCTCGGTGCCGGTGATGTCCGACGGCATCAGGTCAGGCGTGAACTGGATGCGGCTGAAGCTCAGGCTGGTCGCCGAGGCGAGGGTGCTGATCAGCAGCGTCTTCGCGAGTCCCGGGACTCCTTCGATCAGCGCATGGCCGCCGGCGCTGAGCGCGATCAGGGTCTCCTCGACCACCTGGCTCTGCCCGACGATGATCTTGCCGAGCTCGGTGGTGAGCGTGGTCGCGGCCTGAGCGGCCTGTTCGCGCGTCGAGATGGTCATGTGGCTTCCTGAGGACGAGCAGGATGGACTGGGCGGGGGGCCGCGCAAGGCCGCGGGCCCGTGAAAATCCCCGCTGCAACGACTCTGGACAGCGGCCGTAGTCGGTGTCGTCCGGGTGGACAGACGCCGCAGGCAGGACCGCCTAGGATCGGCACGGCGATCGCTCGGTCTCGCTCGGCGAGCGACCTTTGCACGTGGTCGCGCCAGATCGGCCGGATAGCATGGGCCCCATGAACGCCGCAGGATTCCTCGCCCAGGTGCGCGCTCGGTTGCGCCGGGTGTTGCTGCTCGAGGGTCTCGCTCGCACCCTTGCCCTCGCCATCGCCATCATCGTGGTCATCGTCGCCGCCGATTTCACCTGGCCGACGCCGGGGTGGTTCCGGTTGTGCGCGCTGGTCGCCCTGATCGTCGCGGTCGCCGTCATCGCCCGCCGCCGGATGGTGCGTCCACTCAGTCACGGCATGGACGACCGGACGCTCGCCCGATTCGTGGAGCGTCGGCTGCCCGCACTCGATGGCCGCCTGCTCACCGCCATCGACGGCATCGAGCTCGGCGATCGCGAAGGCACCGTGCTCGGTGGGCAATTGACCGCGACCGCGGCCAACGCGCTGGTGCCCGCTCCGCGGATGGGGCGCTGGCTGTCGCTCGCGGGCACGGCGATCGCGTGCCTGGTCATGACCGCATTCGTATTCCCCCGCTTCGCGCATGATGCGATGGCTCGGCTGTTCCTGCCATTGGGGGGTGCCGAGTGGGCGCGCGGCACGACGCTCGATGCCCGGCTCGACCCCGCGGTGGTCGCGAGCGATCGCAAACCGACCGTCATCGTCGAGCGCCACCACTGGAAGGGTGGACGCGACCGCGAGGATTTCCAGGCGCCGGTGCTGGTGTCGTGGGAGGAAATGGGCAGCGGCCATCGTGAGTCCCGTCAGCTGCCGGGTCTGCGCGGGACGACCTGGCAGGCTCCGCTTCCGGCGCTGCCTCCAGGCATCTACCGCATCCTCGTCGAATCCGGAGACGCGGTCCCGGTGGTGCTCGAAGTGCGATCCGTGCGCCGTCCGTCACTCGGCCAGGTCACAGCGACGCTGACCCCGCCGGCGTACACCAAGCTTCCTCCGCAGCGCATCGAGACCCTGTCGTGCACCGTCCTTCCCGGGACCCGGTTCGATGTCCGCATCGCCTTCGCAACCGATCCTGGCCGCACCATCGCGCGCGCGGGCATCGCGATGTCCGCTGGCGATGTTCCGGGCGATATCGCCACGACGACCGCTGCCGATGGTTCCATCGGTGCGAGCTTCGTCATCGCGCGCGGCGGAGACCTCGTGCTCACCGCCGAGGATCAGGATGGCATCGGCATGGAGCCGCCTCCGCGGTTCGCGCTCACCAAGGCCGACGACCGTGTGCCCGTCGTGTCGCTCGATGGACCGTCGCGCAACGAGGCGGTGGGCGTGCGCGCGATGGTCGGCTTGGCCATCGACGCGAGCGACGACTTCGCGCTCGGTAGGCTCGAATTGCTCGGTGCCGCCGCGAAGATGCGCGATCCCGTGCCGGGAGAGGATCCCACTGCTACGGCTCCGTCCGCCGAGAAGGCGAAGCCGATGGCGGAATTCCCTCAGGCGGTCGGATCGGCCACGACCAGCCAGCGCGTCGTGATCGAGGTAGCCAAGTGGGCGGGATTGGGCGAGACCCTGGTGCTCACCGGACGCGCCGAGGATACCAACGATGTCACCGTGAAGGGCGTCGCCGTTTCCGAGCCCCTCACCCTGCGCGTGGTGTCGGACGAGGCGCTGCGTCAGGAGCTCGATCGCCTGATCAGCGAGGCGCGCGAGCGTACCACGCAGGCGCGCGAAGAGATCGGTCATGGTCTGGCCAAGCCCGCGAAGCTGGGCGCATCGGCGCGCGCGGCCACCATCGCCGCAGAGAAATCGCGTACTCTGCTCGACCAGGTACTGCGGCGCTGGCGCGAGAACGCGCTTCCGGCCGAGCAGATCGCCCCGGCCGACCAGGCGCGCTCGCTGCTGGGATCGGCCGCATTGCCCAAGCTCGCCGAAACCGCTTCCTCCAGCGCCGATCTGCCTGCACGCGAGGCCGACCAGGCATTGGCCCAGATCGAGAAGCTGCTGGGGAGCCTCCTCCAGGAAGGCGATCTGACACGGCGCCTGCACGAGCTGATCGCCAAGGAGACCAGTCTGGCCGAAGAGAGCCGGGCTTTCGTGCTCGAGCATCTGACCAAGCCGCTGGATGCCGGCGACAAGACGCGCCAGGCCAATATCGCCGAACGCCAACGCGCCATCGCCGAGGACGTGAAGGACATCGAGCGTCAGGTCCTGGCGAGCTCCGCGGCCCAGCTCGAAGCAGCGAAGGAGCACGTGCGTCAGGAGCCTGCAGGCGATCGTCTCGCCCAAGCGGCGGGAGACCTGGGATCCCAGGCGCAGCGTCCACGAGGAGTCGAGTCGCAGCGCGCCGGCTTGGAATCGATGAAGAAGCTGCTCGAGGCCCTGCGCGGTGGCGACGCCGCCGGGGATCTGGCGAACCGCGTCGGCGAGCTCGCCGCCCGTGAGGAAGCGTTGGTCAAGGAGCTCGATGCGGGGACCCGTCCGCAGGATCTCGCCGAGCGACAGAAGGAGATCGACCAGGACATCGAACGTCTGCAGGAGGAGATCGAGAAGCAGGATCCTGAAGCGGCCAAGGCCGCTGCCGCTGCTGCCGCAGCAGGGAAGAGCGCGGCTGAGGGGATGTCCAAAGGCGACCGTTCCGCAGCGGGGCGTGATGCCTCGTCGTCCGCGAACCTCCTGCGCGAGGCGCAGAAGAAGCTCGGTGGCGACGAGCCTGAACCCGAGAAGCCCGAGGACAAGAAGGACCCGGATGTGGTCGCGCTGCTACGCGAGCTGCTGAGCCTGCAGACCGGCCTGGTCACCGACAGCACGCTCGTGCATGCACGATTGGGCGACCGCGAGCCGGACTTCACCGCCACCCGCGAGATCGCTGGATTCGCGGAGCGCGAATCCGACATCGTGCTGCGGCTGCGCGAAGAGGGGCTCAAGGCGCTCGCGCAGAACCCGATCGCCACCATCGGTCTCAACCGCGTCGCGGTGGCGATGGACAAGGCGGTCGAGCACTTGTCCACGCCGGCACTGGGTGAACGTGGCCTGCGCCTCGAGAAGATCGCGCTCGCCGAACTGTCGCGCCTGGTCGACATCGCCGACAATCCCACCCCCGACAGCTCTGGCGGCGGAGGCGGGGGCGGCGGCGGCGCAGGAACCCAAGCGCCGTTCCCGCAGGCTGCGGAACTCGCCCTGCTCGCATCGATGCAGGAGGAGATCGCGCGGCTCACCGATGCGAACCGCCCCGGCGACCTCGCGGCAGCGCAGGGCGAGGTGCGCGATCTGGTCGAGGTCCTCGAGAATACCAGTCGACCCGGCAGCCGGCCGAATGTCCTGCTGGCGCGCTCGCACCGCGCCATGGCCAGCGCTGCAGCGCTGCTCGGAGGTAAGGACCGTGGTCTGACGACTCGCCACGAGCAGGTCGTCGCCGAAGCGGCGCTGCGTCGCCTCCTCGCCGAAGCCCAAGGAGGCGGCGGGGGCAGCGGGAAACCGCAAGGGAAACCGCCGCCGCGCAAGAACGGCGACAGCGGAAAACCGCCTCCGTCTGATGGCGACCCGCAAAAATCTGATGCGCAGAGCCCTGCCGGCGCCGCCGCGGGCGGCAATCCCGGCTCGAAGCAGGCGGATCAGCGCACGGGCGTGATCGCCGACCAGCGTGGGGTGATCCGCATCGAATTGCCGGAAGTGCGCCGCGAACAGCTGCGCCAGGCGCGGGAGCAGAACCTCGCTCCGCGTGCGCTCCAGCTGTATGAACGCTACCTCGAAGTGCTGGAGCAGGACCCATGATCCGCTCGATCCTCTTGTCATCGATCCTCGTGATCTCCTGCGGGTTCGCGGCCGAGGAGCCTGGCGGCCCCTTGTCGGTCGATCAGGCGGTCGAGAACGGGCTGCGTGCGCTGGTGAAGATGCAGCTTCCCGATGGCAATTTCAGCGAAGGGACGGGCATCACCGCGCTCGCGGGCATGGCGCTGCTCGCGGGCGGCCATACGCCGACGCGGGGGCTGTATCGTGAGGCCAGCGCGAAAGCGCTGCGTGCGGTGATCGCTCGCCAAGCCAAGGACAGCGGCTACCTCGGCGGCGACATGGGCAATATGTACGCCCATGGCTTCGCCACGCTCTACCTGGCCGAGTGCTATGGCATGGCTCCGGAAGTCCCGGTGCGCCGTGCGCTCGAGGGGGCCCTGGACCTCATCCACTATGCCCAGAACAAGGAAGGGGGTTGGCGCTACAGCCCATCTCCGACTGACGCGGACATCAGCGTCACCATCTGCCAGGTCATGGCGCTGCGCGCGGCCTACAACGTCGGTGTCGGCGGTCGTGCGAGCGAAGATGCGCTGCGCAAGGCCATCGATTACGTGCGCCGCTGCGGCAACGGCAACGGCAGCTTCGGCTACCAGGCGTCAAATGGGGGCGAAGGCTGGGGAACCGTCGGTGCCGAGGGCGTGCCCCGCACCGCCGCGGGAACCATGTGCCTGATCGGCGCCGGGGTGAACGACCTCAAGGATCGGCAGCTCGGACCCGCGCTCCTGTTCCTGCGCAAGCATGTGGCCGCGCATCTGAAGTCCGGGGACGGCTATTTCTGGTACGGCCAGTACTACGCCTCGCAGGCGCTGTTCCACAGCCCCGAAGAGAAAGATTGGGAGGCCTATTGGAAGGAGGCCGCGCCGGTGATCGTCAAGCGCCAGACCAAGGATGGGCAGTGGATGCAGGGCGAGGGGCCGGGACCGGTCTATGCCACATCGATGGCGCTGATCATCCTGCAGATACCCAACAATTATCTTCCGATCTTCCAGCGCTGAACGCGGGACGATCGGAATTCGGGCATGCGGTTTCGCCGCTACCCGTCGCTTCGCGCCGCTCTGCGCTGCGCGCAGATGCCCGAGCCTGAATCCGGGGGGTCGCGTCCATCTGATATCCCGAAGGGCATGGGGCTCGCGTGGCTCGTCGCCTGGACCTCCCCTGTGTCGGGGATTCGCCCCCGACACCCCCGTACCCAAGAACGGTCGCCCGGAAAAAGTGTGAATTCCTGCTCACTGGGGATCCGGTAGGCTGCGAGGATGACCGAGCCGATCGAAGTGGCGTCATCGCCGTGCGCGATGGATATGACGCATCGGCTGGCCGAGCAGGGGCTGGCGGTGGATCGGTACATCCACCCTCTGTCGATCGGGTCGGTGCGGTTGCAGAACAACCTCTGCCTCGCGCCGATGGCCGGGTTCACCAATGTGGCGTTCCGATTGATCGCCAAGGAGGTGGGCGGGTGCGGCCTGGTGGCGACCGAGATGGTCGCGGCGCTGGCGCGGACCCAGCCGGTGCACGACGAACGCTTCCGCGTGCTGACGCGCAATGTCGCGGCCGAGAAGCCGCTGGCGATGCAGGTGTATGGACGGGACCCCGAGCTGTGTGCAGAGACGGCGCGCGCGCTGGATGCTGCCGGCGCGGACATCATCGATCTCAATTGCGGCTGCCCGGTGAAGAAGGCGAAGCAGTCCGGATGCGGGGTCGCGCTGATGCGCGAGCCCGATCAGGTCGGGCGCATCATCAAGGCGATGGTCGCGGCCACCGCCAAGCCGGTGACGGTGAAGATCCGGCTCGGTTTCGACAACGCGAACCGCACCATGGTCGCGGTCGCGCAGCAGGCGGTCGACAACGGCGCGGTGGCGGTGTTCGTGCACGCGCGCACCGGCGAGAGCAAACATGGCCAAGCCGTGGATCTCTCGGGCGTGGCCGAGGTGAAGCGCGCGGTGCGCGTACCAGTCATCGCCAATGGCAGCATGGACACCGCGGACGCCATCCGCCACGCCAAGGACGACGCGGGAGCCGACGGCTACCAGATCGGTCGCGCGGCCTGCGGGGATCCCTGGCTGTTCCGCAATCTGCTCGCGGATCTCACCGGCTCTCCGCGCTACACGCCGTCGTACGACGAACGTCGTCGGCTGCTGGAACGGCACTTCAAACTCATCCTCGAGCTGTTCGGCGAGCAGCGCGGCGTGCGCGTGATGCGCAAGTACACCTTCTTCTACTGCAATGGGCTGCCTGGCGTCCGCGCCTTCCGCGACCGCTTCCACCGCATCGCCAATCCCGCCGAGTTCCACGCGCTGACCGAGGACTTCTTCGGCGGTCTCGAGCGGGGGCTGATCCATGGTCCGGCCGAGCACCTCACCCTGCACGAAACGGCAGAGTCTGGCGAGGAGTGACTCGCCGTTGGGATGCTCTGGACATGCGAAGACCCGGGCCGATCGGCCCGGGTCCATCATCATCATCATCATCATCGTGGTGGAGATAAGGAGATTCGAACTCCTGACCTGTTCATTGCGAACGAACCGCTCTACCAACTGAGCTATATCCCCGGAACGGTCGTGGTTGTAGGTGCGGCAGGGGGCGATTCCAGCGGCATTCGGAGCGCCCGCGGCGTCGCGCGGAAGCTTGCAACCACCGGATCGGTCGAGAAAGTCCGGCCCCCGTCCTAGGAGACTTCGCGTGCCCGTCCAACGTACCCTGGTCCTGCTCAAGCCCGATGCCGTTCAACGCGGACTGATCGGCGAGATCATATCTCGTTTCGAGCGCAAGGCGCTGCGCGTGATCGGCATGAAGCTCACCAAGCCGTCCCAGGACGTCGCCGCCAAGCACTACGCCGAGCATAAAGAGCGCCCGTTCTTCCCGTCCCTGCTGCAGTTCATCACCAGCAGCCCGTTGGTGGCGCTGGTGCTCGAAGGCGACGATGCGATCGCGGTCGTGCGCGGCCTGATCGGTCCGACGGATGGACGCAAAGCCCCACCGGGGACCATCCGCGGAGATTACGCCCTCTCGAAGTCCAACAATCTCGTCCACGCCAGCGACAGCCCCGAGAGCGCCGAACGCGAACTGGCGATCTGGTTCTCCGAAGGCCTGGTCTCGTGGAAGCGCTGCGATACCGTGTGGGCCGAGACGGAATGATGCCGCGCTACCCCGTGGTGTAACGGTAACACTAGAGATTTTGGCTCTCTCATTCTTGGTTCGAATCCAAGCGGGGTAACCAACCGACCGATGTGCAGCGCGTCAGGCAGTCACCACGCGGATACGTGCGACGTGACGTCACGCGTCGCGTGACGTTTTCGCACGAGTACGTGCAGAAATGGTGCATCGAGATTCGCATGCTCATTCGCGGCAGATCAGATCTGCCCGACATCCTCATCGGCACGATCTGGGCGGCATCCGATCATCGGCGGGGCGGAAGCGAATCATCGTGCGGAGGAGGACCTGATGCGTTCGGTGAATACGGGTTCTCCTTTGCAGGGTTCCTGCTGTGGAGATCGCGTCGTTGCTGCTCCGAGAGGCGCTGTTGGATGACCGCTTTCAGTTTGCGCGATTGATCCGAGCTCAGATTGCGACGTCCCAGGGATTTCACCGCAGGAAGAGCCAGCGGGTCGTCGGCGCTCTGTGCCACTTCGAGGAGTGCTGAGATTGACTTGTCGTCATCGATGGCGCCGAGTGCTTCCACGGCCGCCACAGCGACAGTCGGATCCTTGAGCAGTGGAATGAGCGCGTCCACACCGCGTGCATCTCCGATCTCTCCCACCGCCTTCACTGCCGCGAGTCGGGTCGGAACATCCTGGTCGCCAAGGAAATATTTCAGCTGATCGATGGCTTCCGGATCACTCAACCGGCCGAGGGATCCGATTCCCGCGATCCGGGTCTGGGCATCCTGGTCCGCCAGTGCCTTGATCGCCAGCGCGACCGCATGGGGACTGCGCGTGGTGCCGAGCGCGCGCGCGCATGCGCGCCTGACGCTCGCGTCCGGATCCGCCAACCCATCGGAAAGCGCATACAGCGCACGCTCATCCGCGCAGATCACCAGCGCACGGGCGGCGAGGAGCCGGTTCGCGGGGTTTCCGCTTCCCAGGCCGTCCCCGAGTGCCGGCACCGCATCGCCATTCCAGATCCGAACCCGGTCGAGGAAGGCTGATTCCAAGGTCGAGTCGCCGCCGGCGGCTTCCAGGGCCTGGGAGACGAATGGCGAGTGCCTGACGACGAAGCCAGGGGCGATCACCGGCATTCCGATCCACAGGCCAGCGAGGAGGGCTGCTGCTATCGCGGAGCCGACGAACAAGACGGTGCGATCACGACCGGAGACCGCGGGAGGTGTACGAACGGGCTCGTCCATTACCGGTCCTTGTGGGTATAAATCATTACCATGGATCCTGTTATACGCATTTTAATGCCATTGTCGTGACAACTGGGCGGACTGGCGCAACTGCAGATCTTGGTGTATCATCCTCTTGATGACGAGCATGAAGTCACCACGCCCCCAGCGTCCGGGCGCTCGCGGCAATCCCGGGCGTCAACAGCCGGTCAGCAAGGGTGCGCCGATCGCCCTCGATCGCTATCAGATCAACCAGTGGTTGGATCACGATCCTCTCTTCCAGGTGCTGACGGTCGATCGCATGGCGTGGATCGACCCCTTCAGCGGGACGATCCTGTCGGCCCAGACCGGACACCATCGCGAGATCGCGCGTCGCCACCTGCAGAAGAATAGGCCATGGTTGCGCTTCACTCTGCGCACGATGGAAGACCTGCAGGGCATCCGCTGGGCGCACTATCTGCGCAACGCGCTCGAGTCCGAAGGGCGTCTGCGCATCTTCCGCAAGGATGGTTTGTGGCTGAATCCGTTCAGCGGCGAGTGGATCCCCGCGGTCAACCTCGAGCACGGCAAGATCACCCAGGAAACCATGATGGACATGGCGCGGCAGCTGAGCCGATGCCATTCCGCCGAATCAGGCAAGATGCTCGACCGTGCGCAGCTCGGTCAGGTGATCCAGCGCACGTCGTCGGTCAGCGATCGCCTGCAGGCGGTCAACCCCAATCGCACCAAGACGCCATCCCCGGAAAGCATCCAGCTGCCGGAACGCGAGCTCGAGCTGCATCAGGCGCGCAAGGTCCTCGATCGCATGCTGCCGCCGCTGCCAGTCATCCCGGGATGGGATGTGGCGGTCATCTACCAGCCGCATTCGTTCATCGGCGGGGATTTCTACGAGATCATCCAGCTCGACGAGAGCCGCTACTTCATCGCCATCGGCGACGTCACCGGGCATGGTCCTGGCGCTGCACTGGTCGTGGCCTCGACGCTGAAGGCCCTGCGCTACGCGGTGCGCCATCGCGCCGGAGGCGGCGGACTCGCGAACATCGTCAGCACCTTCAACGACGACATCAAGGATATGCTGCTGCGGTCGTGCTTCATCACCATGTTCGCCGCGATCCTGGATGTCGAGGAGCAGTCGCTCACCTGCGTCTGCGCCGGGCATCATCCCGCGATCCTCGCCAGCCTGAAAGGCGATATCACCCTGCGCCAGATCGGCGAACCGGGGCCGGCGATCGGCGTCATGGATGGCGAGACGTTTCGCAGCCAGCTCGAGCCGATGTCCATCGAGCTCCACCAGGGCGACACGTTGGTGCTGTTCACCGACGGACTGTTCGAGGTCTTCGACAAGCAGCAGGACGAATTCGGACGACACCGCGTCATGGCCAGCTGTCTGGCCCATGTGCAGCTGCCCTGCGAGAAGATGCTGCAGGGCCTGCTCACCGACGTGAAGGCGTTCGCCGGCGCCAAGCTCCCGGACGACACCACCGCGCTGGCGATCCGTCTCGGCGATCCCGGCGAATAGTCCCGCGAATAGTCCCGGCAACTGCCCGCCCTCCGGGCCTGTACCCATCCGAGCCTTTCCTTTGCCACCGTCTCCAGGAAACTGCGCGCCCACGCAGCGAAGGCGGTCATGATCAGCGGCGACAACACCTCGATCGATTGGCAGGTCCACACCGGGACGGTGTGCATCCTGCCGATCGGCGCCTGCGAACAGCACTCCACGTTCCTGCCGTTGGCGACCGACACCATCCACGCCGAGTATTTCGCGCGCATGCTCGCCGAGGATCTCGACGCCGCGCTGCTGCCCGCGCTGCCGATCGGCACCTCACTCGAGCACGCCGGATTCCGCGGTTCGATCTCGCTGCGGCCAGAGACCATGATGCAGGTGATCCGCGACCTCGCGGACGAGCTCGAGCGTCAGCGCTTCCGCGTCCTCATCCTGCTGAATGGGCACGGCGGCAACTTCTGCCTCGGCCCAGTGGCACGCGACATCAACCGCATGGACCGGCAGCTGAAGATCCTGCTGGTCAACCACTGGGAATTCTGGCCTGCAGGAGTCGCGTGCGAGAGCGCGCACCGCGGCCAGGAGATCCATTGCGGCGAAGGCGAGACCTCCGCGATGCTCGCGATCAGGCCGGACCTGGTGCGTGCGCCGGTGGTCGACACTGCGCCGCTGGCCGATGGCGTCGCCCCGCTCCACCAGCGCGACCTCAACACCTTCGGCATGGGGCATTTCTCGGCGGACGGAGTGGTCGGTTACCCGTCCTACGCGACGGCAGAGAAGGGGCGGAAGGTGGTCGAGCTCGCGCGCGCGCCCCTGACGGCTCACGTGCGTGACCGCCTGCAGCGTCTCGTCGATCAGCCGCGCTACTCGGGCATGGGCGGAATCGCGTCTCGGGTCATGACCGCCAACGACATCATTGACGGCATGCGCCTGAAATCCGTCGCAGGCTGGAATCAGCTGGAAGACGACTGGCGGCTCTTCCTGTCGGCCAGACCGACGGGATCCTTCGTGGCCGTCCACAATGGCCAGGTCGTCGGTTCTGCCGCGACCATCGTCTATCCGTCGACCAGCGGCTCCGAGGTCGCGTGGATCGGCATGGTCCTGGTCGATCCGGAATTCCGCCGCATGGGCATCGGTACGCTGCTCTTGGATCAGGCGATCCGTTCGCTCGGCGATGGCCCGACGATCAAGCTCGATGCCACGCCGGCTGGCCGCGAGGTCTACAAGAAGCGCGGGTTCGTCGACGAGCGGCCGCTCACGCGCTGGACCCACGCGTGCCTACCGGTCATCCACAACGCTGCCAGCGCTCCGCGCTCGGATACGGCCCCGATTCCTGACCGCCTCGACGCGATCGCAGCGATCGACCGTGGCGTCTTCGGTGCCGATCGGTCGATGGTCCTGGGCGCATTGTCGGCGCGCGGAACGCGCGGTGCGCGTTGCCTGATGCGGGCCGGATCCGTCGTCGCGTATTGCCTGGCACGGCCGGGGACGAATTTCCACCAGCTGGGCCCGATCGTCGCAGACTCCTCCGAGGATGCGCGCGCGGTCGCATCCGCCGCTCTCACCGATGTCGTCGGTCGCCCGGTCGTGATCGACGTCCCCGACGAGCAGACGGCATTCTCATCATGGCTGGCGTCGCTCGGTTTCGCGGCGCAGCGGACGTTCATCCGCATGCGCCGCGGTGGTGCGGGTGGGCCGTCACAGCCCGCGCGGGAATTCGCCATCGTGGGGCCGGAATTCGGCTGACCCGGACTCGGCTCACGCGCTGGCGGGCTTGGGCGTCTTGGGCTGGAACAGGCACTGCTTCGCGACCGGGCAGCGCCAGCATGCGGGACGGCGCGCGATGCAGCAGTAGCGGCCGTGCAGGATCAGGTAGTGGTGGGCGTTGAGCACGTGGCGCTTGGGCGTGCGAGCGAGCAGCACCTGCTCGCTCTGCTCGGGAGTCTTGGTCTTGGCGATGCCCAGCCGGTTGGCGACGCGGTGGATGTGCGTGTCGACGGCGATCGTCGGCTCGCCGAACGCGATGTTCAGCACCACGTTCGCGGTCTTGCGCCCCACGCCTGGCAGCGATTCGAGGCTCTCGCGATCGTGCGGCACCTCTCCGCCGTGGCGTTCGATCAGCAGGCGGCACATCTCGATGAGGTTCCTCGACTTCGCGTTGTAGAGCCCGACCGGCCTGAGGAACGGCTTCACGCCCTCGACACCGAGCGCGAGCATCTTCTGAGGATCCGGCGCGATCGGAAACAGCTGCGCGGTGGCCGCGTTGACCGAGCGGTCGGTGGTGTGGGCCGACAGCGCGACCGAAACCAGCAGCTCGAACGGGTTGGCGAAGACCAGGTCGGACTTCGGCACGATGACCTTGGCCAGGACCTCGTAGACCGTGCGGACGGCCGCATCCGGCAGCTTTCCGAACAGATGGGCGGTGTCGGTCTTCATCGTCAATTCCCGAACAGGGGGCGCCATCCGTCGCCAGCGAGGTGGCAGGCGTTCAACTCGAGCAGGAACAGGCGTGAGCACTGCGTGCAGACCCAGGTCTGCTTCACTGGCTGGGATCGCGGCAGGGGAGATCCGGGGACACGCGCGCGCAGCGCGGGATCCGCATCCATGGGCTCGAGCGTGCCCGCTGCCACCGCCGAGTGCGTGCGAGAGAGCAGGTCATCGAGATCGGCGGGCGAGGCGATGCGGATGGTCTCGGCGAAGCCCTCGCACAGGTCGCACATCAGCGCAGCCGGACCTCGATGGAGCGCGCGTGCGCCTCGAGGCCCTCTGCGCGAGCGAGCGCGATGCCGGCAGGCGCGAGCGCGCGGAACTCGGCCTCGCCGAGGTTGATCAGCGAGGTGCGCCGCAGGAAGGTGTCGGCGCCGATCCCGGACCACATGCGTGCGGTTCCGCCGGTCGGTAAGGTGTGGCTCGGACCGGCGACGTAATCGCCGATCGGCTCGGGGCTCCAAGGGCCGACGAAGATCGCGCCGGCGTGGATCAGGCGCGACACCAGCGGCTTCGGGTCGCGCACCAGCAGCTCGAGATGCTCGGGCGCGAAGCGGTTGCTCAGCTCCACCGCCTGATCGAGATCGCGGCAGGGGACCAGGGTGCCGAAGCGCGCGAGGCTGTCGGCGGCGGTCTCCCGACGCTCGGCCGGCAGCGTGGCGAGTTGGCGCGCGAGCTCGGATTGGATCGCCGTTCCGGCGCCATCCAGGGCGAGGCAGACCACGGTCGCGAGGGCGTCGTGCTCGGCTTGGCTGAGCAGATCGGCGGCGACGAAGGCGGGATCGACCGATGTGTCGGCGATCACCAGCACCTCGCTCGGGCCGGCGAGCATGTCCAGGTCCACGCGACCATAGGCGAAGCGTTTGGCCAGCGTGACGAAGATGTTGCCGGGGCCGACGATCTTGTCGACTTTGCCCAGAGCTGGAGTACCGCAGGCCATCGCCGCGATCGCGACGATCCCGCCGACGCGCCAGACCTCGTCCACTCCGACGGCATGGGCTGCCGCGAGCAGTTCGGGCGCGATGCTGCCATCGGCGCGCGGCGGCGACGCGAGGACGGTCTGGCGCACGCCGGCGACCTTCGCCGGCACCAGGTTCATGATCACCGACGAGGGCAGCGGCAGCGTGCCGCCGGTCCCGCCTGGCATGTACGCGCCGACGCGGTCGAGAGCGGTCCAGCGCACGCCGAGTGGTTCGTCGAGCGCCTCGCCGAATCCGCGCGGCAGCAAGCGGCGCTGATAGGCCTGGACCTGCGTGATCGCGGTCGACATCGCATCGCGCACCGCGACCGGAGTCGCCTTCCACGCGGCGGCGAGTTCATCGGGCGTCGCGCGCACACGCTCGGGCGCGATCGTCGCGCCATCGAAGATGCGGCTGTAGCGCGCCACCGCCTCGTCGCCCTCGCGTTCCACCGCAGTGAAGATCTCGGCGATGACCTCCTGGATCGACGCCTCGCGGCCCAGGACCTTGCGATAGTACGGACGTGCCTTGATCTCGGCTTCTTCGACCAGGCGCTGGAAGCGCTGGTGCGTCTGCCCGACCAGGCGCTCGAGTCGTGGATCCCCTGGCAGCAGTTCGGTGAGCGCGGTCATGGCGGAGGCAGCGTACCACGCGCGCTTCGGTTGAAAGCCACAGGGGAGCGGGCGCACCCGCCCTAGCAGCACGAAAACCCGGCGCGACCTGAGGTCGCTACGGTGCCGGGTTTCCGTGATGACGGCTTTCTACACGGGGGGCCGGAACCGCCCCCGGCCGTCCCCGCGTGTCTTCAACACCCGGCTAGGCGTCTTTCTTCCGTCGCAATGCGCGGAAGAAATCCTGCATGACCTTGGCGCATTCAGGGCCGCGCACGCCTCCCGTCACCGTGAGCGCATGGTTGTAGCCGACCGGCGCGCGCAGGTCGACGACGCTGCCGCAGGCTCCGGCCTTGGGCTCCATGGCGCCATAGACCACGCGGG
>JACCZE010000403.1 GCA_013696105.1 Planctomycetota bacterium | reverse complement strand
TCGGCGCCTGGTGGCAGGCGACCCCCGCCCTGACCTTCGCCGCCACGGTCAAGCCGCGCTACACCCTGCGCCTTGCGAACGAAGTCGAGCTCCGCCAGATCTCCATCGATCCGTCGTCAGGGACCGTCAATTCAGACACCACGACCTGGGAAACCGGCGGCACCGACTTCATCTACCCGACGTCAGCCACCATCGGCATGGCCTGGCGCGCCCAGGACATCCACACCGTGGCGCTCGACCTCGGGTGGACGCACTGGAAGGAATACCGCTTCCGCCAATCGGGACGCGAATTCAGCCCCATCAATCCACTCATCGATCCGGACGCCTTCCACGACTCGTATTCCGTCCGTCTCGGCTACGAGCACCTCTCGATCCTGCCGCGGTCGGTGGTGGTGCAGCGCGTCGGCGCGTTCTATGAAGGCCTACCCGGCTCTACCCGAGTCAGTAAGTCGTCGGAAGCCGATCTCGCCCACGCCAAGACCGACCACTTCCTCGGCGCCACCGCCGGGCTGAGCCTGTGCCTGCGCTCGTTCATTTACGACCTGAGCGGCCAAGCCCGCTTCGGCAATGACGTCGGGGCGGGCCAGTACGTCGCCCCGGACAAATCGGCGGATGTCCTGACCGTCACCCTTCGCGGCGGAGTGACCTGCCAGTTCTGAGCGACTTCCGGTTTTCGACTTCCGGTGCGTACCTACGCAGTGAAACGCACCCCTTCGTCAGCCAGCCGGCCGATCCGCATCCTGGTGATCGACGACAGCGTCGAACAGGCGCGCCGCCTGACCGAGATCTTCCAGCAGGCGCGCATCCCGGTCACCGTCGAAGCGGTCACCAATGGAGTGGATGCGATCAATCGCGTCCAGGGCTGGGGTCGATATACCGCCTCGTGTCCGCCGGATGTGGCGCTCATCGACCTCGACCTGCCGGGGTTGGACGGGCTCGCCGTCCTATCGGTGATCAAGGCGGACCGGCACGCCGGGATCATCTCGGTCGCCTATGCACACGCCTTGCAGCGCAGTCAGCGCGACGCCTGCGAAGCCATGGGCGCCGACGCCTGCCTCTCCAAGCCGCACGATTTCGAATCATACATCACGCTGCTGGCTGAGATCCTCTTCTTCCTGTCGATGCGCGACGATTCCGTCCTCGCTTGGTGGGGGGGTGGGGTGAAGCCGGGAGTGGAACGCAGACGCCGACCGCGCTGACGAAGCCTGAGCGCGCCTGTACATCGGCGGTCGTGATTCGCTTCCTGCTCGTGAGGATTCCGTAAGCACCGGGGATGATCAACACGTTGCTCCGTGGATTGCTCCTCGTTTTCTGCATCCAAGGGATGGCGGTGGCCGAGGTGCGGGTCGAAGCGGTCCCCTACCAGGATGGAGACGTGAAGCTCGAGGGGTACCTCGCGTACGATGACGCCCATGGGGTGGAACGCCGTCCCGGCATAATCGTCGTCCATGAATGGTGGGGGCTGAACGACCACACCAAATCGCGCGCCAAGCAGTTGGCGGAATTGGGATACGTCGCCTTCGCGATCGACCTGTACGGTGCTGGTGTGCGCACCAAGGATCCGAAGGAAGCGGCGCGCTTGTCGGCGCCGCTGCGCGGTGACCGTGCGCTGATGCGCTCGCGCGCGCGCGCCGGCCTCGAGCGGCTGCGTGCACAACCGTTGGCGAGCGATGCGCTCGCGGCCATCGGCTTCTGCTTCGGAGGCACCGTCGCGCTCGAGCTCGCACGCGCGGGCGAGCCGTTGAAGGGCATCGTCGTCTTCCACGGCGGGCTCGCCGCCGGCACCGATCCATCCGGAAAGCCGATGCCGGCGTCGGCCGGAGTGCTCCGCGCGAAGGTGCTGGCGCTGCAGGGGGCGGACGATCCCCTGGTGCCTCCGAGCGAGACCGCTGCGTTCATCGATGAGATGCGTTCGGCCAAGGCGGATTGGCAGCTCGTGCAGTACGGCGGCGCGGTCCACGCGTTCACCAATCCCAGTGCAGGCAGCGATCCCGCCACCGGCGTTGCCTACAACGAGGCGGCGGACCACCGCTCCTGGGCGGCGATGCGGGAGTTCCTGGCCAGGGACCTATTCCCCCAGGCGTCCGAAAGCCGCTGAGCACCTTCGAGGCCCCGCGCTTGAGGCCGACTCCCGTCGGCCATCATCCGGGCATGGATCTCCAAAGCCTCGTCCCAGCCTTTGCCACCGCGGTCGAACGCCTCGAAGCTCGCGCGCCATATGCCTCCGCGTATGCGCGACGGGATGCCGGCACCAACGTGCGCATCGACTCGGTCAGCACCACGTGCCAGCCGGTCGCACCGAATGCCGGCTTCACCCTGGTGGCGTGGACCGGGAGCCGCTTCCTCGAGGCCAGCTGCGATGAGCTCGATGCAGCGGCCATCGACCGCACGGCGGGCAGGCTGCTCGAGCGCCTGGCCGCCGTCGGGGCGGAGGCCGGTCGCGTCGCGCTCGATCCCGGAGAGCCGCTCGAGCGCCATTTTGCCCAGCCCATGGCGGTGGACAGTCGTCGCGTCCCGGCGGTCGAGAAGGTCGCGCTCGCCCGAACGCTGCGCGAGCGTCTGGCCGAGGGTGCCGATCGCCTGATCCAATCGGTGGCGATCGTCGGCGACGTGCACGCCGAGATCGTCTTCGTCAATCGCGCACGCCGACTGAGCCAGGAACTGCATCGCGTACGTCAGATCGCGCTCGGCGTCTTCGGCGACGGCACCAGCCAGGCGAGCCTGCACGGCGGATTCGAGCGCATCGGCGGATGGGATCGGCATCTCGTGGATGGGAGCCTCGCGCACGCGTATCTCGACGAGCTGCGTCGAGACGGCCCGCGCGTGCTCGGCGCCCCGCGCCTGCCCGATCCGGGAGAGCACGACTGCGTCTTCTCCGGCGATTTCGCCGGCATCTTCGCGCATGAGGCATTCGGACATGGCACCGAACAGGACATGTTCCTCAAGGACCGAGCGAAAGGCGCCGAATTCCTCGGCAAGCCGGTGGCGAGTCCACTGGTGCGGATGTACGATGATCCCTCCAACGGCTGGGCCGCGAGCTACTTCTTCGACGACGAAGGCGTGCTCGCCACGCCCACCGAGATCATCCGCGACGGGCTCTTGACCCACGGCATCAACGACCGCTACAGCGCGGCGGCTCTGGGCGCGCGCGGCCTGGCGGTGCAGAAGACCGCGAACGGCCGGCGTGAAGCCTACGACCACAAGCCGTACACGCGCATGACCAACACCTACTTCGGCGCCGGCGACAGCAGCGTCGATGCGATGATCGCTTCGATTCGGCACGGCTATTACCTCAGGCATCCCTCCAACGGCATGGAGGACCCCAAGGGCTGGGGCATCCAGCTCGAAGGAGCGATGGCCGAAGAGATCCGTGACGGCCGCCTCACGGGCACCGTCTATTCCCCGGTCGTCGTCACCGGCTCGGTGCCGAAGCTGCTGCACTCGGTCTCCATGGTCGGCCGCGACGTGGTCGAGGCCTCGCTGGGAATGTGCGGCAAGGGCTACAAGGAGTGGGTGAAGG
>JACCZE010000398.1 GCA_013696105.1 Planctomycetota bacterium | reverse complement strand
GGCCAGCGTACGGACGCAGCGGGTAGGCCACGCCGAGTTCGCGACCCATCACCACCGCGCCGGGGTCGATCGGCGCACCCGAGTCGAGCGTCGAGGACACGTCCTCGCGGCGCAGGTCGTCACGATGCTCGCGCACGACCACCGTGGCGCCGGGCAGCAGGTCGCGCAGCGATCCGCAGACCGTGGCGACGTAGGGCGACGCGCACGAGGCCAACACCAGCACCACGACCGTCGACGCGTAGCGCTCGACGCGTAGTCCGGGGAGGAAGTCGGCCTCGCCGTTGATCAGGCGGTAGCAGTCGGTCTCCGGATCCGTGTGCAGCGGGTCCCGACGCTTCCACGCCCGCAGAACGGCGGCCCCGGCATCGAAGGCGCGATCCGGCGATCGGTGGTAGACGCGGGCGCAGACCTCGGCCTGCGGGTCGGCGAGCGCGGAAGCCAGACGCGCCCCGTGCTCGTCGACCAGCACCACCGGATCGCCCACTCCCAGCCGTTCGAGCCCCTTGGTGAAGCGATCCGGCCGCACCCAGGGATGGCCATCGGCGAGGAAGCGCGCGGTCGCGCGCGAGACCTGCAGGGTCTTCACTGGCCGGCTCTGTGCGGAACGCTCACGCGATCACGGGTCGGTCGGTATGCACGCTGCCGTCACGGTCGACGCGGTGCGAGAAGCAGCTGCGCCGCAACTGGTGGCACGCGGGACCGGGGGCCTCGACCAGATACAGGAGGCAATCGCCGTCGCAGTCGGATCTGACCTCGACCACCCGCTGCCGGTACCCGCTGGTCTCGCCCTTCACCCACAGCGCCTGACGCGAACGGCTGAAGTAGGTGGCCTCGCCGGTCGCGAGGGTCTGGGCGAGCGCGGCGCGGTTCGCGAAGGCGACCATCAGCACCTCGCGGGTGTCCGCCGCCTGGGCCACGACGGTCACCAGTCCGTGCGCATCCCACTGCAGGAGCGAGTCGATTTCGCCGGGGCGCTGGCTGGGGGTGATGTCCGAGGGCATGGCTGACCGATCTGGCGTTGCTGGACTGCGCTGCGCCTGGTTTACAGTGTGGCCCCGTCGCCGGTGAGACAATCGCCCTCCGACCAGCGTACCAGCCGCCAGAGCCTGCCGTATCAGACCTCCGAACCGCGGATGCCCGCCCGAGCACACCATGTCCGACTACGAACCAGTGATCGGCCTCGAAGTCCACTGCCAGCTCAAGACCACGTCGAAGATGTTCTGCGGAGCGTCGACGGTGTTCGGACGCGAACCCAACAGCCAGGTCGATACCGTGACCCTGGGATTGCCGGGCGCATTGCCGGTGATCAACGGGCACGCGGTCGAGTTGGCGATCACCGCCGCTCTCGCGGTAGGGGGCGACGTCCGCCACCACAGCAAGTTCGACCGGAAGCACTACTTCTATCCGGATCTGCCCAAGGGGTATCAGATCAGCCAATACGACGAGCCGTACTGCCTGGGTGGGACCATCCATATCGAACTCGAGGACGGGACCGAAAAGGTGATCGGGCTCACGCGCATCCACATGGAGGAGGATGCGGGCAAGCTCATCCACCAGGATTCCGGACCCTGGTCCGAGGTCGACCTCAACCGCGCCGGCGTGCCGCTGATCGAGATCGTCTCGAATCCCGACCTGCGCAGCGCGGCCGAGGCCTACGCCTACCTCATCGAGCTCAAGCGCGCACTCAAATGGGTGGGCGTGTCCGACTGCGAGATGCAGGAAGGAAGTCTTCGTTGTGATGCCAACGTCTCGGTGCGGCCGAAGGGCCAGCAGAAATTCGGCACCCGCGTCGAGATCAAGAATCTCAATTCCTTCCGCGCGGTCGAATCGGCGATCGAGCACGAGATCAAGGATCAGATCGCGCTCTATCGCGCTGGCCGAGGCGCCGAGATCAAGCAGGCGACCAAGCTCTGGGATCCGGACCAGCGCGTCACCCGCCTGATGCGCAGCAAAGAGGATGCGGCGGATTACCGCTACTTCCCCGATCCCGATTTGCCGCCGCTGGTCATCGCGCAGGACCGCATCGACGCGATCCGCGCGAAGATGCCCGAACTGCCGCGGGTACGCGAGGGGCGCTTCATGAAGGGATTCGCCTTCGAGCGCGCCATCGCCCATGAACTGACCGCCGAAGCGCCGATCGCCGACTACTTCGAGGCACTGGTCCAGGAGGGGGTCAAACCCAAGCTCGCCGCCAATTGGACGCGTGAGGAAGCCATGCGGCTGGCGAACGAACGCCATCTGCCGCTCACCGAGGCGGCGCCGATCGCAGCGATGGCGAAACTGATCAAGCTCGTCGATGCCGGCACGGTGGCGCGCGTGGTCGCCAAGGCGGAATGCACCGAGCTGTTCGCCACCAAGGCCGACCCGGAATCCTATTTCACCGCCAAGGGCATGATCCAGGTGCAGGATGCCGGTCAGTTGTCCGCATGGGTGAAGCAGGCCCTCGCGCAGGAGCCCAAGGTCGTCGCCGATGTCCAGGGCGGCAAGACCGCGGCGATCGGCCGCCTGGTCGGAGTCACCATGAAGGTCGCCGGCGGCAAGGCCGAACCGAACGCGGTGAAGGCCGAGATCTGCAAGCAGCTCGGGATCGTGATTCCCTGAACGAGAGTTCCACGGATCGACCCGGCGTTCGCCGATCCGGTCAGACCGAGCATGTCGGCGGAGCGGGATTGGCGCCTGGAGCCTGATCGGCGATGCCATCCGCTATTCGACATCCGCCCTCTGCCACTTCCGTCCCTCCTCCCTGGATCGCTCGATCGGCGCGCTAGCGTGCGACCATGGACAAGACCCTCTGGGTGATCATCGGTTCCCAGCTGTTGTTCTCGACCAGCGACTTCATGGCGCGGTATTATATGAAGGGTCAGGCGTTCTGCGTCGCGACCTTCGTCTCGGTGTGGTTCGCGATCTATTTCATCATCCGCACCATCGCGATGTTCGGCATGCTGTACGCATTCACCACGGTACCGCTCGGCCGCACCATGGGGCTGCTGTCCATGACCGGCCTGGTGGTGGCGAACGTGCTCGGGCTCTTGCTCCTGAAGGAAGTGCTCACTCCGGTCGCCTATATCGGATTGGCGCTGGGCATGATCGCGCTGTTCCTGCTCGCCTGGAAGTGATGCGCCTGACCGCGCTGCGATGAGCACGACGAAGACGGGCTGTGACCCAGTCGGCATCGGCCGATGGTGGTCGCTTCCGATCGAGGTGCAGGGCCGAAGCCGCGCCGCTGCCGGTCAGCGTAGCGGGATCATCTGCTCCCAGGGACGCACGCTGTGTTCTGCCGAGCGGTTTGCGTAATGGACCGCGTACGCGCGGCGCGGAAACGCGCTCGCATTGGTCTTGGAACTGTGCATCGCCAGCAGGTGGTGGAAGATGCAGGCGCCAGCCGGCACCGGAACGGCGACCTGCTCCGGCAACGCGAAGTCCACATCGGGAGTGAGGTGGGGGGTGTCTTTCAGCTCGCGATGCTTCACCAAGCCCAGCTTATGCGATCCCGGAATGTAGTGCAGGCAGCCGTTCTCCAACGTCGCATCGTCCAACGCGATCCAGCAGGTGATGCCCGCGGTATTGGGGGTGACCTTGAAGTAGGAGTTGTCCTGGTGCAGCGGTTTCTCGGAGCCGCAGAAGGCCGGCTTCATGAACACTTGATCGCTGTACATCATGATGCCAGGACCGCCGCCAGTGAGTTCGGTGACGACGTCGAGGATCGCTGGCGTCGACACCACCGCGAGGAAGGCGGGATCGTTGCGCGCCGGCTCGTCGAACTTGCGTAGAGATGGCTTGGCGGCGACGGCGACGCCCTTCTCGACCTGATAGGTGACCGCGGTCTCGCGCGCCGCGAGCGCCGATTCCTCCATGGCGTCCAGTCGGCTCTTGAGAGCCGCGATCTGTCCGGGCGCAATCAGGCCGTCGACCACCAGGTAGCCGTTGACTGCGTAGGACGAGACCTGTTCGGGTGTGAGCTGCATGCGAACCTCCGCGGTTGCCGCAGGATAACCCCACTGATGGCCGTGTCTTTGGGGGAACTGGTTGTTTTTTGCACAAACCGACTGGAGGATGGGCCATGGCCACCACCGACGCAGCCGTGTCCAATCTGGTCGCGACGATGCCGTCCGGAATCCCGTTCTATTCCCTGCGCCATGGCGCCTATGTCTGGCGACCCGGTACCGTGCCCGTCACCCAGCTATACCCGGATTGGGATATCTTCTGGGTTCGTGCTGGTCGAGCGCAGTGGGAATTCGCTGGTGGGGAGCGCATCATCGCCGCCAAAGACGAGTTCGTCATCCTGCCCCCATCGGTCACCGCGGTGGTTTCGGAAGCCCAGGCGAGCATGGCGTTCTGGTTCTGTCATTTCTCGTTCCGTCCGCCTCCAGCGCAGTTGGCTGAGGCGTGGCGATGGGATTTCCGCGCGCACGAGTCGCCCCTACCGGTCCCTTTGCATTTTTCACGTAGGGAGGCTCCAGCGGTATGGACGGCGTATCGCGACCTCGCGCGCATCGACCCGTCCACCGCCAGCGATGATTCCGAACCGTGGCGATTGGAGCGTGCTTTGGTGAAGCTCATCGCCGCCCTGTCCGCCTTCGCGCGACGACGTGCCCGCTCGACCCGTCTGCCGACGCGCGAGATTTCGGTGCGGCGTGACCCCCGGATCCAGCGCCTCTGCCAGCGGATCGAAGATCAGCCTGCATACCCCTGGCGGGTCGGCGCCCTGGCTGGGTCGCTGGCCCTCTCGCCGGGTCGTCTGAATGCGATCTTCCGCGACGTCACGGGAACGAGTCTCAAGCACTTCATCGTGACGATGCGCTTGCGGTTGGCGCTGCGCTTGCTCAAGGAGGAGTCGGATGGACGGTGGAAATCGGTCCGCGAGGTCAGCGAAGCGTGCGGCTTCTCTTCCCAGCACTTCTTCAGCCGCCAGTTCCGAACGTATTTCGGATTCGGTCCATTGGCCTATCGGATGGGGGGAACGGTCGGCTGATCGGAGTCGCCACGGTCAAGACCACGATCGTGACGGGTACCCTCGAAGGCGATGATCCAGGCCAGCACGACGATGATCACTGCCGGACCGATGCCCATCAGCAGGTAGATGGCGAGGGCGGTCATGGCTGGCCTCCGACGGGGGTACCCGCATTCGCGGGATACACCGGCGTGATCTGACCAGGTTCGGTCCTGGAAGCCGGCGGAGCCTCATTACTCCATCGATGCTCTCGGGTGCTACCGGGATGTTCACTGCCGGTAGTCGTCGAACGGTATCCGTGTGCATTGCTGCGCAGGTAACCGATGGCGTGGGTGCGGCTGAACAGCGCCGTCATCAGCACCGCGGCGAGGCCCGCGACCACGATGGCACCTACGGCGAGCATGAGCAGGGCGGATCGATCCATGGTGCACCTCGTAGCTAGTTCATTATACAGCGACGACGAGCCCGGCCTCCATCAATCCCGTTAGTCGGCTCTCGGATGTCGAATGCTGCTGCCTTGATCCAGCGTGATGCCGGCGGCAGACGATATACTCACGGATCGTGCGGCCTTTGCAGATACCATTCCAATACGCGCGCAATTCCTGGACCATCGTGCTCGAAGGCATGACCGGTCGCTGTGAGCTGTGGCGGGATGGCTCGCTCATTGGCGTCACCCGCTACGATCCGGACATGGGCTTCGGCCAAGTGCCACCCACGTTGCAGCCGATGCTGGTGGTGATGCGCTCCGTGCTGTTGCCATTCGATGAGAAGATACGCTTCGTGCAGCGGGCCGGCCATTCTCCATCGTTGCCGATTGACGACGGGAGGGTCATCCTACGGTGCAGGCGTGTCCGGCCTGTCGTCACTCCCGAGCGATGAATCGCATATACCTGTGCGGGCGATGGCGCCGAGCCGGGACTCCAGCGATGGGGATTCCGGCTTCGCTCCCGATGAGGAGCTGCTGCCAGACGTGACCGGAATGGCTCCGGTGCGGACCCTGGGCGGCGGGCCCCTGAACCCTGGACGTTCCCGCGCTCCGATCGAGCCCGGCGAAGCCCTGCGAAAGTTCTGGGGTTTCGACCGCTTCCGCCCGCTGCAGGGAGAAGCCGTCGGCGCGGCGAT
>JACCZE010000394.1 GCA_013696105.1 Planctomycetota bacterium | reverse complement strand
TGGTCCTCGATTCGGCCATCCTCTCCGATTCGCGACTGCCGGCGCTGTTGAAGACCGGCTTGTTCGCCAACCGCCTGCTCGTGCACCGCTCGGTCATCGCGCGCCTGGAAACCACGGCGCGTTCGGCTGACCCGGTCGAAGCCGCGCGCGCGACGCGCGCGCTCGAAGGCCTGAAGGACATCCGCGCCCTGGGCAATCCACGCGTCGAGATCGACGAGACCGAAATCCCGAACTCGCCGGATCTCGGCGATCTGCTCGTGCGCTTGGCGCGTCTGGAGAGCGCGACGCTGCTCGCTGGCGATCGCGATCTCGTACGGGTGGCCGAGGCCGAGGGCGTGCCGATCGTGGATCTCGCGGCACTCGCGTCGGTGCTCGCCCCTGCGGCCAAGCCGGGCGAGGTCATCTCCATCACGATCGAGAAGCCGGGCGAAGGCAAGGGGCAGGGCATCGGGTTCCTGGACGACGGCAGCATGGTGGTGGTCAATGGAGCCGCGGATCACATCGGGAAATCGGTGCGCGCGACGGTTATGCGCACCCATGCGACGTCCAACGGCCGCATGGTCTTCGCCGAGCGTGTGATCTGACGGATCTGAACCGCTTAATTTGCTCAGTGATCCCGGTCCCACCCGGGAATCCCCGCCAGCAACTCTGACAGCGCTGCGGCCACTTCGCGATCCTCGAGCACGACGCTGGCCTCGCGGTTCCCGGTGAGCGCGTCGCGCGTCCAATTGTGGCTGCCGATCACCACCCGCTCGTCGTCGACGATCAGCACCTTCGCATGGGTGGTCCGGCCGGGCTCGTCCACCAGCGCGCGTACACCGTGTGCACGCAGCCAGGCCAAGGGCGCATCATGCTTGGGGTCGACCTCCCCGGTGCTGTAGACCCTGCCCAGATCCAGGCACACCTGCACGCGCACTCCGCGCGCGGAAGCGGCGGCCAGCGCCTTCATCAGCTGCATGACCGGACCATCCTCGTCGAGCCGCACGACGAACATCGACATCCACACCCGGGTCCTCGCCGATGCCACCATGCGCTCGACCATGCGCGCATATTCCAGGTCGTGATGGGGACCGCTGAGCACCAATCGCGGCGGAGTCCGCCGCGATTGGCTGGCCAGTCCGAGCACCAGGACGACGACGATGATCGCCGCGAGCGCGAGGACGCGCGTGAACCACGGCGGCAGCGGTCGCAGGCTCGGTTGCAGGGCGTATGCCATCAGGCGCCCATCCGCGACAGCGCCGCACGGGCCTGGCCGAGCACCGCTTCCGCGCTGATCGCCGCCATGTCGACCTTGGAAACGTCGCGGCGCTCCCACGCAGCCCCGGGGGCCTGGAGCGTGCGATATCCCCGGCCCCGAGGGCCATTGCGCTCGGCCGGGACCGGACCGAACAGGCCGACCGCGGGCACACCGAGCGCGAGTGCCAGGTGCAGGGGTCCGGTGTCTCCGCTGATCACCACCTCGGCGTGAGCGAGCAGCCCGCCCAGCTGGGGAATCGTCGTCGGCGGTGCGACGGCACCGTGTCCCGCAGCCGCGCAGATGCGCCGGGCGGCTGCCAGTTCGGCGTCGTTGCCCCACACCAGCACTGCCGTGTGACCGCTTCCACGCAGCAGCGCGAGCAATTCGGACTGGCGCGCTTCGGGCCAGACCTTGGTCGGCCAGCCGGCGCCGACATTCAGCACCCATGGGCGCGCGATGCGCTCGCGCGCGAGCCACTGGCTTGCCCGATCGCGTTCCCCCCGCCAGGCGGGCAGCGGAAATCGCCACCCACCAGACGGCCTCACGCCCAGCGTCAGAGCGAGGGCGCGCTGCTGATCGATGACATGGACTGCCTGCAACGGAGCGCGGCGTTGCGATACCAGCCAGCTTCCCTCGCGAGCCCGGGCGCATCCATGGCCGACGCGCAGGCGCGCGCCGCTGAACGCCGCCCATCCCGCGCTCTTCGCCAGGCCCTGGGCATCGATGACGGCGTCGAACCGCTCGCTGCGCAGCGCGCGCACGACCCGGCGCAGGGCGCGGAGCTTGTGCGTGAGCGGAACCTCGTGCGAGCGCAACAGCTTGCGTGGCAGCGGCACGATGCGGCTGATCGCCGGGCTTCCGTCGATGATCGGCATCCAGCGATCTTCGCACAGCCAGGTCACCGCGTGCCCCGCGGCGGCGAGGTCGGCGGCGAGCGGCAGCGTGTGGATGATGTCGCCGAACGCTCCCAGGCGCACGATCAGGACGCGCATCGTCGCGACGCTACCGGGAGCGAGGCTCATTGCCACCCGGCCGCGTTCCAGGTGTTGCACTTGCGGCGATGCCGCCCCCCTATACAAGCCTTCCAAGGCGCCGCACTCCTCCATGACCCAAGACGAACACCTCAGTCTCGGCAAAGTCGCCAAACGCTGCAACGTCAGTCGCACGACCGTGTACCGCTGGATCATCGGCGGGCACCTGAAGGCGTACAGCCTTCCGAGCGGCCACTTCCGCGTGAAACCGGTCGACCTCCAGGAATTCTGCCGCTCGTTCGGGATGCCCGACGTGCTCGCCGGCGGCGTCCGCCGCAAGGCGGTCGGCAATAAGCTCAACATCCTGATCGCCGACGATCATCCAGATGTGGTGCTGCTCCTACGCAAGGTCACCGAGCGCTACCTGCCCGATGCCGCCATCCACGAAGCCGTGAATGGCGTCGACACCTGCATCGCCGTCGGCACCCTCCAGCCGCACATCATGCTGCTCGACATCATGATGCCTGGCATGGACGGCTTCGCCGTGCTGCAGGAGCTGCTGCGCCGTCCCGAGCTCTCCGAGAGCCGGGTGGTCATCGTCAGCGCGTACGAGCCATTCGACCGCGTCGAAGAGCTGGCGCGGCTGAATCCGCAGATCGTCTCCTGCATCCGCAAGCCGGTGAGCGTCGATGCCCTCGGCCGCTCGCTGCAGGAGATCGCCAAGACCATCTCCGCCACCCCTAAGCCGAGCGCCGGGGAGAGCGACGGACCGCGGGAATGATCGAGGCCTTCCAAGGGCTGAAGGATCACTTCGCGGCCGTCGAACGCCAGATGGCGGAGTCGCTGTCGAGCCCAGAGGCTCGCGTCGACGGGCTGATCAACGAATTGGGCTCGTTCCACGGCAAGATGCTGCGTCCGGCACTGGTGCTGCTGGTCGCCGAAACCCTGGGCGACGTCACCGAACGCCATCAGAGGCTCGGTGCGGCGCTGGAGATGATCCACACCGCCACGCTCATCCACGACGATCTCATCGACGACAGCGATACGCGCCGCGGCAAGCCGACGGCACACATCCGCTTCGGCAACACCACCGCCGTGCTGCTCGGCGACTATTTTTACACGCATGCATTCAACCTGGTCGCGGCGATGGGCGATCCGCCGGTGATGTCGCGGCTCACCGAGACCACCAACATCGTCTGCCGCGGCGAGCTCCATCAGCAATGCGCCGCGCGCGACGTGTCGCTCTCGGAGGAGGAGTACGGCCGCATCATCTACGCCAAGACCGCGGCGCTCACCGAACTGGCGGGCGAGCTCGGCGCTGTCGGCGGGAATCCCGCTCAGCGACGGGCGGCAGCCGGCTACGGGCTCGCGTGCGGCATCGCCTTCCAGATCGTCGACGATTGCCTCGATTTCAGCGGCGATCCGCTCAAGGTCGGCAAGACCCTCGCGACCGACATCGAGCGTGGCCGCCTGACCCTGCCGATCATCCGCCTGCTCAAGCGGGCAGATCGCGCGCAGCGTCCGCAGCTCGAGCAGCAGCTGGTCTCCGTCTTCACGCCGCAGGACGTGGATGCGATCCGCACGCTGGTCTCCGCCAGCGGCGCGATCGAGGACGCGCTGGTCACCGCGCGCGAGCACGTGAAGACCGCGCAGGCGCACCTCGACGCATTCCCTGCTGGGCCGCATCGCGACCGTCTGTGGATGCTCGCGGAGTTCATCGTGCAGCGCGATTTTTGAGAGATTGGCGGGGCGACTGCGTCGCCATTTTCCGCCAATCTCTCAAAACGCTTTTTGTTTCCAGGGGGCCATTCGTCTTCGTGGATCCCCGCCGCGACCTGCGGTCGCTATCATGGCGGGAATCCACGAAGCCTGACTTTTTGTCCAGGGGGCCATGCCCCCTGTGACCCCTCCCTGGAACCCTCCGGGGTCGTTCGCACGCTTATCCAAATTCTAGATCAACCACCAAACCCTCCTGAGAGAGCACTTACCGCCATGGATCTGGTTGTTTTGACGTCGGACGTCGGACGTCGGGACGTTCCCTATCACCGCGCGAGCAGGACGCGCTGCCAGCGTTGGATCCAGGTCGCGGCGACGGGCGGGATCTGGTCCTCGACGAGGTTGCCGCGCGCGCATTCGAAGCCGAGGCGCATCTGCTTGAGCTGGGCGCGGGTGCGGTTGTAGCGGGTCGCCAGCGCGGCGTCGTCCTGACCGTCGAGGAATGCGTCGGCGAGCTGCTTGAGATCGGCATCGTTCCATGCCCGGCCGGGAGCGCGGGACACCGGGCGCGGATGATCGGCTGATCGCGGCCGCGGCAGCTGGTCGCTGTCGGATTCCTGATCATCCTCGCCTGGCGCGGGAGCGTCCTGGCTGATCACGGCGATGTGGTCGAGATTGAGCAGGACATGACCAGCGTCGGTTTCGATCACCAGCCAACCGTCGAGCGAACGCCGCACAGCTCCACGGTACACCGGACCCTGGGCGAGCTGGACGGTGACACGACGGCCGGGAGGCAGCAAGGGACGAGAATCACGCATGATCACGGCGTACGGATCGGGGCGGTGGGGCAACGCATTGACTTCAACGACCGCTCCAGAGAGTGGGGTAACGGCTGGTGTTACGCCCAGCGCGCCCGATCCATTGTCCGTGGATCGGATAGGTCGAGCCGGTCAGGGCCTCCTGACCCGGCGATCTCGGACAGCCCCCAAAACCCAGATTTCCGAGTGCCCGCTGCGCGGGCTGGATGCATGCCGGCTGAAACCCTGGCCATCATCGATGGCCATTATTACGCCTACCGCTTCTTCTTCGCCATGCCCCCCTTGATCGGGCCGGGCGGGCGGCCGACCGGCGTCACGTTCTCGTTCGCGAACCTCTTCCTGTCGCTACGCAATAATGCCGCGATCACCCATTGGGCATGCGTCTTCGACGACGCGGCAGACACCTTCCGCCACACCCTCTCGACGGACTACAAGGCCCAGCGCGACCCCATGCCGGATGCGCTCGGTCGGCAGATCGCCGATGTCGAGACGCTGTGCGCCGCCTCACGCGTCCCGATGCTCAAGGTTCCCGGCTACGAAGCCGACGACATCCTCGCCACCTTGGCCAAGCAGGCCGCGAACAAGGGGATGGACACGCGGATCTGCTCGCGCGACAAGGATATCGATCAGGTCCTGTCCGAGCGCATCCGCACCTGGGATCCGGGCAAGGACGAGCTGCGCGGCCCCGAAGAGCTCCTAGCGGAAAAGGGCCTGACCCCGCGGCAGGTGATCGACTACCTGTGCATGATGGGCGACAGCTCGGACAACGTCCCCGGCATCAAGGGCGTTGGTCCCAAGACGGCGGTGAAGCTGCTCGCCGAATACGCCACGCTCGAGAACGTCCTCGCGAACGTGGACAAGCTCAAGGGCAAGCTCAAGGAGAACGTCGTCGACTTCATCCCCCGCCGCGCCCTGACCTGCCAACTGATCTCGCTGGTGGATGTGCCCGGCCTGCCAGCGATCGAGTCGCTGCGCATCGACCGTGAATTCGCTGGCGAGGAAGCCGTGTACGCGTCGTTCGGTTTCAGCCGCGCGCGATTCTTCCCAGCGCTGATCAAGGCTCAGACCACCAAGACGCGCTTCCACATCCTGTCGCTCGAGACGCTGCGCACCTGGCTCACGGCGATCCGCGGAAGTGCCACGCCGCGCTGCTCCATCGTCATCGAGGCGACGTCGCTCGACCCGCTGAACGCCGAGCTCGTCGGCATCTCCTTCGGCGGCGGCGCCGATCCCGACGGACTCGAAGCGGCCTACCTGCCGCTGCAAGGCGTCGATCATGCGACCGTCCCCTGGGAGTCGGCCAAGCCCCTGCTGAAGGAGTTCTTCGAAGATCCGCGCGTCGCCAAGGTCGCGCACGATTCCAAGCACGCGCTGCGCGTGCTCGCTCGCCACGGCATCCGCCTCGAAGGCCTGGACGGCGATGTGATGCTCGCGAGCTGGCTCCTCGACCCGTCGCGCGAGAGCCATTCGCTGGACTACCTGACCAAGGTGTTCCTGGGCGAAGAGAAGACTCCGTCGGCCGGGCCGCTCAATCCCCGCAACCATCCCTCGCTCGCGGTGGTCGCGGTCGCTTCCACCGCGCAGGGTTCCTGCGAGGACGCGAGCTGCGCGTGGCGGCTCGCGCTCGCCCTGGAGCCCAAGCTCGACGAGGCGCACCTGCTCGAGGTCTACCGCGGCCAGGAACTGCCTCTGGCGCGCTGCCTGGCGCACATCGAGAGTGCTGGACTGCGCACGGATCGCGCGGTCCTCGCCGCCACGCAACGACACCTCGAGAGCTACCTCGAACAGACCATGGTCTCGATCCGCGCGCACGCGGGCTCGACGTTCAATCCCGCGAGCCCGAAACAGGTCGCAGAGCTCCTGTTCGAGAAGCTCAAGCTGCCGGTCATCACCCAGACCAAGAGCGGACCGTCCACCGACGCCGCGGTGCTCGAGGCGCTCAGGCACCACCACGAGCTGCCGGACCTGCTGCTGCAGTACCGCCAGCTCTCGAAGCTGATCGGTACCTACCTGACCCGGCTGCCGGAATACATCAACGAGAAGACCGGTCGCATCCACACCCGCTTCAAGCAGACGGGGACCGAGACCGGCCGGCTCAGCTCTGATCAACCGAACCTTCAGAATATCCCCAAGAAGAGCGATCTCGGCCGCGAAATCCGCGGCGCGTTCATCGCGCCCGACGGCCACGTGTTCATCGCCGCCGATTACAGCCAGATCGAGCTGCGCGTGCTCGCCCACCTCTCGGGCGATCCCACGCTCACAGCCGCGTTCGCCGGCGACGTCGACATCCACCGCTACGTCGCCGCGCAGGTGAACGGCATCGACGAGGCATCGGTGTCGCCCGCGCAGCGGCACGCGGCCAAGGCGATCAACTTCGGCATCATCTATGGGCAGAGCGCGTTCGGCCTCGGTCAGCTGCTGGGAATCCCACGCCCGCAGGCCCAGAAGTTCATTGATGGCTACTTCGCGCGGTTCTCTCGCGTGCGCGCCTACATCGACGAGGTCATCGCCGAGGCGACCAGCCGCGGCTGGACCGAGACCATGGCCGGCCGCCGGAGGTACATCCCGCAGCTGAACAGCTCCAACCGCAACGAACGCCTGCAGGGTGAACGCATCGCGCTCAACAGCACCATCCAAGGCAGCGCCGCCGACCTGATCAAGCGCGCGATGCTGCGCTGCGAGAGCATGCTGCCCGATGGCGCCCGTCTGATCCTGCAGATCCACGACGAGCTGCTGATCGAAGCAGAACTCGGCGTCGCCCCGAAGGCTGCCGACGCGCTGCGCGACGCGATGGTCGGCGCCTGGAAGCTCGATGTGGCCTTGATCGCCGCCGCGCGCACCGGCAGAACCTGGCTCGAGGTCTCGTGAGCCGACCACGCGATGTCCATTTTGAGCCTTTCGGCCATTGCCAGGCTGGTCCCGATGCCAAACTGACACCTGCGCGCGGGATATTGGTGTCCCCGCTGCGTCTCCCTGCGTCCATCGGCATCCCGATCGCCCGACACCCCTTTCCGTCCCTCGCACCCTGAAGACCCATGCATCCCAAACTCCAGCCGCTCGCGTCCGTCCCTCCCATCGCCGTCGATGGTCACCGCTCCGAAGATCCCGTCGCCGCCACGCGTGGCGGGCGACATCGCCGGCGCGGGGGTCCCGCCAAGGGCGCGCCAGCATCCCCGGTCGCAGACGAGGACGACGGCTCCGCCGATGACGGCGCCGACAGTGGCGATGCCAACGACGGCGGCGGGCGCGAGCCGGCAGCGACGCAGTCACCGGACAATCCCCTGGTCGTTCCGCCCGAGAAGACCGTGGTCATCGGCGTCACCGGCGAACCCGGCGCCGGCAAGAGCGCGCTGGCGCGTCAGCTCGCTGGCCTGGGCGCGCAGCTGGTCAACGTCGACGAACTCGGCCACGAGCTCATCGAGACGACACCGGTGAAGCGTAAATTGGTCGAGGAATTCGGCGACGACATCCTCACCGGCGAAGGCGAGATCGATCGCCGCAAGCTCGCGGGCAAGGCGTTCGCCAATGCCGATGCGACCGCCAAGCTCAACGCCATCGTCCACCCCAAGCTCTCCGCGAAGGTCAAGGCCGTCGTCAAGAAGTCTGGCAATTTCGTCGTTGTCGACGCCGGGCTGCTGCACGAACTCGGCCTGGGAGAACTCTGCACCGCGAGCATCTACGTGCGCGCCTCCCGCGAAGCACGCATCGCACGCGTCGCCGAACGCGGCTGGGACGAAGCCGAACTGATCCGTCGTGAAACCGCGATCGGCAATGCCGATGCGCGCCGCAAGGCATGCTCGCTCGCGGTCGACAACAGCGGCGACCCCACGCTGCTCGCCGCCTACGCCAAGACCATCCTCGCCCGGCAGCTGGGCGTCGACCTGTCGTCGCTGCGCAAGAAGGAGCAGCCCGCTGAAGCCGATTCGGGCGGCGACGACGATGGCCAGGACGAGGGCGCCGCGCCCCCCCGCCAGCAACAGACCCAACAGCCCCAACAGCCCCGCGACCACCAGGGATTCGACCACCGCCAGGGCGGCAATGGCCCAGGCCAGGGACAGCGCGACCAGCGCGGATTCCATGGCGACCAGCGCAACGACCGCAACGACCGTGGCAATGACCGCGGAAACGATCAGCGCCGTGATGGCGACCAGCGCAATGACCGCGGGAACGATCAGCGGCGCGACGGCGACCGCTTCCAGCAGCAGGGCAACCAGCAGGGGCAGGGCCCCGGCCAGGGACCAGGGCAGGGCCCCAATGTGAATGATCCCAACCGGCCGCCGGTGAAGATCGATCTCGACGATTACCTGAAGCGCATCCTTCCCGACCTGCAGGGCGAAGCAGACAAGCTCGAGGTGCGTGACGTCAAATGGCTGAAGAAGCACGACCTCATCTGCGAGATCCTGCGCCGCGTCGCGGGCGGTCGCGCCGATGAGATCGAGGTCGAAGGCTACATCGAGCTGTTCAAGGACCAGAACGGCTACATCCGCTCCGCGATCAACAACTACCTGCCAGTGAACACCGACGCCTTCATCGCGCTGCAGCAGCTGCGCAAGTACGGGCTCAAGGCCGGCATGCACGTGACCGGCATGGCGCGCGCTCCGCGCGGCAACGAACGCTGTCCGCAGCTGCTCTCGATCCAGACGGTGATGGGCGAGCCGGTGGACAAGCGCACGCCGGTGCAGGATTTCGAATCCCTCATCCCACTGCACGCCCACGACCGCCTGTTCATGGAGCTGCCGGGCGACCCCACCGATCTGAGCCTGCGCATCATCGACCTCGTCGCCCCGATCGGCAAAGGCCAACGCGGCCTGATCGTCGCGCAGCCGAAGTGCGGCAAGACGGTCTACATGCAGAAGATCGCCAAGGCGATCACCACAAACAATCCCGAAGTCGTGCTGATGGTGCTGCTGGTGGATGAGCGCCCGGAAGAGGTCACCGACATGCAGCGCAGCGTGAAGGGAGAGGTCATCGCATCGACCTTCGACCAGCATGCGTCGCGCCACGTGCAATGCGCAGAGATCACCATCAACAAGGCCAAGCGCCTGGTCGAGCGCGGCAAGGACGTGGTCATCCTGCTGGATTCGATCACGCGCCTCGCGCGCGCATACAACACCGAGGCGCCCAACAGCGGACGCATCCTCTCGGGCGGCATCGACTCGAACGCGCTGATCAAACCCAAGCAGTTCTTCGGCGCGGCGCGCAACATCGAGAACGGTGGCTCGCTCACCATCCTCGCGACGGCGATCGTCGACACCGGATCCTTGATGGACACGGTCATCTTCGAGGAATTCAAGGGTACCGGCAACATGGAGCTGGTCCTCGATCGCCGCCTGGCGAACCGCCGGGTCTTCCCCGCGGTCGATTGCGCCCAGTCGGGCACCCGCAAGGACGAGCTGCTGATCAAGAACGAGGACGAACTCAAGCGCGTCTGGTCGCTGCGCAAGTTCCTCGCCGATCGCAATGGCCAGGACGCGATCGAATTCCTGCGTTCGAAGCTGAAGAACTACCGCACCAACGTCGAGTTCCTGCTGTCCATCGATCCGGACAAGCTCAGCGGCTGGTGAGACCGGTGCCGGTGCTGATGCACGGCCCGTCGCTCCGATCGGGAAGATGCGCCCGCTGGGCGTTGATGGCCCTTCTGTGCGCGGCCGCCGGCCAGGCGACAGCGGCACAAGCGGATGACGTGCGCCAGGTGGCGGTCTTCGAGGTCTGTGAACTGACCCTCGAACCCCCGTCCGAGTTCACGGCGGCATCGATGCTGCCGGAAACGCAGATCCACGACGCGTACGACGCCGACCGCGATGGCCGGTTCCTGCGCTGCGATGTGACGTTCTCCAAGCGCACCGCGTCGGAAGCCGTCGCTGTCACGGTCTGCGCGTTCGCCATGCGCGACAAACCCGCCGGGGCCTGGCGTTTTTGTGTGCGCTGGTCGCCCCGCTCGGATGGAGACTGGAAGGCTGACGCCACCTGGGACGGGTGCTTCGCGCGCGGAGGCGCAGCGGTGCGTGCGCGGGTGGCCGTGCCGACGATCCTGCGGGCACGCATCGATGCGCGTATCACCGGGCCGTTGGTGGCGCCTGGGCCCGGCGATACGCCAGGATTCTTGCGCCAGCTGCGCGCCGGAGATACCTCGCGGGCCATCCGTCTGTTCGGTGCCTGCCGGGCCTGGGTGGCAGGCACGCCGGCTGCGACCGATCCGTGGGGCGAATGGATCGATCGCGACACGGAACTGTTCCCGGCGATGCGCGATGGGGGATTCAACCTGCTCAACCAATGGATGGCGCCGTGGGAATTCCTGCTCGTCCACCATGACCGGGGCGAGCATTGGCGATCGGCCGAAGGCTGGACGCGCATCGCGCGCGCCAGCGGCTGCGAATGGTCGTCGTTCCAATGCTACGACCAGGGACGGGCGCGCGCCTTCGACGACCTCGTCCGCCAGTGCGAAGGAGGATCGACGGATCCCGCTGCCCCGCCTGAGGCCGTGGTCCATCTGCTGCTGTCGCCGCTGCCGCACCAGTGCCTGCAGATGCGTGCGCATCCCTGGGGCGGCCAGGAGAGCGGCTGGAGTCCGCTCGACGACGCGAACATGCAGGGACGCGAGAAGCTCAATGGCTTCAGCGGTTTCATGTCCCAGATGAGCGCCTGGGATTTCTTCGCCGCTGATCCGCGCAGACCGCTCGAAGATTGGCAGTGCCGGCTGTTCGACCACCAGGCGAATTTCTACCGCTACGTGATCGCGCGCTGGAGCGCCTCGCGCGCCATCGGTGCCTGGGTGCTGATCGACGAACTCGACGGCGTCGGCGATGAGGCCGGCGACCGCTCGCGCTCGCGGGGCTGGTGGGCCCATCCCGACTGCGAGCGCTGGCTCGCCGATGCGTCCCGTCTGATCCGCGGCACCCTCGCGCGCTCCGATGATCTCGCTTATCCGGGGGATCCGTTCGCCCATCCCTGGCACGCGGCCACGACCAGCTTCGGCGACGAAGCCATGCGCGGCGGCAACATCGATTGGGACGGAGGTCCCGAGGGCTCCCGCCCGGACCTGTACGGATTCCACTTCTATCCGCATTGGCGGAACTTGAACACCCTCACCGAAGCGTGGACGGCGACCATCGACGGCATCGCCAGCTATGCCCATTCTCCGATCGGTTCCGCTCCGCGCGTGATCAGCGAGTACGGGGCGGGCGACCGCGCGAAACCGGATCAGATGCCGAACGCGCTCTACCCCACGCTCTACCACCATGGCATCTGGAGCGCGATCTTTTCGGGCCACTCCGGCACGCCGATGGACTGGGACGATGGCAAGGAGTTCGGCGAGCTTCGCCCGCGTGCGCGCGCCGGCGCGTTCGACCGCAACCATTACCCCATCGATCTGGTCGCGCAGATGCAGGCACTGCAGCGGTTCCTGGAGGGCTGCCCTCCGGATCGGTTCGCGTCCTGCCGGCTCGGAGGTGCGGCGGTGCGCTGCCGCCCCGAGGCCGACGAACGCGCCTTCGCGCTGTACGCGACCTCCGGCACGGCCGAGGTGCGTGGCTGGCTGTTTGCCGGATCGGGCCGCGGCGCCGCTCTGCTCGATGGTTTGCCGACGGGGGACTACCAACTCACCTGGTTCGATCCGTGGACCGGCCGGCCCATCTCCGACCTCGATCCCCTCTCGGTCGCGGTGAGCGAGGATCACACCATGCGCATCGATGCGAGTACCCCGCTGAAACGTCTCGCTGAGCTCGGCAAACCGTTTCCGCAGGAATCCCGCCTCGCCGTCGGACAGGATGTGGCGTTCGTGGTGAAGCGGCGGTAGTGGACCGAGGAGGGTCGGTGATCGGTGACTACGACCGACCGCCATCCACCCTCCGCCAACCGCCATCCACCCTCCGCCATCCGCAAACCAGCCGTCACCCAGCCACGAGCACCGGCACGCTTCCGCCGTGCCTGATCTCGTAGCGGCCAGGCGTAGCGATCATCGGCTCGCCATCGATCTGCATGGCCAGCGGCCGCTTCAGCTCGATCGTCAGGTGCCGGTGCGCATCCAGACGTCGTGCCTGCCGCATGCCACCCATCGCCAGGCCCATCGCCAGACCGCCCGGCAGAGCGAATGCATCGACCCGTCCGTCGTCGAGCACGATCCCGGGACCGAGTCGGGTGCCACCGGCATAGCTCGGGATGTTCGCGAACACCAATGCGCCGGCCCAAGCCGGCAGCGGGATCGGCTGCGCCGACGCCAGGGTCATGGCGGAGGCGATGCTGCCCCCGACCTCCGCGAAGGACACCATGCCATAGAGGGCCTTGTTGACGATCGGCGCACGGAACAGGTAGGGATGGTGCCGGCGCATCGCGTGGAAACGCTGCGCCACCCGCGCATCGTAACCCAGGCTGCAATAGTTGTACCACGCCAGCTCACCCGCTGGCGAGGACCAGACCCAGCGGTCGATGCGCTTCACCGACGCGGTGCGCAAGGACGCCAGCACCAGGTCCCCGGCTCCAGACCAGCCCAGGGTCCGCGCCAGGTCGTTGCCGGTACCCAGGGGGACGATCCCGATCGGCACCTCGGCACCGGTGGCGGCGCCGCGTTGCGAGGCGGACAGCACCGCTGCGACCGTCCCATCACCTCCGCATGCGACCGCCGCGTAGGAATGGGCGCGGCAGTCGGCAATCACGGATGCCAGGTCGCACTCAGCGAAGGCGTGCACGCGTTGCGGACCGAGCATGCGCCGCAAATGATCAAGCAACCACGCGCCACGGCGACCGCCGCTCGAGACATTGACGATGAACACGAGTTCGCGCACCTCAGGCAGGATGATGGCCTCGACGCCAATGGAACCTGATTCGTTTCCACTGTTGCGTGAGTCGCTGGGCAACGTCTGGAATGGATGGCCCGCCTTGACTGCGTGCCGTTTCCGGACTATGTAGAGAGCAGGTGTAAGCCGCTTCAACGGCTGCATTTCTGGTCGGTCGGCGGGTATCGGGTGTGCACCTGGATCCGGCCGATGACGGGCGCGCATGGATGCGGATGAGAAAAGCACGGCCTCAGCCGCACGGAGGAGCACGCGGGTGGAATCAGAACTCGAACGCCTGCGCAAGAAAGTGGAGAATTTCCCCTCCGCATCGATGTACAATCGCCTCGCCGAACTGGTCCGCACCACCAATGGTAGCGACAACGAGGCCGAGGACGTCTGCCGCCGTTGCATCAAGGAATTCCCGCGAAATGGACAGGCGTACGTCATCCTGGCCGAGATCGAACTCGCCCGCGGGAAACGCTCCGAGGCGATGCAGCTGCTCCATACGGGGATCGAACGCGATCCCCGCAGCTACGGCGGTCACAAGATCCTGTCCGAGATCCTGGTCGAGACCAACGACGTGCCGGGCGCCCTGCGACATCTGAAACAGATCCTCGCCTTCAAGCCCAACGATCCGACCGCCACAGCGCGCATCACCGAGCTCGAGACGCTGCATGGCGTCAAAGCCGTTTCCGGCGCCCACCCCGTGCTCAAGAGCTCGATCGGCAACGAGCCGCTCGAACCGTTCCAGGGACCGTTGACCACCGCGGTCAAGGCCGCCACCTCGTCGCGCTCGGCGACCCTCGATGGACTGTGCTCCGAAGCGGGAGTCCGCGGCGCGCTGGTCGCGGACATCCATGGGCGCGTGGTGCTGACCAAGAACCTGCCCAGCGGCCAGGATGAGCTCCTCGCGGCGCTCTCCGCCGAGATCGCGAAGACCACTCAGGCGGCCCTCACCACGATGGGAGCGGATCGCCTCTCGACCTGGGTGATCGGAGGCTCCAACGGCCAGGTGCTGACCTTCCAGCGCGACCGCGCCTTCAGCGTGGTCGTCCTCGCCGATGTCAGCGTGCGGCCGGCGATGCTCGAACTGCGCGCCCGGCAGACACTCATCGATCTCGGGGCCGCCTGATGAACGAAATCCTGGCACAGCTCAATCGCGTCCGCGGCGTCGGGGGATGCCTGCTGGTCTCGTCCGACGGGCTGGTGATGGCTGCCGCTCTGCGGCAGAACACCGACGAGAACCAGTTCGCGGCGTCGCTTGGAAACATCCTCGAGAGCGCGGGCAAGATCGTGTCCACCTTCCAGCTCGGTAAGATGGCCAGTTTCAACGCTGCCTCGGATCAGGGCGGCGTCCTGATGGTCGCCACCGGCCCCGCGTTCCTGGCGATCGTCATCGATCCCTCGGCGAATCTCGCCCTGCTCCAACTCGAAGCCAAACCTTTCGTCGATCGCATCTCCCAGCGCCTGTCGCTGTGACCTCGACCCCCTACGGACGCCCGCGCCCCTAGCCACGGAATCGGAAAAGCACCATGGTTCAGATCAATTTCGGACAACGCGAAGTGAGCTGCAAGGTCGTCTTCTACGGGCCCGGCATGTCCGGCAAGACCACCAACCTCGAGATCATCCACAAGAAGGCGCCGAAAGAGGCGGTCGGAGAGATGGTGTCGATCGCCACCGAGACCGATCGCACGCTGTACTTCGACTTCTTGCCTCTCGACCTCGGACAGGTCGCTGGCATGCGCACCAAGTTCCAGCTCTACACCGTACCAGGCCAGATCTACTACAACGCCACCCGCAAGCTCGTGCTGCAAGGTGTGGACGGGGTGATCTTCGTCGCCGATTCCTCACCCGAGAAGATGGCCGAGAATCTCGAGTCTCTGCAGAACCTGCGCGACAACCTCGCCGAAATGGGGCTGCAGGTCGATGACGTCCCGCTCGTGCTCCAGTACAACAAACGCGATCTGCCCACCGCCATGTCCATCGCGGACATGAATGCGAAGATGAATCCGATGGGCGCGCCGGTGTACGAAGGCGTGGCGCGCGAAGGCAAGGGCGTGTTCGCCACGCTCAAGGAGATCAGCCGCCTGGTGATCGAGAAGCTCAACAAGGAGCACGCGCCCGCGTCCACCCGCCGTCGCACCGCGAGCAACCTCGAGACGGCGAAGAGCCCCTCGGGGGGCGCGCCCGTGCAGCACGCCAGCGGTGCGAACAAGATCCCTCCGCTGCCCACTCCGCTGGGGCCGACCCCGCGACCGATGCCTCCGATGCCTCCGGCCGCGCAGGGCACATCGACGACACCGCTGGGTCAGCAGCGGCTGCAGCAGCGCCCGGCCCAGCCCCGCGCGGGAGCCGGCGGCGGATCGGGCGGCAGTCCGGTCATCGCGCCACAGCGCCAAGCCAGCAATCCCGGAGTGCCCCAGCAGAGGCCGACCTATACGCCGACGCCCGCCTCGGGCAGCGCGATCATCCCGCCCGAGACCGACCTCAGCCCCAAGGACAAGCACCTCGCCAAGTCGAAGCCGCCCGCGCTCGAGAACCGACGCGGCGGCGGGAACCCCGATCTCGGAGCCACGGATCCCAATCTCCGCCGCTACCAGGACGCGCAGAAGAGCGGTGGCGGCGCGATGAAGGCGCTGGTGATGATCCTGCTGTTCCTCATCATCGCCCTGGTCCTCCTGGTCATCCTCTGCCTGTTCGTACCGGCTGTCCGTGCCCAGCTTCCGCCCAACATGCAGAAGATGTTCATGGGTGAAACGAGCGTGCCGGCATCGCACGCCGCCGCTGCGACACCCCCACCCGCATCTGCCATGTCGGCACCGGCAATCACGGCACCAGCGGCTCCGGTCACCGCGACCGTGCCTCCTGCAGCACCGACCGCTCCGGCCAAGATCGAGGCCGCCACTCCCCTTCCCGGGGCAAGCGAGCCGGTGGCGCCGACCGCGGTCGATCCCGCTCCCGCGGACCCGGCTCCTGCCACCGTTCCCGCCGGGGGCACCGATGGTCAGTGACAACGAGGCGTTGCGGCTGCGGCGCCTGGTCTTCTACGCTGCGGACATCGACAAGATCAATGTGGCGCTGCTCGCCTTCGTGAAGAAGGCCAATGCGCAATCGACCCTGCTGATCGACCAGGAGGGCCACATGGTCGCCCGCCAGGGCTTCCAGCAGAATCACGATTCCAGCGCTCTGGCCGCGCTCGTCGCCGGCAGCTTCGCCAGCACGCGCGAGGTCGCTCGCCTGCTCGGAGAGAAGGAATTCCGCGTCCTGTTCCACCAAGGCAGCGGCCAGAGCATCCACATCACCCTGCTGGGCGAGCGCACGCTGCAGGTAGCGGTGTTCGCCAGTACGATCAAGCCGGGCATGATCCACGTGCTCTGCAAGGAACTCGCCGTGCAGCTCGAGGTCATGCTCGCCGATGCGGCGAAGCGTGCGCCCGAGCAGGCGCAGCAGACGCTGGGCGCGGGGTTCTCGGAGGCGATGAAGGACCAGTTGGACTCGCTGTTCGGGAACCTTTAGTCCAGGGCGGCGCTGCCGCCATTTTCTGGACTAAAGCTTCCCTTGCTGTCTTCACGAGGGGGCCAGGCCCCCTCGGACCCTCCCGCGCCAGGGAAGTATCCGCTCCCTACGGTCGCTCTTACTCGCAATTTCAGGTTGCTCCGCACCTCAGGATTGAGAGGACCTCGAAGCGCGGTGACTGGTCCTGTCGCGACCCCCTGTTCCGTTCGCTCCGAACACCTCGGTGATCGTCGTTCGGAGTGCGGTCCACTGCGCCAGGCACGGAGGTCCGCGTGGATGGAAGGGGTTTACTGTCAGCGGATTCCGGCGTATCCTCCCTAGTCCAGCATGAGGATCGCACCCACCTTTTCGCGTTCCCGACGCCCCCTCGCGGGCAGCGCACGCCGGATGCACTGACATGGGTTTCCAAGGCCAGCTCAGCTCCGTCAACCTGACGGACATCTTCCAGACCCTGAACATGAACCGCCAGACCGGGACGCTGTCGATCAGCGGGCCCGTGATCAGCGTGCACGTCTACTTCGATCAGGGCCAGGTCGCGATGAGCAGCGCGCCCAACGTCAACGGGCGGCCCTACCTGCTCGACGCGCTCGTGCACAAGGGGACCCTCGCCTCCGAGAAGGCCGACGAGATCGCGCAGCAGCAGCGGGCCACCGGTCAACCGCTGCGGGACCTGCTGCTCGCCGGCGGCGCCGTGGCGGACTACGAACTCGATGAGATGTGCGCGTGGTGCATCGAAGAGCTGGTATGCCCGGTATTCGAATGGCAGCAGGGCGACTTCACCTTCACCGATGGTCCGCCGATCGCCGAATTGAACAGCTTTGAGGTCGTCATCATGGGCGCGACCATGGTGCAGACCACGCAGCTGATCATGGAAGCCACGCGGCGCATGGACGAGTGGAAACGCATCCGCGAGGTGATCACCGATGCCGATGCGCTGTTCATCGTCGACAATGACGGGCGCGCCAACCTCAAGAACGTCCAGACCGATCCCGAGATGCTCAAAGTCCTGAGATTCCTCGATGGACGGCACACGCTCGATTCCATCGCGATGAGCGTCGGCGTCACCCGTTTCGACACCTACGCCATCGTCGCCCAGCTCGTCCTCGCCGGGGTCGCGCGGCCGAAGAACGCCCAGGAGATCGTCGACGACGCCGTCACCTTGCGCGAACAAGGAGAAGTCGCCCAGGCCAAGGAACTGCTCGAGAATTCGCTGCGCCAGGCGCCGATCCCCGAGGTCATGCGCCCGCTGGCGGAATGCTGCGTCCAGCTCAATCAGGCGCCGCGCGCGGTCGAACTCTACCTCGAGCTCATCCAGATGGCCCAGGACCAGGGCGATCTGGCGCAGGCGCTCAAGGATCTCGACACGGTCATCGCGCTGTCGCCCGACGACCCGGATCTGCAATTCGAGCGCGCCCAGGTGCAGGGCGAGCTGAGCCAGGTCGAGGCCGCCGCCGCATCGTACACCACCGCGGCCCAGGCCTATCTCGCGCGCCGCGATATTCCCCGCGCGATCGATGCCTGCCACCGCGCCAAGAATCTGCTGCCGCGCGCGCCGGAGCCGCACCGCTACCTGGCGAAGGCCTACCTCCAGGAAGGCCAGACCGAGAACGCGATCGTCGAGTACAAATCCCTGTGGCACGCGCTGCTCACGGCGGAGCGTCCGAAGAAGGCGATCGACACGTTGAAGTCGATCCTCGAGTCCGACTGCAAATACAACAACGTCAAGGATCAGGTCCTCTCGCACGCGCAGAATTCCGAAGCGATCAAGACCAGCAAGGCCGCGCGCATCCTGGTATACCTGGTGATCGTGGTGCTGGTGGG
>JACCZE010000352.1 GCA_013696105.1 Planctomycetota bacterium | reverse complement strand
CGGAGGTCCTAGCGTCGGCCGCCCGGAGCATCGCATGACCTCGATCGGCACCCCGCTGTCAGCGTCCGCCACCCGCGTCCTGATGCTGGGCTCGGGGGAATTGGGCAAGGAGGTGGTGATCGAATTGCAGCGCCTCGGCTGCGAGGTCATCGCCTGCGACCGTTACGCCGATGCCCCGGCGATGCAGGTCGCACATCGCAGCCACGTGTTCTCGATGCTCGATGGCGCCGCTTTGCGTCGCACGGTCGAAGCCGAGAAGCCGCACCTCATCGTCCCCGAGATCGAAGCCATAGCGACCGACGTCCTCGCCGAGCTCGAGACCGAGGGCTGGCGGGTGGTGCCGTCCGCCCGCGCGGCGCGGTTGACCATGAACCGCGAAGGCATCCGCCGTCTGACCGCCGAGGAGCTGAAGCTTCCGACCTCGCCCTACCGCTTCGTCGCCACGCCCGATGAGTTCCGCGCTGCGGCGCAGGCGCTCGGCTGGCCGTGCGTCATCAAGCCGCTGATGTCATCCAGCGGCAAAGGTCAGAGCGTGGTCCGTTCGGAAGCGGTCATCGCCAAGGCCTGGACCTATGCCCAGGAAGGCAGCCGCGCCGGCGCCGGACGCTGCATCGTCGAGGGCTTCATCCATTTCGATTACGAAATCACCGTGCTCACCGTCTCGGCGGTGAACGGCATCCAGTGCTGCCCACCGATCGGGCACATCCAGATCGACGGCGACTACCGGGAATCCTGGCAGCCGATCGCGATGTCCGAGTCGGCATGGACCGAATCGCAGCGCATCGCCCGGACCGTGGTGCAGAGTCTCGGCGGCACCGGCATCTTCGGCGTCGAGCTGTTCGTCGTCCGCGGCACGGGCGGCGCGCCGGACCAGGTGATCTTCAGCGAGGTCAGCCCGCGTCCCCACGACACCGGCCTGGTCACGCTCGGCAGCCAGCAGTACAGCCAGTTCGCGTTGCACGCGCGCGCGATCCTCGGCCTCCCTGTCCCGGAGATCCGCCTGCTGCGAGCCGCGGCCAGCGTCGCCGTGCTGGCCGAGGGGACCGGTGTGCCCACGTTCCATGGACTCGAGCAGGCGCTCGCCGTTCCCGAGAGCCAGCTGCGTCTGTTCGGCAAGCCGGTCTGCCTGGGAAAACGTCGCCTGGCCGTGGCCATCGCCGCTGCCGACGACGTCGCCACGGCGCGATCCCGGGCCAAGGACGTGGCCAAGCCGATCGCCATCGTGCTCGCCCCTATCGCTGATGCAGTTTCCGCTAAAAATGGGTAAAGATGACATGGAGCATGGAACGTGTCGCTCGTGAGGAATGGGGAGCCTTCCGCGTCGTTCCGTCAGACGTCGATCGACTGCTGCCCGCTCCACTCGTCGATCAGGGTGCGATTGACGTGGAAATGGGGATTGGCGAGCAGGCGCCCACGCGAGCGTGCGCATAAGCGCGCGAGGAACTCGGCTACCACGCCGCAGTCGTGCAGGCGTCGGCGGTTGCGGCGGAACGCTTCGCGCGACCACACCTCGTCGCCCAGCTCCAGACCGACGAACCAGCGGAAGAGCAGATTGTATTCCAGGGCTTCGAGCAGCTGCCGCTCGCTCGGCACGTCGTAGAACGACCAGATCACCAGCGCCCGCAGCACCTGCTCGGCGGGGATGGCGGTGCGTCCACGTCGATCGTAGGCTTGGTCTATGCGACTGCGCAGCTCGGACAGGACCGCTGCAGCAGCGGTTCGCAGGGCGCGGATCGGGTGCTTCGCCGGCACGCGTTCCTCGATGGTGACGAAGTTGAACAACAGCGTCTGAGAGGCATCGGAACCGCGCATGCATCGGGTGTAGCGGCGCGTCGGGTGCGCGCCAAGGGGAAACGGGGGGGAAGACCGTGCTCCGTGCTCCGTTCTCCGTCTCCAGGTCCAAGGGTGAACGGGGTGTCCTTCGACGCGAGAGACGTCAGGAGTGACGACGGAGAACGGAGGACCGAGGACGGAGCACGTTCCCCGCTCAGGCGCAGGCGACGTCGATATCGGCAAGGTCGGCCGCGCTGAACGGCGGACTCTTCAGACATCCCACGTTGCGGATCACCTGTTCCGGTGAACTGGCGCCGATCAGCACCGAGGTCACGCGTGGGTCCTTGAGCAGCCAGGCCAGCGACATCTCCGCCAGCGATTGCCCACGCCGACGCGCGATCACGTCCAGACGTCGCGCACGCTCGAGATTCTCCGGCGTCAGGGACGAGCGCAGCCAGGCGCCGCCCTCCTGCGCGGCGCGGCTGTCCGCGGGGATCCCGGCGAGGTAGCGATCCGTGAGCAGGCCTTGGCCGAGCGGGCAGAACGCGATCACGCCGACACCGGATGTCCCAGCGGTCGGAAGCACCTCCCGTTCGGCGTCGCGCGCGAGCAGGTGGTAGTACGGCTGGTGGATGGTGATCGGCGCCCACGAGCGGGCGCGCATGATGTCGAGCGCGGCGCTGAAATGCGGATCGGCATAATTCGAGATGCCGACATACAGCGTCTTGCCTTGTCGGACCAGGGTCTCGAGCGCGCCCAGCGTCTCCTCGAGCGGCGTGTCGGGATCGAAGCGGTGCGAGTAGAAGATGTCCACGTGGTCGACGCCGAGCCGGGCGAGCGACGCCTCGCAGCTCTCGATCAGGTATTTGCGGCTTCCCCACTCACCGTAGGGACCGGGCCACATGCGGAACCCCGCCTTGGAGCTGATGACCAGCTCCTCGCGCGGCATCTCGGCGATGATGCTGCCGAACAGGGTCTCGCTCGCTCCCGCGGGAACTCCGTAGTTGTTGGCCAGATCGAAGTGGGTGATCCCGTGGTCGAACGCGGTGAACACGATCCGCTTGGAGAGTTCCGCGTCGCGGTATCCGCCGATCGCCTGCCAGCCTCCGAGGCTGATCGCCGGGAGCTTCAATCCCGAGTGCCCGCAGCGGCGGTAGCTCATCGTGTCGTAGCGGTCGGCGGCGAAGCCCATAGCACTCCTATTTGTGCAGGGGCTGTCGCCCCTACGGTACGCGAAGCGTACCTACCCCCGGGCTTTGTCGCGGCTCGATTACTGCGGCTTCGCCTCCGTAATCGTGGCGGCATCGCCTTCGG
>JACCZE010000349.1 GCA_013696105.1 Planctomycetota bacterium | reverse complement strand
GACGTCGGACAGCCTGCTGCGCCGTCCGTGGACGTCGGACGTCCGACGTCGGACCTCGGACGCATCAAGAAGGGCAGGATTTCGATCCGCAGAACCAAGCACCTGTGGTACTTGATCCTGGTGCTCGCGTTCATGCTCGTCGCCGCCGTCAACTACCGCAGCAACGCGGCGTGGCTGCTGGTGTTCGTGCTGGTGTCGGCGACGGGTCTGACCGCGCTGCATGCACGGCGCAATCTCGCCGGAGTCACGGCGCGGCCGTTGGACGTGTCGCCGGTGTTCGCCGGTGAACCGATACGGGTCGGGTTGGTGCTGGGCACCGAGCACGCGGTCGAGGCCCATGCGGTGTCGGTCGACCTGCCGAGCCTCGGCGGTTCCATCGAATTGGTCACCATGGTGCCGGCGCTGGGCTCAGCATCCGCGTCGGTCGAGCTCCCAGCGCGGGTGCGCGGTCCGTGGTCGTGCGCGCAGGTGCGGCTGCGCACCGATTTTCCCTTCGGTCTCATCGAGGCGCGGCGTCTGCAGGACATCGAATTGTCAGGTATCGTCTACCCCGCGCCCGCGGGTGAGCCGCTCGACGCTCTCTCTGTCATCACCGAGGGCAGCGGCGCCGTGGGCGACAAGGCCGGCGGCGATGACTTCAACGGGCACCGTCGCTACCAGCCGGGGGAGTCGCAGCGCCACGTCGATTGGAAGGCGCATGCACGCGGGCGCAGCCTGCTGGTGAAGGACTTCATCGGCAGCGGTGGTGGACTGGTGTGGTGCGACTGGCAGCGCACGGCGGGCGGCGTCGAAGAACGCCTGTCGCAGTTGGCGCGGTGGATCATCGAGGCGCACCGTTCCGGATTGAGCTATGGCCTGACGCTTCCAAATGGTGTGATCGAGCCTGCGGCCGGCGAATTCCATTACCATCGCTGCCTGCGCATGCTGGCTTCGTACGGCTTCGACGGTGCGACGCGATGATCACCCCGCATCCGTACCAGCCGCGGTTCTCGACCCTCGCGTGGCTGATGGGCGCGATGGCGCTCGCGACGTCGTCGTTCATCACCCTGCTTCCGATCTGGCTGCCGTGCGCGCTGCTGGCGCTGGGCGTGATCGTGCTGACCCGCCGCTGGTTCGGGAAGGTGCCTCCGCAGCTCGGACTGTTGCGGATGCTCGTGCTCGCCGTCGCCACCATCGGCCTCCTGTGGGCGACGCATCATCTCGGTGTCGGGATCGACGCCGCGGCTCCGCTGTTCGTGGCGTTCCTCTGGTTCAAGCTCCTGGAGCTGCATTCGGAACGCGACGTGATGCGCGCGTGCTTCCTCAGCCTGTTCCTGGTGACCGCGCAGCTGCTGATCGCGCAATCGTTGGCGCAGATGCTGTACGCGATGGTGGCATCGCTCGGTGTGCTGGGGGTGCTCGTGCACCTGCACGTGGTCGGACCCGAAGGATCGGGTATGGTGGACCGCCAGCCGCTGCGCACCGCCGCACGCAGCCTGCGCACCGCTGCGGTGATCGTCGCCCAGGCCCTGCCGTTCGCCGCCATCCTGTTCATCTTCATACCACGGCCGGAAATCGGTCCCGGACTCGACCAGAAGAACGCCATCAGCGGGGTCAGCGATGTCCTCGATCCCAACCAGATCGCGCAGGTCGCCAAGAGTACCCAGCCGGCATTCCGGGTCGAATTCACCGGCGGCATGACGCCGGCTCCGGACGCGTGCTACTGGCGCGGGGTGGTGTTGTGGCACACCGACGGCTCGAGTTGGGATCGCAAGCTGAACGCTCCGGACCGCGTCGCCATCGGCGCAGCGGCCATCGCGGACGTGGTCACCGCGACCGCGCTCGCGGACCGCACGAGCTATGTAGTGGCGCTGCAGCCGCACTATAGCCGCTGGCTCTATACCCTGGACGCCCCGGTGGCGATGGTGAGGGTCGACACGCTTGAGGATCTGCGCCTGTCCCCTGGTCTCGTATTCCAGCAATCCAAACCGATCGCGGTCCCACTAGTGTACCGCGGCGAATCAGGCGTCGCCGCGCAGGCCAAGGATCATCCGCTGCCCTACTACCGCCCGTCGTCGCCACCCAGCGCCGCGGAGGTCCGAGAGCGCAGCCGCTCTGCCTACCTGCTCACGCCGCCAAAGCTCGATTCTCGCATCGTCGCCTTGGCCGAACGCCTGAGCATCGCAGCCACCGTCGATGGCCGGGTCGACGCCAAGCGGCTGATCGCTCAGACGCTCGACTACTTCCGCCGCGAGGGATTCGTCTACACCCTGCAACCGGGAGAGATGGGACCCAACGGCACCGCCACCTTCTTGTTCGAGAAGAAACGCGGCTTCTGCGGCCACTACTCCAACGCCTTCAGCTTGCTGGTCAGGCTCGCGGGCGTGCCGTCGCGTGTCGTCGTCGGCTATTATGGCGGCGAGATCAACCCCATCGGCGGCTTCATGATCGTGCGCCAATCC
>JACCZE010000339.1 GCA_013696105.1 Planctomycetota bacterium | reverse complement strand
CCATAACGGGACGACCTTCAAGGAGGTCAACACCATCGAGACCACGTTCGGATCATGGATCCACTACGTCGGCACCTATGACGGCTCGGTCATGCGGCTCTACCGCAATGGCGATCTCATCAGCGCGAATCCAGTCGGCGCATTGTCGGTTCCCGCCGCGGCGGTTCCGCTGTATATCGGCCAGGGATTCCAGGGCGACCTCGACGAGCTGCGCATCTACGATCGCGCGCTCGATGCCATCCAGATCAAGGCGCTCTTCCTGAAGGATCCGTACTCGGCAGGTGGCTGAACGTCCTCGGAATGGCCCGCCAGCCATCAGGCGGTTCAGCCAGGGTGGGACACGTAGCGCTCGGTCGGACCATCGATGAAATCCAGGAAGAGGTCGCTCGGGGTCCAGTCGGGCACCAGCTTCTGGGTCGCGTCGATGAACCCGGCGATGTCGCGGCTCCGGCACGCCTGCAGCAGCTCCTGCACGAGCACCGACACCTCGAGGTGATCCCGCTGCACCGACCGGGCCACGGTCAGGCCGTTCACCGTGGTTCCCCGTTCCGACCCCTCGAGCAGCAGCTCTTCGTAGAGCTTCTCGCCCGGCCGCAGGCCGCTGAAGACGATCGGCATGTCCTGGTCGGGGATGTGCCCGGTCATGTAGATGAGCTGACGCGCGAGATTGACGATCTTCACCGGACTGCCCATATCGAGGATGAAGATCTCGCGGTCCTCGGCGAGCGCCGCCGCCTGCAGCACCAGCTCGACCGCCTCGGGGATGAGCATGAAGTAGCGCGTGACGTCGGGATGGGTTACCGTGACCGGACCGCCGCGGGCGATCTGCTCCAGGAACAGGGGCACGACGCTGCCCGACGAGCCCAGGACGTTGCCGAAGCGCACGGCGCAGAGCTTGGTCCCGCGCGCATCGCAGTTCTGCAGCAGCATCTCGCAGGCGCGCTTGGAGGCGCCCATGACGTTGGTCGGCTTGACCGCCTTGTCGGTGGAGATCATGACCAGGCGTTCGACCGCGTGGCGCGTGGCGATATCCAGGAGATTGGCGAACCCGCCAAGATTGTTGGCCATGCCCGAGAACGGGTTGAGCTCGACCATCGGCACGTGCTTGTAGGCGGCGGCATGGAAGACGATGTGCGGCCGCTGCACCGCGATCAGCGTCTCCAGGGTTTCGCGGCTCTCGAGCGACAGCAGCGCGGCCTCGACCTCGAGGTCCGGATGCGCGCGGCGGACCTGGTTTTCGATCTCGTAGAGGTTGAATTCGGACTGATCGAGGAGGATGATCTTCGCCACGCCGCGCTTGGCGATCTGCAGCGACAGCTCGCGCCCGATCGACCCGCCCGCGCCTGTCACCAGGACCACCTTCCCGGCGAGCAGCGCGCGCACCGGTGCGGTGTCGTGCACGCGCGGCGGCCGGCGCAGCAGGTCCTCGAGCGCGATGTCCTCGAGATCCGAGGTGCCGATCCGGGCGAGGGATTCGGCCATGCCCTTGACCACCTTGACCTGGATGCCGAACTCCATGCAGGCGTCGAAGATGCGCTTCAGCTGCGCCGATGACAGCCCGGCGACGGCGATCACCAGCAGTTCCGGATGGTGGGTCGCGGCGAGGTGGCCCAGCCGGTCGAGCCCGCCGTGGACGATGCGGCCGTGGATCAGCCTACCCTGGCGCTCTGAGTCGGCTTCGATGAAGCCGATGGGGTCGAAGTCGGGGTGGCGCAGCATCTGGCGCAGCACCGATTCGCCCAGGCTGCCCGCGCCGTAGATGAGGGTGCGCTTGCCCTTGCCGCCGACGCCGCCCGCCTTGCGCTCGAGGACCAATCGGGCGATCAGGCGCAGACCGCCGCACAGCATGGTCGCCATCAGCGCTTCCAGCACCAGGAACACGCGGCCCAACCCGCCGGAGTTCGGCAGCTGGGCGAAATAGGTGAGGGTCACCACCGCGATGGTGGTGATCGCCACGCCGGCCACGATCGCGGCCAGGGTGTTGATGCCGGTGTAGACGATCAGCGAGCGGTAGACCCCAAGGCGGATGAACGCCAGCAGCTGGATCCCGGCCATGATCAGGATCAGGGATCCCTGGAGTCGGTTGAAGTCGCGCTCGAGCAGCGCCATGGCGATCGCGGTCGATGCGACGACGCAGCAGAAGTCGATCGACAGCCAGGTCAGCAGCACGCTGCGCCCGTCGATCGTCGACCAGGGCTGGAAGCGGATGGTCGTCCGGCCGTCCATGCTCAGGTCGTCCCGCGCGAGGGATCGCGTACGATGGCCGCGATGCGCACGATCTGATCGTCGGTGAGCGCATGGCCCGAGGGCAGGCAGAGGCCGCGCGCGAACAGCCGTTCCGACACCGCGCCGCCGATCGCGCGGCAGCCCGCGAACACCGGCTGCAGGTGCATGGGCTTCCACACCGGTCGCGCTTCGATGTTCGTCTGCTCCAGCGCCAGTCGGATGGTTTCGCGGTCCGCCGGGTGCTGGGCGGGGTCGACCGTGATCACCGTCAGCCAGCGGTTGGCGCGGGAGGAAGACGGATCGCCGAAGGATTCCTCGGGCATGAAGCGGATTCCCGGACAGTCGGCGAGCAGCGCCCGGTAGCGGTCGTTGGTACGTCGGCGCGTCGCGACCCGGTCCTCGAGCGTCGCCAGCTGGCCGCGCCCGATGGCGGCGAGCACGTTGCTCAAACGGTAGTTGTAGCCGATCGCGCTGTGCTGGTAGTGCGGCGCCGGATCGCGCGCCTGGGTAGCAAGGTGGCGGGCGCGGGCGATCAGCGCCGCATCCCGTGACACCAGCATCCCCCCGCCCGAGGTGGTGATGATCTTGTTGCCGTTGAAGGACAGGATCGCGCAGCGGCCGAAGCTTCCGGCCGATCGGCCGCGGTATCTGGATCCCAAGGACTCGGCGGCATCCTCGAGCAACGCCACACCGTGGCGGTCGCAGCTTGCGACGATGGGATCCCAGTCGGCACACTGGCCGTAAAGATCGACGACGATGACCGCCTTTGGCAGTCGACCAGTTGCTGCTGCGCGATCGAGCGCCTCCGCGAGCAGGGCCGGGTCGCAGTTCCACGTGCGCTCGTCGCAGTCGATGAACACCGGCGTGGCGCGCACGTAGGCGATGGGATTGACGCTGCCGCAGAAGGTGAGGGTCGAACACCAGACCTCGTCGCCCGGCTGGATGGCGAGGGCGATCAGCGCCAGGTGCAGCGCCGCCGTGCCGCTGGACAGGGCCAGCGCGTGGTCGACGCCCACGATCCCCGTCATCTCGCGCTCGAAGCCATCGACATGCGGACCGAGCGGCGCGATCCAGTTGCTGGCGAAGGCGTCGTGCACCAGGGCGAGTTCGTTGCCGCCGAGATGGGGCGGGGACAGGTGGATGCGTTCAGCCGCCGTCATCGCCGTCGATCCGCCCCTTGCTCGGTCATAGGTTTCGCCGGAACTCCGGCAACCCTGGTAGATGCTGGGACGTTTCCGATCACCACCGCGCCGGCCGCGATCAGCACGTCGGCGCCGATGCGCCGGCCGTCGATGACGCTCGCATGCAGTCCGATGAAGGTCCTGGCGCCGACCACGACCCGTCCCGCCAGGGCCGCTCCCGGCGCGACATGCACGCCATCGGCGATGACGCAGTCGTGCTCGACGATGGCACCCGAATTGATGATGCAGCCGCTGCCGATGGTGGTGCGCGTGCCGATGACGGCGCCGGCGGCGATGAGCGATCCCGCGCCGATGCGCGCTGATGGGCTGAGCATGGCCCGGGCGTGGACGACCACTGGGAGGGCGAGCCCACGCTCCGCGAGGGCGATCATGATGCGCGAGCGGATAGCGTTGTCGCCGATGCCCAGCACCACCCCTGCAGCGCCGTGCTCCCGCGCCGAGGCGATCGATCCGACGACGCTCACATCCAGGACCCGGGTGCCGGCGAGGGCGGGGTCGTCGTCGAGGACGCCGATCGGTTCGAGCCCGGCGGAGCGCGCGCACTCGAGCGCCATCGCTCCGTGTCCGCCCGCGCCGACGATCAGCACCTTCATCGCTGCCCCGTGAACTTCGCGGCGGTGGCCTGACCTGCCTGGGCGACGCCGCGACCGGTCAGCACGATCCACGCGGTCATCACCAGGATCTTCGCATCCAGCCCCAGACTCCAATGGTCGACATACCACACGTCGAGTTCGAAGCGTTCGCTCCATTCGAGCAGATTGCGCCCGCGCACCTGGGACCATCCCGTGATGCCCGGCCGCACGTCCTGGCGACGGCGCTGCTCGGGGGTGTACAGCTCCAGATACTCCATGAGCAGGGGGCGGGGTCCGACCAGGCTCATGTCGCCGCGTAGGACGTTCCAGAGCTGGGGAAGCTCGTCGATGCTGGTGCGCCGCAGGAAGCGACCGAGTGCGCCGAGGCGGTGCTCGTCGGCTTGGAGGCGTCCATCCGGCTCGCAGTCGTCGCGCATCGTGCGCAATTTCAATAGTCGGAAGGGTGTGCCGCCGAGGCCTGGACGCGTCTGCCGGAACAGGATGGGACGGCCCAGTCGGACGGCGATGGCGGCTGCCGCCAGGAGGAGGATCGGAGCCGACAGCATCAGCACGCCCCCCGCGATGAGGATGTCGCTCATCCGTTTGATCGCGCGAGGGACGGGACGTGGTGTGCGGGGCATGGCTCTGCGGTCATTCCAAAGTACATAGCACGTTGTCCTGGAAAAGGATATACCCATATTCGACGCAGGTGGGGACCCCCTGACAGCCATGCGTGTGACCGTCACCACCGAATTCAGGTATCTCGCTACCGCGGACGGCGCGGTGTGGTCGCCGTCGTCGCTCGCCTACCCGTTCTGGTCACGCTACCTCGCGGTCTTCGATCAGGTGCGGGTGGTGGCGCGCGTCCAGTCTGCGACGCGCGTCCCTGCGACCTACCTTCGCTGCGATGGCGATCGCGTCTCGTTCGCCCCGCTGCCGCCGTACCAGGGTCCGTTCCAGTACCT
>JACCZE010000331.1 GCA_013696105.1 Planctomycetota bacterium | reverse complement strand
GCGATGCACCTCGGGCAGATCCGCAGCGTGCACGCGCAGGTCCACCGGTATGCCGCGGGCGTCGCGCCAGGCGATGTTCGCCCACAGCACATCCAGGGGCGGGCCGTCCGGATTGGCGCCCACGCATTCGTTCCACAGGCGCTGGACGAAGAAGTCGCCGGGGGAGCACGGATGGCAGCGCCCTTCACCCGTCCACGTGCCGCGTCCGCCGACGATCAGCCAGAGGTTGGCGCAATCGCGTTCGAGCGCCCGGTTGTGCCAGCGCCACGGAGCGACGCACAGCGAGCGCGCGGCGAAGAGGACGGTGGGGCTGGCGCCGGCGATCATGACGGAATCATACCAATTGATGCGAGATCGTCCATTCCTGAGATCATTGAAATCCCCATAAAGTGGGAGCAGCCACCTCCGATAACGTACCAGGAGACCCCCATGCCCACCGCCGCGACCGCCACCGCTCTCCCCTCTGCCCGATCGGTCGGCTCCGAGGTCACCGCCGAGCACCTGCGCGCGTACGAGGCCGACGGCTTCGTCGTGGTCAGAGGTCTGGTCGGTGCCGAGCGCGCAGCGACGATGCGCGACCACTTCATGGCGTTGCGCGCGCAGGGCGCGAAGCCCGGCGACATGGGCGGCGACAAGACGAACGCTGCCGATCCGCTCAACCGCTACCCGCGCATGATCAACATGCACCAGTGGGACCAGCTTTCGGCCGCCTGGGCTGCCGACGCGAGCGTGGCGGCCGCTGCCTCGGCGCTGCTGCGCCAGGGCGCGGTGCTCAACCAGACCATGCTGTACTTCAAGCCGCCCGGAGCGCGGGGGCAGGCGCTGCATCAGGATCAGCAGTACATCACCATCGATCCGCTGATCGGCGCGTGGTGCGCGCTCGACCGCTGCGATCGAGCCAACGGCCAGATGATCGTCATCCCTGGCTCGCAACGGCACGGCGTGCTTCCGGTGCGGCCGGTGGATGCGGCCTCGTCGTTCACCAGCGGCGGTACCGTCATCCCACCCGGCTCTCGCGAATCCGGCGTCGACATGGAAGCCGGCGACGTGCTGTTCTTCTCGGGCGCGACCATCCACGGCTCGTACGCGAACACCACCACCGATCGCTTCCGCCGTTCGTTCATCTGCCACTTCATCGGCGATCGCGCAACCAGGTTCGCGCCCGCTCCGGGCACGCACATGGACCATCTCGCCCCCTGAGCCTCGGCACGCTGGGGTGAGCGCGGCCTTGCGCTTGCCTCCAGGTCCCCCGCGGTCGAATGCCGCTGTGCGAGAATCCCTCGACCGCTTCATCGCGCGCCGCGCGAAGCTCGCATGGGCGGAGGCCAGAAGCGCGATCCATGGCCGGCGCGTCAGCGTCGACGGGGTGGTGTGCAAGCATTACCACCGCGGGATCGGCGGGACCGAAGCGGTGTCGTTGGATGGAGCGCCGCTCGCCGATGGCGTCGACGACGGCGTGATCCTCTGCCACAAGCCCATGGGGGTCGCGTGCAGCCACCTTCCGGCGGACGCGCCGCTGCTCTACGAGATGGTTCCAGCGCACCTGCGCCATCCCGATCTGCAGGCCGCCGGTCGGCTCGACCGCGATACCACCGGATTGATCGTGCTCACCATCGACGGCGCGCTCATCCAGGGTCTGACCGGGCCACGCCGCGGATGCTGGAAACGCTACCGCGTCCGCTATTCGGGAACGCTCGCTGCGGATGCGTGCGCGCGTGTCGCAAGCGGCCTGATGCTGCCGGATGATCCGATCCCCTGCCGTTCGGCGCGACTCGAGGTGCTGCGCTGGGACAACGCATCCGGAAACGGCGAGGCCGTGCTCGAGCTGTGCGAGGGCCGGCACCATCAGGTGAAGCGCATGATCGCGGCGCTCGGTGGCCGCGTGACCGCCCTCCATCGCGATCGCGTCGGCGGGCTCGATCTGCCGCATGATCTGCCGTACGGCGGGATGCGTCCGGCGACTCCGGCAGAGCTCGCCGTGCTTCCGGTCGCCGTGCTTCCGGTCGTCGTCTCCAGCCTTGGCGTTGCGGAAGGAGCGCGACATCCCTGAGCGATTCGCGCTTCTCGCGACGGCGATCACCCGCACGATCCGCACGCCCGTTCACCGCCTGTTCACCGCTTAATCCACCGCCCAGTCGCCACCAGCCCCCCGGAGAAACGCCATGCTCCCAGCCCTGCACCCACCTGAAGCCAGCTATCGCATCTCCATCGGTTTGCTCGCCGTGCGCCTGGTCATCGGCGTCGCCTTCATGCTCCATGGCTGGGGCAAGATCCAGCAGCCCATGAGCTGGATGGGGCCGGATGCGACCATCCCCGGGATCCTGCAGGCGTGCGCCGCGGTGGCGGAATTCGGCGGCGGCGCGCTGTGGATTCTCGGCCTGCTCACCCCGCTCGCCTCGCTTGGCATCCTGGTGACCATGGCGGTGGCGATGCTCACGCACATCAAGCGGGGCGACCCCTTCGTCGGCCATGGGGTATCCTACGAGCCGGCGTTCGCGTACCTGAGCGTCGCGCTGCTGCTGCTGTTCGCCGGCCCGGGCCGGTTCTCGCTCGACGCACTGCAGGCCAAGCGCCGATGACATCGCCCGGCGCTGAACATCTCGATGTCGTTGCCAGCGAGGATGCGCGACACGTGCTCCTGTAATTCGACTGGGGGATGGCACGTATCGGCGCCATGGCGACGGTGGCGCTCCGTGCGCGAACGGCATCGTGGCGCCCACCGACCCCAGGAACACCGTGTCCAGGCCGCCAGCGGAGGTACGTTGGCGACTCGGCCCACAGCATGCTACCGGTCACCCCCGCATCTGCCGCATCATCGCGTGTGCACGCATCCGGACCCATGGTTGCGGTGCTGGCCGCGCTCACGTGCTCGCACCTGGTCAACGATCTGATCCAGTCGGTGCTGGTCGCGATCTATCCGCTGGTGAAGGATTCCTTCCACCTCACCTTCGCGCAGATCGGCGCGATCACGCTCGCCAACCAGGTGACGGCGTCGCTGCTTCAGCCGTTCATCGGCTGGTACACCGATCGTCGTCCATTGCCGTACTCGCTGGCGGCAGGGATGGCGGTCACGCTCATCGGCGTGGTTCTGCTCGCGACCGCGACGACCTTCCCATCGCTGCTGATCGCGGCTGCGCTGATCGGCGTCGGCTCGGCGGTGTTCCATCCCGAGGCCTCGCGCCTGGCGCGCCTCGCATCCGGGGGCCGGCACGGACTCGCCCAATCGGTGTTCCAGGTCGGAGGCAACCTCGGGTCTTCGCTCGGCCCGCTGCTGACGGTGATCATCGTCATGCCCCGGGGACAGGGTGCGGTCGGCTGGTTCTCGGCCGCGGCCCTGGTGGCGATGATCATCCTGCTCGCCGTCGGACGGTGGTACGCGCAGCACCGACGGGACGTAGCGCGCTTTCCGGCCCGTGTGCCGTCGACGGCCCCGGAGGTCGGGCTCTCGCGTGCACGCGTGCGGGCGACGCTCGCGCTCCTGGGTCTCCTGGTCCTGTCGAAGTACGTGTACCTGGCCAGCTTCACCAGCTACTACACCTTCTATCTCATCGAGCACTTCGGCGTTTCCACCCGATCCGCGCAGCTGCACCTGTTCGCCTTCCTGTTCGCGGTGGCGGTGGGCACCATCCTCGGAGGACCGATCGGTGATCGCATCGGACGCAAGCGCGTGATCTGGGCCTCGATCCTGGGAGTGGCGCCATTCAGCCTGGCCCTGCCCTATGCCGACCTGACGGTCACGGCCGCGCTGTCGTTGGGGATCGGTCTCATCCTGGCATCCGCGTTCTCGGCGATCCTGGTCTATGCCCAGGAGCTGGTGCCCGGCAAGGTCGGGATGATCTCGGGACTGTTCTTCGGCTTCGCGTTCGGAGTCGCAGGGATCGGCGCCGCCGCGCTCGGCTTTCTCGCCGACCGCATCGGCATCGAGTCGGTCTACCACCTGTGTTCGTACCTGCCGCTCATCGGCCTGGTCACGTCGCTGCTTCCCGAGCTCGAACGGCGGAGCGCGCCGACGAACGTGGTCCGCTGAACGCGGCGGTACCTGCGCCCAAGCACCGGCGCTTTCTATGGTGGCACTCGCTTCCGGATCGTACGTTCGGTCGCATGCCCTGCCTGATCCTCGTCCTCGCACTGCTCACTCCGCGCCTGACGTTGTTTCTGACCTGGCTGTTCACGCACTATCTGCATCGCGCGTACGAGACCGCCATCTGGCCGATCCTCGGCTTCTTCTTCATGCCGGTCACGACCATCGCCTACGCGGTGATCCGCAACGAGGGTGGCGGCATCCAGGGACTGTGGATCGTCCTGTTCGCGGTCGCCATCCTCATCGACATCGGGGTGATCGGATCCGCGCGGCGCGGTCGCAAGGACGGCAAGCGCTCGAGCTGAGCGGGATACAGGCTTCGTTCGAAGCGCCGGATGTCCTCGACCTGGGTGATGCGCGATCCGGATCGTCCACGCTGGTGCCCGGCGGCGCCGACCTAGGCTGATGGAATGGGCTCGACCGACGCCATCGATACCGATATGACCGCGGTGAATCGCGCGTTCTACGACGCCCTGTGGCGAGACGCCAAGCTGCAGGAGCCGGAACGCTTCAACACCTGGGAGACGCTCGCTGCTCTCGCCGCTCTCGCTCCCGACCGGCTCGAGGTCGGCCCAGGGTTGCGTCCGCGCCTGCCGATCAGCGGAACCGCGTTCGTCGATCTCAGTGAGCCCGCGGTGGCTAAGCTCGCCGAACGCGGAGGCCTTGCGCGGCTGGGCGACGCGACCTCGTTGCCATTTGCGGACCGCACCTTCGATCTCGTATGCGCGTTCGACATCGTCGAGCACGTCGCTGACGACGAGGCCGTGTTCAGGGAGCTCGCGCGCGTCACGCGGCCGGGCGGTGTGCTGGTGCTGTCGGTGCCACTGCATCCGGCTGGTTGGACAGAGTTCGACGCCATGGTGGGACATTTCCGCCGCTACGAGCCGGGGCTCTTGCGCACGCGCTTGGCGGATCACGGGTTCGTCATCGAGCGCAGCGCGATCTTCGGCATGCAGCCGACCAACACCTGGTTGCTGCGCATGGGCATGTGGTGGCTGAAGCACCACCGCCGACGCGCGATGTTCTGCTACAATCGCCTGTTCCTGCCGATCGGCATGCGCCTGCAGAAGCCCCTAGCGTTCACCGATGGCTTCGCCGACGCCGCCGGGATCGACGAGGTCATGGTGATCTGCCGGCGGCGATAGGCGGAAGCGCTTCTCCGCTCGGTCGTGCTGGATCGCAGCGACGTCCGGGGATGATCCCGAAGGGGGCCTCGTGCTGCACATCTACATCGACGCGGATGCGTGTCCGGTGAAAGCCGAAACCTACCGTGTTGCCAAGCGCCACGCGCTGAGGGTAAGCGTGGTCGCCAACCAGTGGATGGACATGCCCAACGACCCGAGCATCCGGCTGGAGGTGGTCGACGACGGTTTCGATGCCGCCGACCACTGGATCGTCGAGCGCGTGGGTCGCGGAGACATCGTGATCACCGACGATATCCCGCTGGCCTCGCGCTGCATCGCCAAGGGCGCGCGGGTGCTGACCGCGCGCGGACAGATCCACGACGAACAATCGATCGGCGGCGCGCTCGCCCAGCGTGAGCTGATGCAGTACCTGCGCGAATCCGGCACGGTGTCGGGCGGGCAGAAACCGATGCATGCGAATGATCGTGCGCGCTTCCTGCAGGAGCTGGAGAAGCTTGTGCACTCGGTGAAGAAGCACGGCTGACCGACGGCGGTCAGCGCGCGCGCGACGCATTCGAGCGGCGTCCCGAGGCGGCGCTCGGTGAGCGCTCGCGCGCGCTCCGCCCGGGACCACCGGCGCCGGCGCTACCGGAATCGGTCGCGGTGACTCGGTCGATGCGCGTCGTCGGGATGTCGGTCTCGACCTCCAGCGCCGAATCGGACCCGCGCGCGGTGCTGACCACCGTCAGGCCCCGTTCGGGGTGCACGATCGTCAAGCGCGCATCGCACGCGGGGCAGCGGAACGTGCTGTACTTGCCCACGCCCAGGAGCAGCGACTCGTGCGCGCACGCAGCGCAGGCGAAGAAGCAGGTCGGGGGCGTCGCAGGAAGCGCCTCGGCCGCGGGTCGACGCTTGGGGGCCCCGAGCGCTTGCCACGCACGCCGCGCGGTCGTGCGCACGCCGTGAGCGGCGCGACCGGTCGATCGCGACAGCGACGAGACGTGATCGTCGATCCAGCCCGCGGCAGCGTAGATGTGGTTCCACGC
>JACCZE010000321.1 GCA_013696105.1 Planctomycetota bacterium | reverse complement strand
CGCCAGGACCAGTCGGGCAGCAGGCCGACGATCCGGGCGTAGCCCTCGCCGGGACGCAGGACGATGCCGTCGCGCTTCGGCCACGGCGCGGCGGCGGCCTCGGCCGCCCCCGAGATGCGGACGTTGGCGGGGTTCACCGGCACGCCTACGGCGATGTCGGGACCCCACGTCGCGATGTCGTCCGCGGCGCGGTCCGATTCCGGGGCGACGGTGCCGAGGAGCAGGACCTCGACGTCGTAGGACCGCTCGTCGACCTCGAGGCGCAGCGGCGTCGCCCCCGCGACGAACACCGCAGCGACGATGTCGGTGGCGCCGTCCTGGGCGAGCGGCCGATCGATCGCGTACTCGGTGACGAGCTCCACGGTCCACCGGGGCGGCGCCTCGTCGGCGGCGGCCAGCGCCGCGGCCAGAAAGGCAAGCGCCATCGCGCGCGCAATCCGCGAACCCGTGCGTCGATCGGTCATTCGGCCTCCCGTCACCCGCAGCGTCGCCATCGCCTCCAGCGGCGCCAGACGCGGCTGCTCCCGCTCCTGGGGCGCAGCCGGATGCCACGGGGCTTCCTGGCGCAGGCGCAGCGTGCAGACGTCGCCCTGCTTGAGCGGCATCGAGCTCGCCCCGCCCGTCACCCTGGCCTCCTGCTGCCGCTCGTCCCGATGCCTATTTCGCGTCGGCGGACTTCGCGACGCCGATGACGCCCACGCCGATGCGGGGACCGGAATTGCCCGACGGCTGGGTCGCGAGGTCGTCGGTCTTCTCGTGGATCACCACCGAGCGGCCGAGGATGGCATTGGCACCGGAGACCGAGAAGCCGTCGATGGTGACATCGAGATGGGCCTTGCCGTCGGCGCCGGCATCGACGTTGCCGAGATCGCCGGCGTGGCGGTGGGCAGCGTCGTGTCCGGCATGGGGAGCACCGCCCGGGTTGAAATGCCCGCCAGCGGAGGCGCCGTCCTTGGCTGAGGTATCGCCGAATTCGTGGATGTGGAAGCCGTGCTTGCCGGGGCTCAGGTTCTCGAAGTCGGCGACGACCCGGACCTTGTCGCCGGTCTGGGTGAAGCGCACGGTGCCCGTGGCCTTGTTGCCTTCGGTCGCCTGCACGACCGCGATGGCCGAGGCCGGCGACGCCGCAGCGTTCTCAGCCGCGTGGATGGCGGTGACGGCGAGGATGGTGACGAGGACGGACATCAGCGTGCGCATGCGTGGTCTCCAGGCCGGGTAGGCTATGCAGCGATCGCCGTCCGCCACCACGATGCGCATGAAGCCTCGGCACTCACGGCTTCGGCGTCGCAGCCGCGGGCTCGAGGCGCTGCAGCTTGAAGGCCGCATCGGGTTCGAGCGCGCCCAGGGGCACCGCCAATTGCCCCTGGGCGTCGGCCTGCGCCTCGGTCCGCTGCGACACCGTGCCGTCACGGCAGCGCCAGCGCTCGATCTGCCACCGGCTCAGCGCCTGTCCGGTGGCGACGCGCATCGCTCCGGCATCGCCGGGATGCGACCGCGTCGGATCCTGGTCGAGGCCCGTGGTCCAAGCGTAGTAGCGGTGAGCGGTCGCGCTGGCCATGCCGATGGCGCTGACGATCGGTTGGCGGTCACAGCGCGGATTCGCGGTCACGAAGCCTGCGCCGCGGCGATCGTCGCCGGCGACGAAGGCGGCGATGGGTGCGAACTCGCCCCAGCTGTCGCTGGCGTCGACCCACAGGTACCACCAGAAACCGGTGTTGCCCGCGTAGGGCAGCACCGCCTGCAGCCACAGGCCGGTGTGCAGTTCGGCGCTCAGACGCGGCGAGTGGTTCTCGGACCAATGTCCACCCCACTCTCCGACCAGGGTCGGGCGCTTGAGCTTGGACGGGGGGAAATGCTGATTGAGGTACCAGTCGAGCGCGCGCGGCAGATCGAAGAGGCCGTCGCGCATACCGCCGAGCTGCGGGAACGCCTGGAAGCCGGTGTAGGCGTTGCTGTTGCTGAACCCCAGCCCCGTCGTCTTCCATATCTTCGTGCCTTCCCAGGGATGGCTGAAGTGGATGCTCACCGCGCGCTGCTGCGGATCGTGGTCGCGGAACCACGCCAGCGAGCGGTCGACCCAGCTCTGCAAGGTCGGACTGTGGTCGCCCGCAGCGGCGGATTCGCTGTACCACGGCGCGGTGAACTCCATCTCGCTCGACAGCACCCAGGCCGCGACATGCGACCGCCAGCCCCAACGCGCGAGCGTGTAGCGCAGGCGCTTGGCGTGGATCGTCCACATGGCGTCGGACGAGAAGAATTCCGCGGGCGTGCGGCAGGGGCCGCCGTTGCGCGCATTGTAGGGGTTGTCCACCCACTCGGGGTCGACCTTCTCGCTGAACATGCCGTGGTTCTGCAGCTCGATCTGCACGTAGATGGAATTGGCGGCGGCGAGATCGAGCACGCGGTCGAGCCGCGCCGCCGATTCCTGACTGTACCAGCCGATGCCGCCGAACCCGTCCCACGAACGCTTCCACTCCAGGCCGCACCACCACGGACACATCCATACCCGCGCCCAGTTGCCGCCCGCTGCGTGGAGCCGCGCGAACCAGCGCTCGTAGGCGCGCGTGCCCAGCCTTTCGAAATCCTCGGATCGGCGCAGCGGCCGCTGGATGTCATCGATCGCGCCGCCGGCGGCACCGGGCACTTCGCTGAGTACCTGATCCTGGCGCGAATCCCCGGGCGAGCGCAGGTTGATGCCCAGGGGATAGAACCACGTGCCGTCCTCGCGTTCCCACGTCTGCGCATCGGTGCGCGACACGCGGACGGGTACCAGCGCATCGGCCGCGGCGCCACCGCGGACGACGGTCTCGCACCAATCGCTCTCGGCCTGCCGCCAGGTCTCGCGGTGCTTGATGCGCGCGACCAGGCGCCAGCGCCACCGGCCCTCGGCAGGCGGACTGAATCGCCAATGCCAGCGGCCGACTCCGTCGGTGACGGTCTGTTCGCGGCCTCCCGCCCAGTCCAGGCGGATCGGTTCAGCCCAGTAGGCCGGGTAGCGGATCCGCTTCGATCCGGTGGCCCCGATCGGTCCTTCGACCTCGGCGACGACGTCGGCCGAATCCGGATCGAAGGGATTCTTCGCCGCGAGCGAGAGATCGAAATCCGCTGACAGCGGCTGGTAGCGCGACACCTCGGCCGGGCTCTTGGCGATCCGCTCGAACGTCAGTCGCCGTTCCGCCTCGCGCGGCCAGCCCAGCCGGCGCACGCGGTCGAGGTAGCACACCGCAGCCGGGGTGGAGGACGCATCGGCATGGCGGAACGCCATCACGCCGATGCGGCGGATGCGGCGACGCGCCTCCGCGCCCCACGACGATCCCGGAACCAGGGCTTCCCACGCCGCATCGTCGCCGAAGGCGATGGTGACGGTGTTCCAACGGTGGTTCGCCGGGATGCACGCGAGCCGCTGCTGGAACCAGCGGTGGCGCTCATCGGTGGCCCAGGCGTAGAACTGCACCATGCCGCCGCCGTCGGCGGCCAGATCGCACGCCAGGGTCTCGACCGAGAACAGGTTGCCGTCGATCGCGCACATCGCGCCGCCCATCGCCACGCCGCCCTGCGCACCGCGCTGCGACAGCTCGAAGCGCAGCGACGATGTGCCCTCGCTGGCGAACGGGTTCAGCCGCGCCGTGTCCTCTGGGACCAGCGGTTGAGGGCCACTCTGCCAACCATCCAGCGACTGCTCGAAACCGAACCAGCAGGGCCGGCCCTGCGACTGCTCGTCGCCATACATGTAATCGACGCTCTGTGGATGGCAGGAGACCACCGGACGATCATCGCACGCGGCGACCAGCCGGCTGCAGCCGTCGATGAGCGTACGCAGGCGCTTCTCCTCAGCGGGCGTGTTCGCCGATTGCACCAGGCCGAGCCGCCAGCGCGACAGGCCGGGAGTCGCACGTGCGCGCGCGACGACCTCGCGCACATGCGACGTCCATCCGCTCCAGGGAGCATCGCTGACGAAGGCATCCTGCGGGCAGCTCCACGGTCCCTTGCGCGTGGAGTGCCAGGGCGACAGCCCGAAGCGGAAAGCGCCCTGCTCCTCGAAGAGCAGCTGCGGCAAGAGGTCGATGTCGCTCGCACCCGCGGCGAACACGACATCGCAGGCGGCGGCTTGTGGCAACGCGGTGCGCGACGGCCCGCGGAATCCGCTCCACTCGCTCAGCCAGCGCAGGATCGGCGCAGCGCACGCCGGCAGGTCGGCGGGCGGCAGCAGCAGCCGTCCGCCATCCGCGTCGAGCCCGGTCGGCCGCCCAGTCCATGCC
>JACCZE010000312.1 GCA_013696105.1 Planctomycetota bacterium | reverse complement strand
GCCGACTCCGACAAAAGCCTCCCACGCGGTGCGGTCGCGCCCGTTCTCGAGGCCATGGCGCAGATGCGCGCCTTCGCCGTAGACGAAGAGCGTGGAGTTCAGCCGCCACGGCACGCGCAGACGCGCTTCGGTGGCCCAATAGCGTTCGCCCGCGACATAGCCGAGGACGCGGTCGATGGTCAGGCGGACGGGCGCCACGTCCGGTCGACCCTGGATCGCGCCGCCGATGCGGTAGGTGCGCACGAAGTCGTCGCGGGCGACGCCGAGATGGAGGATGCCGGCGATCACATCCGCCTCGAGCAGCAGGCGGCGATCCTGGCTGTATCCGGCGCCGACCTCGACCCGATACAGGGGAAGGCGCGAGCGCCAGCGCTCCTCGACGAACGAGGCGTCGGCCTGGACGCGGCCCTCGCGCGGCCAGATGCGATCGGTGCCCACCGAAGCGGTGATCGAACGCACGTTCAGCATCAGACCATCGTGGTCGACCTCGCGGCAGACCAGCCCGGCCTCGCCATCCACCAGCTCGCCGTCGTCGCGTCGGCTGATCAGCACGCCATCGAAGCGGCGCTCGCTGCCGGCCCCGACGATGCCGTAGAGCAGGAAGAACTCCTCCGACACGTCCAGCCTTCCGACGTGCGGCCGTTCGCGCGGACCGCTCTCCGGCATGCTCGCCTCCGAGACCGCAGGAGCGATCTCGTCGCGCGTGCTCACCACGTCCGTCTCGCGGTCTTCTGCCGCTGCCGCGCCGAGCGCTGCCAGGCAGGCGATGATGGCGGATGCGCGCATGGGCCCCCTCCGTCGACAAGGTCGCCGACACGGGGATCGTTTCATGGATCCGGCGATTGACCAGCAGCGGTCGCACGACGCGGGGGCCGGGCTTCCCCTGAGGACCTCGGTGCCAGACTCCTCCGCAGGAGTCATCCATGCCGACCAGCGTACCCATGAACCGCTACATGATCCGCCGGTCGCTGTTTCCCTGGAAGTTCGAGGAGACCATCGACGAGACTGCGCGCTTCGCCGCCGAGCACGGCATCCAGGAGGTGATCTGGAAGATCGACTGCGAGGAATTCAGCCACGGTCTGCCCACGCTCGACCAGGTGCGCACGTACCTTCCCTGGCTGGAGAAGTCGCGCAGCCGTCTGGCCGAATCGGGCACCACCATGTCGATCAATCCCTGGGCCACCCAGGGCATGCGCGATGCGGGCTGGGATCTGCGCCGGGTGTTCCCGGGCTTCGAGTGGATGGTCGATATCACCGGCGTGACCGCGAAATCGCAGGCGTGCCCAATGAGCCCGGCATGGCGCGAGTGGTTGCTGTCGGCATTCTCCCTCTACGCCGGCGCGAAGCCCGCGGTGCTGTGGATCGAGGATGATTTCCGCGTTCATCGCCATCGTCCGGTGCTCTATGCGTGCTATTGCGATCGCCACATTGCCGCCTTCTCGCAGAAGGTCGGCCGCACGTTCACGCGCGAAACCCTCGCTGCCGAGATCCTGAAACCCGGTCCCCCGTCACCGGTGCGCGCGCAGTGGTTCGACCATGTCGGCGGTGCGATGGCCGAGGTGCTGGAGCTGCTCGCTGCGAAGGTCTACTCTGCGAATCGCGACTGCCGGCTCGGACTGATGTGCAGCCATCCCTCGATGCACGCCACCGAGCAGCGCGATTGGGACCGCTGCATCCGCGCGATCACCGGCCATCACGACCACGCGGTGATCCGACCGGCGATGGGCAACTACCAGGAAAGCACGCCACGCGGCCTCTACGATTCCCGGCAGATGGTATCGATGACCCTGGCGTGCATCCGCGCACCGATCCACGCCTGCAGCGAGGTCGAGAACTGGCCGTTCACGCGCTTCTCGAAATCGGTGAACTTCGCGCGCGCCCAGGTGCTGCTGTCGGCGCCGCTGCGCTGCGCATCGATGAGCCTGAACTTCTACGATCACACCGGCACGCAGCTCGCCGAGGAACCGCAGTACGGCCGCATGCTGATGGATGTGCGGCCGCGCGTGGAGGCGCTGGTCGCCGAGTATCGGCCCGAGGGTCGCGAATGCGGCATCGGCATGCTGCACGCCGAGGACGGCGCGGACTCCAAGCAGCTGGAAAACGGACAGGGCTTCGCGTCTCTCGGCCTGGGTGGCGAACCCTGGGCCGACATCCTGCAGGCACTGGGGACGGGCGTGACCTGGACCGGCTCGGACGCGATCGCCGTCAGCGGTCAGAAGTTGCGCGCGTATGGCGATCGGCTCGATGCCCTGTTCGCGAAAGGCGTGCTGCTCGACCTCTCGGCGCTCGAGACCGTGCTGTCGATGGGCCGCGAGGATCTGGTCGGCGTGCGGATCGCGTCCACCTTCATCCGCAAGGATCGCGCGACGCCGATGGAATCGCTCGAGGATCCCGCATTCGGCGGCGCCAAGCACCGTCTGGTCACCGTCGATCACGTCGGCCTGACCGCACGGGTCGGCGAGCTGGTGCCGCTCGCCGGGGCGCGGGCAGCGTCGCACCTCGTCGATCCCGACCTGAAGCCGGTGCTGCCGGGCCTGGTGCTGTTCGAAAACCGGCTCGGCGGCCGCGTCGCCGTCTATCCCTACGACCTCGGCAACGGGATGGAGACCTGGTTCCTGAACTGGCACCGCGCGCGCCAGCTCGAGGCGGTGGTCGCCTGGTTGACCCGCGATCGCGTGCCACTGCGCACGTCCGGCGGAGCATACGCCCTGCCGATGCGCACCGATTACGCCGATCGCGTGATGATCACGGTGATGAACCTGTCGCTCGACGCGTGGCCTGGCGTGGAGTTCTCCTGCGATCTCGACCGCGCTGGCGGACAGGTGCAGCGCCTGGGGGACGATGGCTCGTGGACGCCGGTGCCGGACGCCGATGTGCAGCGCATCGGGCGCACGCTGCGAGTCGCCGCGAAGATGGGGATCGCTCCGCTCGATCTCGCAACCTTCCGCATCCGCTTCGGCACCGGCTGATTCTCGATCAGGCTGCTGGAAAACTGCCGCCTGATAGCCATCACGAAAGCCCGGCGCGACCTGCGGTCGCGATTTTTCCGGAGTTTCGTGATAACGACGTCCTATACCGGGGGACCGGAACTGCCCTCGGTTCCCCGCGGGGTTTTTCAACCCCCTGCTGTCGACACGACCTCGCGGAGGTGTGGACTTCGATGGCGGGCGTGGGTATGCCTGCTGCCCAACCCAAGGAGTCCAGATGTCCTACGTCATTCCGCGCGCGATCGCATTGATCGCGTGCATGCTCGCCACCGTATCCGCGATCGGCGCGGATCTTCCCGATCACGCCAAGGTACAGGAAGCGCTGCGCGCGATCGTGAAGGAGAAGAACGGCGGGTTCGGTCTCAACATGTGGGCGACCCTGGTCGATCGCGACGGCGTGGTGCGCGTGGTGGTCTTCACCGGCAAGGATCGTGGCGATCAATGGCCCGGCAGCCGCGTGATCTCGGCGCAGAAGGCCAACACCGCCAATGCGTTCAGCCTGCCGACCCTGGCGGTGTCGACCGCGCAGCTGTTCAGCGCGGTGCAGCCGGGCGGCAGCCTGTTCGGCCTGCAGGAGAGCAATCCGGTCGACCCGGCGGTCGCCTACGGCGGTAAGTCGGAAGACAACGGCACACCGAAGGATGGGATGATCGGCAAGAAGATCGGCGGCGTGAATGTGTTCGGCGGAGGCCTCGCGCTGTACGCCGCCGACGGGACGCTGCTGGGTGGGATCGGCCTGAGTGGCGACAGTTCGGTCGCTGATCACATCATCGCGTGGAAGCTGCGCCACGCGCTCGCGCTGGATACGATTCCCGGCGGCGTCAGCCCGACCGGAGACGACAACATGGCCATCGACATCACCGATGGGAAGAGCGCCAGCGGTTGGGGACATGCGGCAACCACCGACGAGGCCACGGCGATCGTCAAGGATCTGCCTAAGACCGCGCCGGTCGTCAAGAAGAAGTGACCTCCTGGTCATGACCATGGAAAAGGCCTCGGTGTCCGACACCGAGGCCTTTTTTTTCAGACGCTGCTGATCGAAACTGCGCGGATCAGACGGCGAGGCGCGCGAAACCGGTCACGGTCAGGCCGTGGCGCTTCGCGTACTTCTCGACCGTCTCGCCCTTCTCGGCGTCGAGCAGCATCTCCTGCTCGAGCAGGACGTTCTCCTTGAAGAAGCGGCCGAGTTTGCCGAGGACGATCTTCGGGCGCATCGCCTCGGGCTTGGACTGCACTTCCGGGGTGGCGAGGAGGATCTCCTCCTCCTTCTTCACCAGCGCGGGATCGATGCTCGAACGGTCGAGCGAGGCGGGAGCGGGATTGGCCGATGCGACGTGCAGCGCGATCATGCGCAGCTTGGCCGCATCTCCGGTGCCGCTGACCAGGGTCGCGATCTTGCCGCCGTGGTTGTAGCCGACGACGACGGCGCCCTTCACGGTCTTCACCTTGGCGATCTGCAGGTTCTCGCCGATCTGCTGGATCTTGCCGGCCAATGCGTCGACCACGGACTGGCCGCCGATCGTCCCGGCCTTCAGGGCTTCGGCGCTGTCCGCTCCGCTGGCGAGCGCCGCTTCGGCGAGGCTCTTCACGAATTCCTTGAAGACGTCGTTGCCCGAGACGAAGTCGGTCTGGCACGACAGCAGCACGATCGCGCCGGAGCCGGTGCCGAGCGCCATGCCGAGGCCGCCGTTGGTGGTCTCGCGTCCGGCGAACTTGTCGACGGCGGCCAGGCCCTGCTTACGCAGCCAATCGGTGGCTGCGGTGACCCACAGGTCCTCGCTCTTCGCCTCCGCCTTGGTCGCTTCGAGCGCCTGCTTGCACTTCATCATCGGCAGGTTGGTGCGATCGCGGAGCGTCATCACGAGCTTCGCGGTGATTTCCGGCTGGGGCTGGTTCATGGCAGACTCGGTGTGTCGGTGGGGATGGACGGACGGAGGAGCCGAGGACGACGGCCAAGCCGCGTCCTCGGCGTTGATCACCGCGCGATCACGCGGGCTTGGCGACTTCGGCGGCCGGCGGCTCGGTCTTGATGTTCTGCTCCGAACGGCCCTTCGCGTAGCCTTCGAGCAGGACCTTGACCACCGCCTGGATGGAGCGGATGCCGTCGTCATTGCCGGGGATCGGCAGGTTGACGAGCTCGGGGTCCGTGTCGCTGTCGATCAGGCCGATGATCGGGATGTTGAGGCGCTGCGCCTCGCGCACCGCGCTCATCTCCTTCTTCGGATCGATGATGAACAGCGCGTCGGGCACCTTGTTCATGGTGCGCACGCCTTCGAGGTTGCGCAGGATGCGGCGGCGCTCGCGGCCGTGACGGGCCTGGACCTTCTTGGATTCGCGCACGTACTCGGGACGGGCCATCTCCTTCTCGATGTCGTCGAGACGACGGATCGAGGCGCGCACGGTCTCGAAGTTGGTGAGCGTGCCGCCCAGCCAACGTTCGGCGACGTACGGCATGCCGATCGCGCGGGCGGAGTCGCGGACGATCTCTTTGGCCTGGCGCTTGGTGCCGACGAACAGCAGGACCTTGTTGCCCTTGCCGAGCTTCGCGGCGTAGTAGTACGCCTGGATCAGCCCGCGGACGGTCTGCTTGATGTCGATGATGTGGATGGAGTTGCGCTTGCCGAAGAGGTACGGCTTCATCTTGGGGTGCCAGAGACTGGCCGAGCTCCCGAAATGTACGCCGGCTTCGAGCAATTCCTTGACGTTCACGATGGCCATTTGGGCTCCGAGCCCGCCTCTGCACGGCGAGCTGGTTGGGACGCGCGCGATGGTATCCCAGGCGGCGCCGCCGGCGCGCTCCCGCGGCGCCCGGAGGCGTCGATCTGGAAGCGGCGGAGCCGACCCGCTGGCCAGACGGCCAGCGTATAGGGGAGGAGCACGGTATGACCAGAGATCGGGTTGGAAAGGCGTTTCTGGAGCCCCTCGAGGTCCACCACGGAACACGGAGCGGGTCGTAGGTCCTTACGGGTGCGTCAGCTGCGCCGTGCGCGAGTGGCTGCGGTATCAGCGCCCGATCGGTCGGACCCGCTCGCGCGTCGCGCGCTCCGAGGTGCCGTCTGCCGAGGCCTCTCCGACCGCATCCACGGATGAGCTGATCGATTCCGGCACCAGCCCCTCCTCGACGAGCACCTCGCGGAGGCGCGCGGCGCTCAGGGCCTCGCCGGCGACGACGGCTCCGTGATCCCCACGCACGAAGGCGATGCGCGTGGTGTTGGCCATGGCCGAGACGACGAGCAGGAAGACGGTGCGCTGTTCGCGGGTCAGCGGCCGGGCGAACGCGACATCCAGGCGCATGGTCATCGCTCGCAGCGTACACGCGGACCGCGCACCTCAACCGCCCAAGGTCCTCGCCGGCGCGCTTGAGGATGGCCGCTCGGCCCCAAGCTGCGCGCATGGACGACCTGGCGCTGCCGCTGATGTTCCAACCGGTCTACCAGACGGTGGTCTGGGGCGGGCGTCGCATGTCCGCGTGGCGCCACGACCTGCCCGCTGGTCCGGTGGGTGAGAGCTGGGATCTCGCCGACCATCCGCGCGGCATGTCCGTGGTCTCGAGCGGGACGCTGACAGGCCAGACGCTGCGTCAGCTCACCGAACGCTTTGGCAAGAGCCTGGTCGGCGGATCCTATGCCGGGGGCGACTTCCCCTTGATGGTGAAGCTCATCGACGCCAACGACCGCCTCTCCATCCAGGTCCATCCCGACGACGCCCTGGCGCGCTCGCTGGGCGTGGGCGAGCGCGGAAAGACCGAGTGCTGGCTGATGATCGAGAACGGCGGCGAGCTGTACGTCGGCACCCGACCGGGAACGACGCGCGAGACCTTCGAGCGTGCCCTCTCCCAGGGGTTGGTCGCCGAACAGCTGAACCGCTTCCAGGCCAAAGACGGCGACTTCTTCTTCCTGGCCGCGCGCACCGTGCATGCGCTGGGAACCGGCTGCCTGCTCTACGAGATCCAGCAGACCTGCGATGTCACCTTCCGGGTCGACGACTGGGGCCGCGTCGGCCTCGACGGCAAACCGCGACCGCTGCACATCGCCGAGTCGCTGTCGACCATCGACTTCACCGCCAAATCGCTGGGGCCCGCAGTCGCCTCTGAAGCAGCCCACCCCGCGGGCGGTAGCATCCGACGCCTGGCGCAATGCGAATACTTCCTAGTCGAGGAACGCCACGCCCAGCATACGGGCGGCGGCGGACAAGGCGCCTGCGCGATCGTGGTCTGCCTCGGCGGATCGGGGACGCTGGCCACGGCCGCCGGGCGCGTCGCCCTGATGCCGATGCGCACGTACCTGGTTCCCGCCTCCGCCGGACCCTGGACGGCCACCGCCGATCGGCTCTCGGCCTTGCGCCTGCTCGTCGCGCAACCGACGTGATGCGCGCACCCATCATCGCGATGTGGTTCGGGCTGATCGCCGCGACGATGTCCGTCATCGCCTGCCAGGATCAACCGCGCACGCCCGCCGCATCTGCATCTGCATCTGCATCCGCTGTCGCGGCTCCCGCCTGGGTGACGACCACGCCGACGTCGCCCGGCATGCTGTTCGCCGTCGGCTCGGCGGCGCGCGGAGATCGCGAGCGGGCCATCGCCGCCGCGCGCTCGGAGCTGGCGAGCGGAATCGAGATCACCATCGCATCCGAGCGGGACGAGCGCGACACGTCGCACCGCAGCGGCGACGACACGGGACTCCGCACCGAGCGGTATGATCGCGACACGCGCTCGCAGGTGCGCCTGCGCGTCGCCCAGGAACGCCTGCCGGGGGTCGTCGTGCGCGAGACCGCGGACCTCGACGATCGCACCGCGGCGCTGGTCGCCATGGACCGCTCGGCCTGGGCGGCCGGATTGCGCGCACGCATCGACGAGGTGGACGCTCGCCTGAGCGCGCTCGCTGCGCACTCATCGGATGGCGATGCGGACGCTCCTCCGGCCGCCGCAGCGGCGCGGCTCTATCAGCGCATCCTGCCCATCGCGATCGAACGCGAGGAGATCGCCGCGCGCCTGCGCGTCGCGGATCCGGCAGCGAGCGTTCCCGCATCCCCGGTGGTCGTTGCTCAGATGCGCGCCGATCTCCTGCGGGTGCTCGCCCAGGTCGCCATCGCCATCGCATCGCAGGCTGGTTCCGAAGCGCTGCGGCCGCTCGCCAACGAGGCCTGCGCCAACCAGGGGCTGCGCGTCGAACCATCGACCGAACTCGCGCAGCTGGTCGTCCGCATCGATCTGGCGCAGGAGGCGACACGCATCGAGCGCGAATTCAGAGCCGATGGGTCGGTCCGCGCCGACATCCTCGAGCCATCGTCGGGCCGGGTGCTGGGATCGCTGACGCTCAGCGAACGCGCCAGCGCTCTCGACGAGACGACCGCACGCAAGCGCCTGCTGGAAAAGCTCGCCCGCCACCTCGCCACCGACCTCGATCAGCATCTCCTGGCCTGTATCGCCCGATGGTGATGCTTCCGCAGCCTCCGAGCTGCGTCACCCGTATGCACAGGAAGACCCAATGAACCGCATCCATTTCGCCCGATCCGCCCGCCTCGTCCTGCTCGCGATCATCGCCCTGGCGGGCGCAGCGTGCCGCGATGACCGGCCATCGGTGCCGGCCCAGTCCAGGCCGGACTGGATCGAGAATCCCTTCCTCGACGGTCAGTTCGGCGCCGTCGGGATCGCCACGCGATCGATCGCGGGGGAGCAGCAGACCATCGATCAGGCGATGGCCGCCGCGAGGACCGAACTCGCCAGGACCCTGTCGTCACGCATCGAGACCGCGTACAAGACCGCCTTCAACTCCTCGAGCGACTTCACCAGCGGCAAGCATGGCGGCGCGCAGCAGGTCGCGCACGAGCTCACCGAGAGCGTCAGCAAGCAGCTCTCGAACGAGGTGCTGCGCGGCTCGCGCCGGCGTGCGCTCTACACCGATCCCGCGACCGGCGATCATTACGTGTGGGTGGTGGTCGAACGCGACCGCACCTTGACCGAGCGCATCAGCGGCGAAGCCCAGCGGCAGCTCAAGGATCGCGGCATCGCGGGCTCGGAGATCGAGAAGCGCGTCGCGGACGAGATCGCGGTGGCGTTCAAATAGGGACTATTTTCATCAGGGGCTTTGCCCCCGAACCCCCGCGACCTTTGTCGTACCTCATC
>JACCZE010000302.1 GCA_013696105.1 Planctomycetota bacterium | reverse complement strand
GCGCCGATAAGCGCTGATCGGTCGAAGTTCATCCCAAACGAAGAAGCCTCGCCGCTCGGCGAGGCTTCTTCGTTTGATGGCCGGGGTTGGTGGCGCTTATTTGATCCAGCCGCTACGCAGCTGATGCGCGCGGATATGCTCATACACGCGTTGCTGCAGCGGCAGCGGCGACTCGGCCACGCGCTTCACGATGCCGTAGCCCTTGGGATACAGGCGCATGATCCCGAAGCGCGACGGACGGTCGATGCCCGTCTCGAGAGTGCCGTCGTTATTCTTGTCATTGTTCTTCAGCAGGCGCTGCATGACCTTCTTCTTCGAGGAGTCGCTCAGCCAATCGTAGAGGGCGCGCGCCTCGACCACGGTCGGATGCTCGGCCGGAGGCGTCTCGGCTGGGACCGCGGGGGAAGCGGAGGCCTGGATGGCGACGGCCTCCCCCTCCGAGCTGAAGACCGGAGCAAATCCGGAACACGCCAGCAGGCAGGCGATGACCAACGTCACTGCCGTGGCGAGCCTGCGGATGCGGCTCTGGAATCGCGCCCAAGAGATGATGGCCGTCGAGCTCACCCTGATATCCTATGACCCCAACCTTACCGTGGAACCCTCCTCTGGCCGGATTCGACACGGCGTTTACGGTGCGTCCATGTCGCTCCCGGCCTCCAGCTGCCCGATTACGCACGCCCGACCAGAGGATCTCGTCGCGCTGCGCCACGCTGTGCTGCGGCCGACCCTGCCGATCGACTCGGCGCGTTTCCCTGGTGACCTGGAGCCCACCACCATCCATCTCTGCGCGCGTGCCGACTCAGTGGTGGTGGCGTGCGCGTCGTTCATGGCCATCCCCTTCGCGGGGCGGGACGCCTACCAGCTGCGGGGCATGGCCACCGATCCGAGCATCCGCGGTACCGGCGTCGGCGCCCGCCTGCTCGCCCACGGTTCAGGGCTGGTCGCCGCCCGGGGGATAGACCTGCTCTGGTGCAACGCGCGCTGCAGCGCCGTCGGGTTCTACCGGAAGCAGGGGTGGACCGTGGTCTCTCCCGAGTTCGACATCCCGACCGCCGGCCCCCACGTCAAGATGACCGCAGAGCCACGACGGTAGCCGGATGCCGTCAGGCGAGCTGATACAGGGTCTTGTACGCCGCGGCCGCGCCTGGAGGCGCTTCGTCGAGCTTTTGGAAGCTGATGTTCGCGCGCTTCTGCAGCGCGTCGCGGAAGTTCTCGGTCACCAGGATCTCCCACGCCTTCGCGGTATCCTCGCCGAGTTTGCTCGCTGCGTTGACTTCGGGGCCGAAGACGTCTTCGTCGCCGATGCGCAGCATATCGCCGTACCCCAGGCCGACGCACAGCAGGATCTGCTCCTCGGGTAGGAGCGACGCGTTGTAGCGCTTGATCGCCTGCTGCATCGCGATCGCGCATTCGAGCGCGCGATCGGTGCGACGGAAGATGACCATCATCGAGTCGGCTTCGACCTTGAGCATGATGCCGTCATGGTTCTCGATGCAGGGCGTGAGGATGCGCAGCGATTCGTAGATCGTCTGCAGGAAGTGGATGATGCCGAACTGGGCGACGCGCCGCGAGAATCCCGACAGGTCGGTGAACATCACCGCCCAGCGTTCGCCAAATATGTCCCAGATGCGCTTGTCGATCGCCGCCTTGTCGGCACCGGGCTTGACCCGCTCCTCGATCAGCTGCTGGATGCGGGTCTGCGACGCCGAGGTCGCCACCGCGCGGGCATACGGCATGAACATGCTGGTCCTCCAGGTGACAGCCAGCATGGTGGGGACGTCGGGCGCCGACAAGGGGCTTTGAACATGATCACCTACCGCATCGGCAACGACCTCGATTTGGACGCGGTCATTGACCTATACCGCGCATCGACTCTCGGCGAGCGTCGCCCCGTTGACGATCGCGAGCGCATGGGGCGGATGCTCGCGCAGGCGAACCTGGTGGTGACCGCGTGGGATGAAGAATTGATCGTTGGTATCGCACGCTCGCTCAGCGATTTCAGCTACACCACCTACCTGTCAGATCTCGCCGTTCGTGCGTCGCATCAGCGCGGCGGCATCGGCAGGGAACTCATCCGTCGCACGCGGCAGGCCGCTGGGGTCGATACGGCGTTGGTGCTGCTATCGGCGCCCGCGGCGGTGGAGTACTACCCGCGGATCGGATTCAACCAGCACCAGTCCGCGTGGTGGTTGCGGGCTGGCGAAAGCATCTGATCACTCAAACGATCAACGCTGCCTTGAGGGGTCTGTGGCTCATGTAGCCTAATTGACTCGTCCGTAACTCCACCGTGCATGAAGGTTCCGCACATGCCACGGGTCTAAGACTCCGCAGGACCGATCAGGCGCTCGCGATGACGCGCTCGATCATGTTGCCTTCCCGCTACAGACACAGGGTCGGCGTCCTGGAGGATATTTCGAAGCTCACTGACCGGGCCTATGCGTGCCGCTGTCAACGCTTCGACGGACACCTTACGGTGCCCGACGCATGACTCGCGGTCGCTGTGGTTCGCTACGCCTTCAGCGTAAGACTCTTGCATTCTCTCCTTCATGCCGGTTTATCCCGGCGCACGCATGTCCTGCAATGGCGTTGACTCCAGCACTGCGCAAACGGGCCAGAGCCCTGGCCAAAGCCAAAGCCAAAGCCATGGAGATGACCATGAATGCAACAGCGTCACCCTGAGCATCGGCAGGCTCAGTATCTATCTCTTGAGGATATATCCCCGGAGGATATAAGAGAGGCGTGATCCAGAGCTTCGCCGATACCGAGACGGAGCGCTTCTGGGTCACGAGGAGGAGCCGCCGCATCCCGAGTACGATCCAGGCGACCGCGCTGCGCCGTTTGGCCCAGCTTTCGGCTGCAGTGGTGCTGGGCGATCTTGCCAGCCCACCCGGCAACCGGCTGGAGGCCCTGAAGGGGAACCACAGAGGCCAGCACAGCCTGCGGATCAATGATCAGTGGCGGCTTGTCTTCACCTGGAAGTCCGATGGCCCCCATGCCGTCGAGATCATCGATTACCACTGAGCCCGGAGGCCACCATGACCACAACCATCGCCTTCCCACATCCCGGTGAGACCATCCGCCTCGATTACCTAGAGCCGCTGGGCATGAGCGCGAACGCCCTCTCACTGGCGCTCGACGTGCCGCCTATGCGCATCAACCTCATCGTGCGTGGGCAGCGCTCGATCACGGCTGACACCGCGCTCCGGCTGGCCCGCTACCTCGGCACCACGCCACAATTCTGGCTGAACCTACAGACCGAGTATGACCTTCGGCAGGCTGAGACCCTCGTCGGCGCAGAGGTGGAGTTGAAGATCCAACCGCTCGAGACTCAGCGGCCGAGGTCACCGACGCGCAGCATGGCGACGAAGCGGCGCTATCGGGTTGCTGCCGCGCCGTCGCGTCGCGGTTCTGGTCGCTGACGTCGATCGCGTGGGACGCATGATCAGCGGGCTGATGCGAACGCTGCGGGGGTGAGAACGCCAGCACTGCGCAATCGGGCCAGAGCCCTGGCTATGGCCAGAGCTACAGCCAGAGCCAGAGCCAATGTCAGAGCCAATGTCAGAGCCAACCCCAACCACTGCATGTGCCCCTCTCAGATAAAACCCCGTCCTGAAGTCCCCATGGAACGGCCTCCCGATCCATGACACTCCCCGCGCCATGAACCAGGACACGGCCGAACCACCGCGCGAACGCATCAAAATCCGGGTCAAACGCCGGCGGATGAGCGCATTCGCCACGTCCTGGAGCGAGACGTCGCGTGGGCGGCGGGCCATGGCGATGGTGCTCATCCTCGCGGGCCTGCTGGTATTGGCGGCGATCTGGTATGTCACGCCGGGGTTGTTGGCGTCGATCGGCGGCGGCGGCGGGGAGGCGAGATCCGCGGGTCTCAGTGCGCCTTAGGCAGGCGGTCGCTGGATCTATGACCCGTCCATAGATCCCCCACGGGTATTGGGTTCTGGTTCTGGACTGATCGTACCGGGCACGGTCAACATGCGCTCGACCATACCTGCGCTTATAGGTCCATATTGCCCTCTATCACGTGAGCGAAGGTCGCCGCTGAGGTGGAGAGAGCAGGAGAAGAGCTTGGCCTCGATCCACGGCCAGAGCCACAGTCTGCGAATCTGTGACCCGTCCATAGATCTTATACCTGCCCTCCGATCTATGACCCGTCCATAGATCATCATACTGACATCGACCGGGTGGGGCGGATGATCAGCGGGTTGATCAAGAGGTTGCGGAATTGATTGCGGACTCCGGGTGGAGGAGGCCGTCTCGGGCATGTCCATAAACTGAGAGTGACCAAGGAAGCTGATTCCCCACCGGCTCCAACCCAGTAGACTACTCGTATGATCATCCCTCACCCACAATTTGTGGTCGATGCCGGCGGGCGGCCAACTGCAGTCCAAGTGCCGGTGGATGAGTTTCGCACGCTGGTCCTCGCCGCCTTTGCCAGCGGTCGCATCGGCGTGGTCGAAGCGGCGTCCTTCCTGAGAGTGACGCGCCCAGAGTTCTACGCCCTCGCCGCCGAATCGGGCATCTCGACATGCACCTATACCCCGGCGTCGGTCGAGGCGGAACTTGCCAACATCTGATGCGGTGGTGATCGCAGACGCCAGCCCATTCGTCCACCTCGCTCGTATTGGACGTCTCGACCTGCTGCCGGCCGTTTCGGGCGAGTCACCGTTCCGCTGATCATCGCCACCGAGGTCGGTCGTGGCGGTTCCCTCTATCCCGGCATCGACCTGGAGACGCTCGCCTGGGTGTCGGTGGTACCCGATCGGGCTGACCCCGACATCGCCGCCGATGCCAGCCTCCACGTCGGCGAGATCGCCGCTCTGAGTCTCGCCCGCGCCACGCCGCATCACCTGCTGGTCATCGACGACCTCAGCGGCCGGACGGCAGCGCAGCGGCTCGGGCTGCGCTTCATCGGCACCGCCGGCGCCATCATCCGGGCGCGAAAGGCGGGCGTCATCCCAGCAGCTGCGCCGATCCTGGATGCTCTCGCCGCCAACGGCTTCCGCCTCTCGGTCGACATCCGCACAGCCTTGCTCGGCATGGTTGGCGAGAGCTGACGTCGTAAACGGGAACGGATGGTCGAGTGGGGGCCTGTCCGAGATGTACGGCTCTGGCTTTGGCTTGAGCCCTGACTCCAGCCCTCAGATCCATGACCCGCCCATAGATCCCTTGGCTTCGGCATCGGCCTGAGCTCCGGCTCTGGCTCCAACCCTCCGATCTATGACCCGTCCATAGATCTGGAGCACCTACCGTCCTGCGCCCGCATGTTTCCCGCGTCGGCGTGGCTGGATGGTGGCGGCTAAGGCTCGTTCCACATAGCGATTCAGACTATCGCCAGCAGCGGCGGCGCGTGCGGCGATGGCTCGATGCAGGTCCGGACCGATGCGGAGCGCGAAGGTGCCCGAGTAGACTTTGGCCGTCTCCTCGGGATAGGTGACCCCGTCACGGTCGAGGATCGCCAGATGCTCGTCCACGGTGGCGCACAGATCGGCGTACACCTTGGCCTCGTCGTTGCCGTGAACCCCGCCCAGGAACAAGCCTGGGCAACGGCCGACGAAACAACCATCCTCATCGCTCCAATAGACGATCTTCTGATAGTGGCCGGCAACAGGATGATGTTTCATGGCGTTTCTCCAATGGCGCGCTTCACGTCGCGTTGCTGATATGGCTTAGCGTCGTCGCCCGTCTTCCCAGAGATGACCACCGTTGGATGGCCCTGTTTGTGGAAGTTTCGATGCGATCCTTTTCCGCCTCGGTTGACGAAGCCAGCGGCCTCGAGCGTGGCGATGAGATCGCGGACCTTCGGTGGCATCTGATTGTCCCTCAATGGTATCAGAATGGTATCAAAATCAAGCGGGCGGTGAACCAATTGCGCGGTGGAGACCGACCGCCGTCCCCCTCCCGCCAGAGTGGTCGTGCCGACGCGTCGACACCCCATGATCTTGATGAGGACACGATGGCCACGGAAGGAAATGAATGGAAGTGGCGGTCAGTTTGTTGCCGTCAAAATGGTCACGCGACCATAATGGGTCATTTCTGACCTATTTCAATGACTCTCCGAAAAAGGCGTGTCTTGCCCGGATTCATTTTGCGGATCAGCCGGGTGGCCCTGGGCGATCTCGACGCGCTCTGAGTCTCGCCCGCGCCACGCCTCATCATCTGCTGGTCATCGACGACCTCAGCGGCCGGACGGCAGCGCAGCGGCTTGGGCTGCGCTTCATCGGCACAGCCGGCTCCATCATTCGGGCGCGGAAGGCGGGCGGTCAGCGGGAGGCAGGAAGGTGTGTGAATAAAGTGTCGCCGTAGACGACCGCATTACCAAAGGCTCTGCGATCACCCGGCACAGATCCGTACTGGCGGATTTCCCGCATACGGCTCTTCCCTCAGGTACGAACGATGAGGCGTTGATTCGGGTACGGGTGCAGGATGCGCGCTGGAGGCAGCCACCGCT
>JACCZE010000264.1 GCA_013696105.1 Planctomycetota bacterium | reverse complement strand
TCCCCGCCGCGGACATCAGAGATTGCGGACCTTCCGTGGTCGCCTACGCGACCACTCAGGCGGAAGCCGACCGCATGGCCGACGCCATGGCCGCAGTGGTGCTCGAGAAGGAGTCGTCCTACACCGGCATCATGTACGACGCCGACACCGCGGTGCGCATGGCGATCGCGAAGTCCGCGACCGCGACCAAGCCGATCGTGCTCGCCGATACCCAGGACAATCCCGGCGGCGGCGGCAATTCGGACACCGTGTGGCTGCTCGAGGCGCTGGTGCGACAGGGTGCACACGGCGCGGTGGTGGGCGTGCTCTACGATCCCGCCTCAGCGGCGGCATGCCACGCGGCGGGAGCTGGCCGCACCGTGCATCTGGCGTTGGGCGCGGTCTCCGGGCAGCGCGGCCATACGCCGTTCTCTGGAGATTTCCGCATCGAGAAGCTGGGCGATGGCAATTTCACCGCCACCGGACCGATGTTCTCGGGATCTCGCATGAAGCTCGGCCCCATGGCGCTGCTCTTGGTGGGAGGAGTCCGCGTGATCGTGTCCTCGGTCAAGCAGCAGGCCGCCGACCAGTCGATGTTCCGCCACCTCGGCATCGAGCCCGCGCAGCAGAAGATCCTGGTGCTCAAGAGCTCGGTGCATTACCGCGCGGATTTCCAGCCGATCGCCCAGGAGATCCTGGTGGTCGAGGCACCAGGCCCGATGGTGGCGGATCCCTCCAAGCTCGCGTTCACCCGCTTGCGCCCCGGCGTACGGACGTCGCCGATGGGAAAGTCGATGGCGGGGCGCGGATAGCGGATAGCAGCTGATAGCTGATTCCTACGTCCTCACCATCCTCCAGCAGCGATGGATGCGCTTGTTGCGGAAGTCTTCGGGGATCGAGCGGGTGGTCAGGTCCTCGATCGTGAAAGCGGGCAGATCCGCAGCGAATTCGAAGCCGCGGAAGTTGGTGCTGAAATAGCACACGCCGCCGGTGCGCAGCAATGCATGGCACTGGGACAGGAGCCACGGGTGGTCCTTCTCGACCGCGAACGGACGCGGCATGCTGGTCGAATTCGAGAAGGTCGGCGGATCGCAGATGATCAGATCGTAGCGAGCGGAGGCGGTCGCCGCATCGGCGAGCCACGCCAGGCAATCGGCCTTGATGAAGCGGTGCTCGGGCGCTGGCTGCTGCCCATTGAGCGCGGCGTTACGGCTCGCCCAGTCGAGATAGGTGTTGCTGAGATCGACGGTGGTGGTCGAGCGGGCGTCGCCGGCGCGCGCGTAGCAGGTGAACGATCCAGTATAGGCGAAGAGGTTGAGCACGTCGCGGCCGGCGGCCTGCTCGCGGACCAGCGCGCGCGTCGGACGGTGATCGAGGAACAGCCCGGTATCGAGGTAGTCGGACAGGTTGACCTCGAACAGCAGGCCCTGCTCGCGCACGGCCTTCACCGCGCGACGCTGCTCCAGCCGCTCATACTGGCCGTCGCCGGACTGCCGATCCTTCTGCGGCGCGCGGCGCTTCAGGTGGATGCGCTCGGGACCGAGATCCAGACCAGCGGCCACCGCTTCGAGCACCTGCGCCAACCACGCCTGCTCCGCCTCGGGATTGTCGTTGCGCGTGCGCGCGAACGCCCACACCACCGCGTCGCCGTCGTACCAGTCGACGATCAGCGGCTGATCCGGGATGTCCTTCTCGTAGATGCGGTAGCACGAGACGTCCGTGCGCTTCGCCCATTTGCGCAGGTGCTTGTGCACGCGCCGGAAGCGGTTGGCGAGTTGCTCGTAGGCGGGGTCCATGGAGGAAAGAATTGGATAGTGAAGATGGGGGAAGGCTATGGCGAAGAAGGGGCGGATGGCGGATGGCGGATGGCGGATGGCGGATGGCGGATGGCGGATGGCGGATGGCGGATGGCAGATGGCAGATGGTGGAGACAGCCGCTGTCAGCGGATAGCTGCTGGCTGGCCACCGATCACCAGCAACGATGCTCTCCACCCGGTTGACCGCCCGCGCGGTGCGGGTCCAATCAGGATATGCTGACTGCGCGCCATGTCGGATGGTGGTCGAGGGTCTATGCGATCGAGGTCGACGGGCATGAGATCATGCGCGTCTCGCGCACATGGCTCGGCGCGATGAGTCTCGAGACGTCTGCCGGCACCTACCTCATCACCCGCTCCTGGTTCAGTGGCCGCGCCACGCTCGCTCTCGATGGCACTGTTGTGGCGCATGCCGAGCCGGTATCGATCTGGCGCGGCGACGTGCGCATCAGCGGCGAAGGCCTCACCATCACCCTGCGTCGGACGGGCTGGCGACACGCGGGTTTCTCGGTGATCGGCGACGCTGGAGTCATCGGATCGATCACGAAACCTGGTCTGTTCTCGTCCACCTGGTGCATTGATCTTCCGATGACCGTCCCCGTGCTGCTGCAATGTTTCGCCGCCGCCATCGCCATGGCCCGCGAAGCGGACGCCGCGGCCGCGGCATGACGGCGACAGAGATTGGTTGCTGGTGGTCGGTTTCCGGTGACAGATGACTGGTGACTGGTGACCCGCCATCATCTATCTGCCATCTGCCATCCGCTGACCGCTGACCGCTGACCGCGGCTGTCCCCACCATCCACCAACCAATCCCCGCCCTCCCCTACCTGACCGGCACTCCCGCCAGATCCGCCCACAACTTCACCGCATACGGAATGAGCTCGTCGTTGAAGTCGAAGCGCGGGCTGTGGCAGGGTTCGAGCGGTTTGCCGACCTTGCCGCCGCCGAGCAGGATGTAGGTGCCGGGACGCTCTTGCAGGTAATAGGCGAAATCCTCGGCGCCCATGATCGGCAAGCCCTGCGTCAGCACCGAGCCCGGGCCGAGCACGCGCTCGATCGCGGCCGCGGCCTTGGCCGCGCAGGCCTGATCGTTCACGGTCGCGGGATAGCATGGGATGTATTGGTAGGAGGCCTTGGATCCCGAGATCCGGCAGGCGATCTCGAGGATCTCGCCGGTCTTGCGGCCGAGCTCGTCGCGCAGCGCGGTGCTCATCGCGCGCACGGTGCCCGACAGTTCGATGGTGTCGGGTATGACGTTGTTGGCGGTTCCGCCATGGAAGGTGGTGACCGAGATGACGCCCGCATCCATGGGCGCGATCTGGCGGCTCACCACCTGCTGGACCATGGTCACGAAGGTGGCGCCAGCCATCAACGGGTCGACGGTCTGGTGGGGCATGCTGGCGTGGCCTCCGCGTCCGGTGATGGTCGCGCGGAATTCGCCGTTAGCGGCCATGATCGGGCCACCGATGCAACCGGCCTTGCCTTGCGGGAACGGCGGCCAGTTGTGGAAACCGTAGACCTCGGCCACGCCGGTCAGCGCGCCGTTCTCGATCATGCGCTTCGCGCCGTGACCGCCTTCTTCCGCGGGCTGGAAGATCAGCGTCACTGGACCGGGCAGATCGGCTTCGCGCGACTTCAGGTAGGCGGCGGCGCCGAGCAGGCTGGCGGTGTGGCCGTCATGGCCGCACGCGTGCATGTGGCCCTCGATCCGGCTCGCGTACGGAAGGCCGGTCTGCTCCTGCACCGGCAACGCGTCGAGGTCGGCGCGGAAGGCGATGTGCTTGCCTGGCGCTGTCGGCGCGAGGCGGCCGAGCGTCCCCGTGTCGGCGCACACCTCCCAAGGGATACCCAGACGATCGAGTTCGGCGCGCACGACCTTGGCCGTGCGGTGCTCCTGATATCCGAGCTCGGGGTGCTGGTGGATGTCGTGGCGCAGCCCGGTGGCGTGCGAGACGATGGCGGCGAGCGCGGTCATGCGGTGTCCTCGGGGCAGGGATTATCGGGACCGGGGCGAGACGACCAGCGACCAATCGCCGCGCTCGTCGCCGCGCAGGTCGATCAGTCGGCCGCACGGCATCATCAGGCCGTCGTCGATATGGCCGAAGGGCAGACGCGAGATCGCCGGGATGCGCAGGCGGTGCGACCATTCGGCCAGCACCTCGTCGATGGTCGGACCGTGGTAATCGGAGCGCTCCTTGTGGGTGAACGATCCGCCGATCAGCCCGACCACCCCTTCGAGCGCGCCCGACAGGTGCAGCTGGTTGAGAGCGAAATCGAGCTGGAAGGGATGCTCGTCCACGTCCTCGATCGCCAACACGTGTCCGGTGAGATCCGGCATTGCCGCCGTTCCGCACAGGCCGGCGAACACCGACACGCACACGGTCATGCAGGGGCCCGCGGCTTGGCCGGCGCGCAGGACGCGCACACCGGCGTCGACCGCGCTCGATCGGGTGTAGCCGTCGCCGCGCAAGAGCGCGCACAGGGTCTCGCCGGAACGACCGTGCCGCGATGTCGGCACCGCTCCGTAGATCCCCTCGCCCCAGCGGCGGGCGCGCCAGCACGCATGCAGGACGGTGATGTCGCTGTAGCCGATCAACAGCGGGGCCTTCACCGTGCGCGTGGTCATGAGGATTTCGGCCAGGTGCGCGCTGCCGTACCCGCCCGCGCACGCCCACACCACGTCGTGCTCGAGCGCACGCAGGATGTCGCTACGCCGTTCCGCCGTCGGCAGCCACGCCCCCTGGCCCAGATGCCGATCCATCAGCGGCGACGGCACCACCTCGAGCTGGAATTCGCGCGCGAACGGCGCAATCGACTCGAGCAGCTTCGCCCTGCGCAGCGGACCATCCAGCGCGTACGCCGGGCAGCAGACGTAGCACGTGGTCATATATCGAGGATGGGGCGGATGACGGAAAAGGGAAGACAGCCGCTGTCAGCGGTCAGCGGATGGCGGATGGCGGATGGCGGATGGCGGATGGCGAAGTGGATGGTGGATCTTCACGGGCGCCGAGTCGGCGGTGGCGGCATACAATCGGCAAAGCCGATGCCGCCACGATCAGGACTGCCTCGCAGCCCTGATCGAGCCGCGACAAAGCCCGGGGGTAGGCCCGTTCAGGGCCGTAGGGGCGCCAGCCCCTGAATAAATAGCTGATAGCTGATAGCTGATACTGGCTGTTCCCATCCGCTATCCGCTATCTGCCATCTGCCATCTGCCATCTGCCATGCCGCCCCACCCCACCCGCCCTATCCTCCCTCCAACCACCGCGCTTCCGTCGTCCCCAGGAAGCGCTGCAGCCCTGCCGGCATCGTCTCGCCGCGCGCGATCGCGCGGCGTACGGATTCGTGCGCGTCCTGCAGCAGGTCGATGTCGCGCGGGAGATCGGCGATGCGCAGGGCGAAGGCGCCGTGCTGCGAGGTTCCGAGCAACTCGCCGGGGCCGCGGGTAGCGAGATCGGCTTCGGCGATCGCCAGGCCGTCGTCGCTCTGCGCGAGCACCAGAAGGCGGTCGGGGGCATCCTCCGATCGGTGGTAGAGGATGCAGCGGCCGGGCGCCGAGCCGCGTCCGATGCGGCCGCGCAGCTGGTGCAGCTGCGCGAGTCCGAAACGTTCTGCGTCCAGCACCAGCAGGAGCGTCGCCGCCGCGACATCGATCCCGACTTCGACCACCGTGGTGGTGACCAGGATCCGCGCGCTGCCGTGGGCGAAGGACTCGAGCGCCCGGTTCTTGTCGTCCTCGGAGAGATCCCCATGGATCAGCGCGACCTGCCCGGGGAAGCATGCGACCAGATGCCTGTGCACGGCGGCTGCGGCGAACGCCTTCGCCTCCTGGGTCTCCTCCTTGCGCGGGCAGACGACGAAAGCGCGACCGTCGGCGCCGAGCGCCGAGCTCAATGCTGAGTCGATACCGCCGAGCGTCGGCAATCGAGCCACCTCGGTGGTCACCGCGCCGCGCCCCGGAGGTCTGCCGGCGATGCGCGAGACAGCGAGGTCGCCGAATGCGGTCAGCGCCAGGGTACGTGGTATCGGCGTCGCGGTCAGCAGCAGCACGTCGGGCCGGTACGTCTGTCCGGTCGCCGCTTTGGCCACCAGCGCCGCACGTTGCGCGACGCCGAACTTGTGCTGCTCGTCGATCACCGCGATTCCCAGCTGGGACGCGTGCACACCCTCCTCGATCACCGCGTGGGTACCGATGAGGATGTCGACGTCGCCGGCGGCGAGAGCCGCGAGCACCCCGGCACGCTCCTCTGCCCGGGTGGCGCCGGTGAGCAGGCTCACACGCACCCGCGAGCCCGCCAGGCAGCCGGCAAAAAATGCATGGTGCTGCGCTGCGAGGACCGAGGTCGGTGCGAGCACGAACGCCTGCGCGCCTTCGGCGACCACGGCCAGACAGGCCAAGAACGCCAGCGCGGTCTTGCCGCTGCCGACATCCCCCTGCAGGAGTCGGCACATGGGCGCGGGCGAACGCAGGTCCGCGCTGATCGCCGCGAAGG
>JACCZE010000205.1 GCA_013696105.1 Planctomycetota bacterium | reverse complement strand
GCGTATCAGCAGGGACGCGAGCGAGAGCCAGGCGAGCAGGAGGACGCCGGCGACGAGCAGGCCGATGATGGCGCAGATGCGCGCGGCGGTAGGCATGCCGGTGACGGCGTAGACCTCGGGCTGCTGGGCGGTCGCCTGCTGGGCGCGCGCGGCCAGCACCAGCGCCGCGATGCCGAGCGCGATTCCCACCGGAGGCACGAGGGCCGAGCACAGCGAGAGGATCCCGCATGTAAGAGCTGCGGCCGCGGCCGGAGGATGCGTCTTCATGCACCCACCGTGACCCTGCGACGGGCGGTCGCAATGCCGGCCGCTGGCGAAGCGCACAGGGGGCCCCGACCTAGCGCTGGACGCGCTTGCCGCAGTGGGAATGGTGGTCGGCCACAGTGGGGGTCTGGTGCTGAGTATCGGTTACATCCTGCTCGCTCTGGTGGGTTTCGGCTTCGTGGTCTTCATCCACGAGCTCGGGCATTTCGTGTTCGCCAAATGGGCAGGGGTGAAGGTCGAGGTCTTCTCGATCGGCTTCGGCCCCAAGATCCTGACCCGGCGCATCGGCGAGACCGAGTACGCGCTGTCGCTGCTGCCTTTCGGCGGCTACGTCAAGATGCTCGGCCAGGATGACAATCCTGCCGGCGAGCGTCCGCCCGGGCCAGGCGATGCGATCGATCCGCGCAGCTTCCTCGCCGCGTCGCCGGGATGGAAAGCGCTGATCCTGCTCGGCGGCGTGCTTTTCAATCTCATCTCCTCGTACGCCATCCTCATCACCCTGGCGTTCACCGGCATGCCGATGCTGCGCCCGATGGTGGGCGGGGTCGAGCAGCAGATCGTCAACCAGAAGGGCGAGCGCGTCCCGAGCCCGGCCAGCCGCCTCGGCCTGCGCGTGGGCGACCTGGTCACCGAGATGAACGGCGAGCGCGTGCGCTCCTTCGACGACATCTTCACCGAGGCGGTGGTGTCTGCGCAGCAGCCCGTGCGCCTGACGGTGAAGCGCCGTGGCGTTGACCAGCCGCTGACCCTCGGCGATGGCGTGATCACGCCGGCGTATTCGCGGGACCGCGGGCTGGCGGTGCTCGGCATGGTGCCGTCGGTCGAGAACCGCATCGACATGGTCGAGGCGGCCGGCGACGACCCGGCGAATCCCGAGCTCGGCGAACGCGTGGTCGCGATCGACGGACGCGATCTCACCACCATCGATCCGCCGCTGAATGGCCAGGAGATCATCGAGTCGCTGGCGATGCGCCTGGGCACGCCGATCGGCCTCACTCTCGAGAAGGACGGCAAGCGCCGGGACACGCGCATCGTCTATGCCGGCGAGGCCGCGTCGGGCACCATGGTTGGATTCCCGACGGTGCTCTTCCGGGTGATCGATGGCACTCCCGCCCACGCGGCCGGGCTGCTCGCTGGGGACGTCATCATCTCCGTTGACGGCACGCCGATCGCCGAGGTCAGCCAGCTGCTCAAGCGGGTGCGCGAGCAGACCATCCGTGGCCAGCCCTGCCGCATCACCGTCTGGCGCGAGAGCGCGGTCGGCGAATCGAATCTGCGCGATGTGGTGGTCCACGGCACCACCATCGACGGCCAGCCCCGTATCGGCGTGGAACCGCGTGCGCTCACGCGCGGACGGCTGCCCGTGCTGCCGCTATTGCCCGATGCGATCGAGAATCCGCTCGCCAAGGCCGGCATCGCCGTTGGCGACACCATCATCGCCCCGTTGCCGCCGGCCGATGGGGACAAGGCCAACCGACTGCGCTTCGCGGTCCTGTCCGGCGGAGAGCGGGTGCTGGTCCCGATCAGCGAAGTGGCGTTCACCGCCCTGCTCGACGTCCAGGCGGTTCCGAAGCTGCAACGCTGGATCGGCGCCAAAGCGGCGCAGAGCCTGGCCGAGCAGCTGCTGGGCGCGCGAGTCGTGGCCGGGCTCGACGCGGGCGACGGGAAGGGTCCGAGCGGGTCGCTCTCGTCCGGCTACCTGACCGTGCGCAAGGCGGCGCCAATGACCGCGCAGGGCAAGGCACCCGCGCCGTACGTGGACGCCCGCGCCCTGGTCGATCTCGTCCCCGATCTGTTCACGACCCTGCGCGTCGACGACTGGATCGTCGGCGTGGTCGCCTCTCCCGCAGGCTTGGCGCTCGAGATCCTGCGCGGTGCGGAGGGCGAGCCGCGCAGCGTGCAGGTCGAACGCGGCGTCGCCATCGGCTTCGACCACGAGGAGGTGCCCTACCGCATCGCGAACGCCAGCGAGGCCTTCGAGATCGTCAACACCACGTCGTACAACATGGTGGTCAAGACCCTGCAGCTGATCCCCCGTTTCTTCCGCAGCGCCGAATCCGGCGGCATCAACCCCAACAAGTCGCTCACCGGACCGATCGGCATCTTCACCCAGCTCAAGCAGCGCGCCGAGCACTTCGGCATTGCCAGCTACCTGAAGTTCCTGGCGCTCATCGGCCTCAACCTGTTCCTGGTGAATCTGCTGCCGATACCGATCACCGATGGCGGCCAGCTGGTCTTCCTGGGGATAGAAACAGCGATGCGCCGGCCCCTGCCGGTGATGGTGCGGGTGGTGGCGGCGTGGATCGGCTATGTCCTGGTCATCGGCCTGATGCTGTACGTCTGCGGGCTCGACCTCTCGCGCTACCTGCCGGGGTAGGCGGTGGGGACGGCCGAGGCGAATCAGCAGGCAACGCAGGCGCTCGCCACGGGTATCACGTTGATGGCCGCAGGCTCTGATCGCGCAAACCCCCACTGCGACCCGAGTAACGGACAAGGATGACCATGGCCGCGTCCTCCGACGAGGAACTCTTCAAAGTCATCGACGCCGAAGCGGCCGACCCCCGCGAGGGCACGGACTCCCGTATCCTCTTCCGCGCCCTGCGCGAACGGCGCGACCGGCTCGGCGCCGAGAGCGACCTGCCGCGCGACAGCGCCCTGTCCGAGAAGATCCTCGCCGAGGCGCGCTCGCGGTCGGCCCAGATATCGGCGTCGCGCAAGGTCTCGGGCCCCGTCGCTGCGGTGACCCCCGGCATCCCCTGGTGGCTGTGGGGTGCCTGGATCGTGGCCATCGCCGGAGTGGTCGCGGCGTTCAAGTACCTGGTCTGAGCGCGGCATCGGCCATCGGCCATCGGCCATCGCGGTCCCTACACCAGAAACCGCTGGTTCCGGCCCCTGCGAGCCATGGTAGATATCCATCATGCGCCAGTACCTCGATCTGCTGAGGCACGTGTTGGACCACGGCCGCGATCGGGCCGATCGCACCGGGACCGGGACCCGCGGCGTGTTCGGGCACCAGATGCGCTTCGATCTGCGCGCCGGGTTCCCGCTCGTGACCACCAAGAAGCTGCACCTGCGCTCGATCGTCTACGAGCTGCTGTGGTTCCTCCAGGGCCGGACCGACAACCAATGGCTGCAGGAGCGCGGCGTCACCATCTGGAACGAGTGGGCCACCACCGAAGCCTGCGCGCGCTTCGGTCGCGCAGAAGGCGACCTCGGCCCGATCTACGGTCACCAATGGCGCAACTTCGGGGCCACGCGCCTGCCCGACGGCTCGTTCGCACGCGACGGCAAGGATCAGATCCGTTGGCTGCTGGATGAGATCGCGAAGAACCCCGCCAGCCGACGCCTGATCGTCAGCGGCTGGAATCCGAACGAGGCCGAACAGGTCGCCCTTCCGCCCTGCCACACCCTGTTCCAGTTCTACGTCCAGGACGGCGAGCTCAGCTGCCAGCTCTACCAGCGCTCGGCGGATATCTTCCTCGGTGTCCCGTTCAATATCGCCAGCTATGCGCTCCTGACCGCGATGATCGCGCAGGTGAGCGGCCTGAAGCCGGGCGACTTCGTCCACACCTTGGGGGACGCGCACCTCTACCAGAACCACCTCGAGCAGGCGCGCCTTCAGCTCGAGCGCGAACCGCGCGCGTCGCCCGCTCTGACCTTGAACCCGGCGGTGACCGACCTCTTCGCCTTCCGCTTCGAGGACATCACCTTCGCCAACTACGACCCGCACCCGGGCATCAAGGCAGCGGTGGCGAAATGATCGGACGTGCTCCGTGCTCGGTCCGCCGTCCTCCGTCCTCTGGTGCGAGGATGCATGTCCTGGCAATCGGGAATGAACGCTCATGACCGCAGACGCACCGACGGAGAACGGCGGACCGAGGACGGAGCACGCTCTCCCTCCCCTCGCCCTCGTCGCCGCGATGTCGCTCAATCGCGTCATCGGACGGCTCGGCGAACTGCCGTGGCATGAACCCGAGGACCTCCGGCATTTCCGCGATCTCACCGTCGGACATGCGGTGATCATGGGCCGCAAGACGTTCGACGTGCTGGGCAAGCCGCTGCCGCGCCGGCGCAATCTCATCATCACGCGCAAGCCGGATTGGACCAGCGAAGGCTGCGAGGTCTTCGCCGATCTGGCCTCGGCGATCGCCGCCGCGCGCACCACCGACGCCGAACCGCGCATCATCGGCGGCGGCGAAATCTACGCCCAGGCGCTGCCGCTGGCGACGATCATCCATCTGACCGTGATCGGCATCCAGGTCGAAGGCGACGCCTTCTTCCCCGAGCTCGATGACAAGGTGTGGCGCGAGCGCGAACGTCGCGGCTCGGGGCATCTGGCGTTCCGCACCCTCGAACGCGTCGGAACCGGGAGCTGACATGGCACGCACACGATCATCCAGTTGCAAGGCACCACTGCGTGGACCGAAGCAGCTGCCGAGCGCCACGCTCGGCAAGCGCAGCCGCGCGGTCTTCACCTACGACCCCGACCTGCTCGAGGCGATCCCATTCGGCGTTGGACGGACCTTCGCGACCTCGAACACCTGGGTTTCGGACAATTGCCTACGCTTCACCTCGCTCTGCCCCGTCACCGGCCAGCCGGATTGGGCGGACCTGTTCATCAACTTCATCCCCGCGGCGCACCTGATCGAGAGCAAGTCGCTCAAGGAATACCTGCACGGATTCCGCATGCATGGCGGTTTCCACGAGGACGTCTGCCGGGTCATCTGCGACGACCTCGCACGCTGCATGCAGCCGCGCTACCTCGAGATCATCGGCCATTTCGACTCGCGTGGCTCGATCGCGATCTGGCCCTTCGTCCAATACGCCAATCCCGGCGACGCGGCGGCCGAGCAGATCCTGCAGCACCGCCTGCTGAATTACACGCCGGGTAAATACGCGCCCGACGCCTATGGGCGGAATATCTGAAAGGCGTCTGGGCGGCGAAGTGTTCGCCCGAAGATCGTCAGAGGATCGACCGCACGAGCTTGCCGACCTGCTCGAGGCGGAACGGCTTCCCGAGCACCGGGATCTCGCAGCCCAGCCCGGCGGCCCAGTGATGTCCGGGATCGCCGCCGCCAGTGATCAGGGCGATGTGTCCGGCGAGCTCCGGGCGCATGGCCAGCGCACGGCTGACCAGATCGATGCCATTGCCGTCGGGCAGGCGCACGTCGGTGAGCATCGCCCGAACCGAGCCGCTGGCGAGTTCTCGCAGGGCGTCGGCGACGGTGCCCACCACCGTGCCGGTGAAGCCGTTCTCCTGGAGCGCATCGAGGAGCAGCTCCGCAACCAACGGTTCGTCATCGACCACCAGGACGGTTTCGCCCGCTCCTGGGCCGGCGGTGATGGTCGGCAAGGAGGCGGTGATCGGCCGCGCCGGCAGGGTGATGTGGCACGCGGCACCCGGCTCGCCGTCGCGGCGCGCGAGGTCGAGGCTGCCGGCCTGTTCGCGGATGAGCGCCGTCGCGATTGCTAGGCCCAGGCCGCGCCGTCCCTGGCTGGCCATGGTGGTGAAGAACGGACGGGTGGCGTTGCGCACCGCGTCCTCGTCGGGTGTCGCGCCGTCGTTCTCGATCGTGAGGCGGACGCGGCCGGCGTCTTCGATTCCGCTGAACCAGCAGCGCGTGGCGCCCGCGAGGCGCGCATTGTCGAGCACGTGCTCGAACACGCGGGTCAACGACTGCGGAGCGGCGAGCACGGCGGGGATGGCTCCGACGATGACGCATGGCGGCGCCGCGCGGCCGAAGTCGCGCAACCGAGACTCCGCCTGCGCGAGCTGGCGCTCGGGCTGACAGGGACCGACCTCCTCATCGATCGGCGCGGCGAGATTGCGCAGCTGTTCGACCAGCCCGCGGCAGCGATCGACTTCGCCGAGGATCACATCCAGGCGGCGGACCGCATCGTCGTCCTTCGCCCACATGCGGCGCAGGCGCTGGGCATAGCCGAGGATGGCGGCGAGCGGATTGTTCAGCTCGTGCGCCAGGCCGCGCACCAGCTGGCTGACCACACCGCGGGTCTCGAGCCGCACGAGCTCGTCCTGCTGCTGCTTCAGCAGCGCTTCGGCGCGAGCGAGCGCCAGCGAGCGCTGCTCGAGATCGCGCGTCAGCATGTCGCGCTGTCCAGCGACTTCCGCGAGGAGCGCGTCGGCATCCTCGCGGTGCGCTCGCTCGTGTCGGCGCTCCGCAGCCATCTCGCCGCCGCGGCGGACCATCCTCGCGAGTTCGTCTGCGGCGAAGGGTGCGCACGCGACCGCATCGAGATAGCCGCGGTTCATGCCGGCGAGCGCGCGCGGGACATCGTTCGCGAGCAGGACCAGATAGGCGTCCGGATCCCGGCGACGGACCGCGATCAGCGCATCGATCCCTGAACCAGAGCCGCTATCGACCTGCGATGCGAGCACCACATCCAGACCCTTCGGCAACTCGGCGATGAGCGCGTCCGATGTGGCGCAGCGGGTCAGCAGAATGCCGACGTCCGCGGCCAGGGTGCCGATCGCCTCGGCTGCGATCCCGTCCGCGTTCAACACGGTGACGCGGATCGGGCTCACGGCTGCGCGCTCGGCGAGCAGCAGCGGCGAGCATCGAGGTGGAGTCCGAGCACGCGCCCATGTTCGCTCGACCGGGCAGGGGGGCAAGGCGTGCGCGTTGCCACCGGAACCGCGCGCGTCACGGTGGGAGCATGGCCCTGGTCCTCGGCATCGAGAGCAGTTGCGACGAAGCCGCGGTCGCGCTGGTCCACGATGGCTCGAGGGTCGCTGCCGAGGCCGAGGCGAGCCAGGCCGATGATTTCGCCGCGTGGGGAGGCGTCGTTCCGGAACTCGCCGCCCGCGGGCACATCGCCGCGCTGCCGGGACTGATCGAGCGCGTCCTCGCTTCCGCCGGGGCTCGGCTCGAGGACATCGCGGCGGTGGCGGTCTGCGCGTGGCCCGGGCTGATCGGCAGTCTGCTGTCCGGCGTCACCGCCGGGAAGGTCATCGCCGCGCGGCTCGGCATCCCGCTGATCGCGGTCGACCACATCCAGGCGCACCTGGGAGCCATCCACCTCGGTCGCGAACGCGTCGCCTATCCGCTGGTAGGTTTGGTGGCCTCGGGCGGCCACAGCCACCTGTACCACTGCTCGGGACCAGGAGAGATCCAGCTGATCGGCGGCACCATCGACGATGCGGCCGGAGAGGCCTTCGACAAGGCGGCAGCGATGCTCGGACTCGGCTATCCGGGTGGACCGGCGATCGAGCGCTGCGCGCGCGGCGGCGACGCGCGCGCGCTCGCGCTGCCGCGCAGCTTCCGCAACGACGACACTCTGCGCTTCAGTTTCGCCGGAGTGAAGACCGCCCTGCTCTACCGCGTCCGCGGCCCGCTCGGGCGCGATGCGCTCGCGCTCGACGAACGCGGTCTGCGCGATGCGTGCGCCAGCTTCCAGCTCGCGATCGTCGACTGCCTGGTCGCGAAGCTGCTGCTCGCGGCGGATCTCCACCAGGTGCGCGCGATCGCGGTGGGCGGCGGCGTCGCGTGCAACACTGCGCTGCGGTCCGCGGTGGAAGCTGCCGCGCGCGGGCGCGGGCTGGAAGCGTATCTGCCGGAACCGCGGCATTGCGCCGACAACGGAGCGATGATCGCCTCCCTGGGATACTTCCGCTGGCGCCGCGGCGAAATCGCCGACCTCGATCTCGCGCCACTGCCCACCGGCCGGGTCGGGCCGCGGGCACGTCCGACGTCCGACGTCCGAGGTCCGACGTCGGGACAGACGTGACGTCCGAGAGGACGTCCGACCTCGGAATTCAGCCCAGCTTGCCGGTCCAGGTCAGGAGACTGCGCACGAAGCGTGCGTAGTCGCTGCCCACCTCGATGGTCCAGCTGCCGGGGGCGGTCGCGGTCACGCGGCTGTCGCCCCAATCGACGAATCCGCCGACCCAGTGCGGCGCCAGATCGGTGGTGAGCGCGGCGGTACGTCCCTTGCCGTGCGCGCCGACGACCAGCAGGGGATGCAGGTCCGAGGGCTGGAACTCGAACCCGCCGTCGAGCTGGCGCGCGGAAAAGCGTTGGACCTCGAGGACGGTGGTCGCCCCCGGCTTGGTGGTGACGCGATTGAATCCGCCGATGGTCGGCGGGCGCAGGTCCCACGGCAGGCCCTGCACCGTGGCGTGATCCGCGACCCGCAGGGCGAGCGCCGGTTGATCGCAGTTGATGCGGTCGTCGGTCGCCGAGATCGCCACTGGCAGCGCTTCGGCGACGGCGCTGGCCGCCCAATCGCCGCCGAGTCCGCAGAAGGATTCCCAGCCGCCGATCATCAGCAGGCCCGTGCCCGCACGGACCTCGGCTGCCAGCCGTGCCTGCGCCGGCGCGGCGAGCAGTTTCGCGGGATAGTCGCTGAGCACGACCAGGCGTCGGCCCCCCACCGCGGCCACGTCCACCGCGACGTCGCTCGGGACATGGTCGTAGCCGAAACCGAATGAGGTCATCAAGCCGGCGAGGTAGCCGGCGGCGCCAGAGAGCGAGGAGTCGCCGAGGTAGAGGATCGGTTTCATGGGGCCGGGCTCCTCTTCCTGGGGGCGCAGAACCTACTTGCCAAACAAAAACGCCTCAAGGTAATAATCCGCCCTCGCGGCGGACACGCCGCGAAACAGCAGAAAAGGAGCCCATCGTGGCAGCCATCTTGAAGGGCAACGCCCTCGTCGGCCAATCCGGCGGACCGACCTGCGTCATCAACGCGTCCTTGGTCGGAGTGGTCGACGCGGCCCGCTTCTCGCGGGCGATCGGACGGGTCTTCGGCATGCGCTTCGGCATCGAAGGCGTGCTGGGCGACCATCTGCTCGATCTCTCCGCCGAGAAGGCCGCCACCTTGAAGGCGCTGCGGTCGACCCCGTCGAGCGCGCTCGGCTCCAGCCGGCACAAGCTCAAGGAACCCGATTTCGAGCCGATCCTCGCCACCCTGAAGAAGTACGACATCCGCTACCTGTTCATGATCGGCGGCAACGACACGATGGACACCATCCACCGCGTCACCGAATACGCCAAGTCCACCGGCTATGAGATGGTCGGGGTCGGCGTGCCCAAGACCGTCGACAACGACCTCTTCGGCGTCGACCACACGCCCGGGTATCCGAGCGCCGCGCGCTATGTCGCATTGAGCGTGCAGCAGGGCGGCCGTCTCGCGCGCGATATGCAGCGCGTCGACCAGTTCACGGTCTTCCAGACCGTGGGGCGCAGCGCCGGCTGGCTGCCTGCCGCCTCAGCCCTCGCGCGAACCGATTCCGGCGATGCTCCGCATGTGATCCTGCTGCCTGAACGTCCCTTCGATCAGGGGACGTTCCTGGCTGCGGTCAAAGCCGCGCACCAGAAGCACGGATTCGTCTCGATCGTCTGCGGCGAAGGCATCACCCACACCGACGGCACGCCGGTCAGCGCATCGCAGGTGACTGACAAATTCGCCAACGTCGAGTTCGGCGCGATGGGCGGCACCAGCGCGGCGATGATGCTGCACCGCATGATCTCGAACGAGTTCGGTTGGCGCGGCGAATTCCAGGTCACCGAATCGCTGCAGATGTCCGCGTCCGACCGCGCGGTGAAGCTCGACTACGACGAAGCCTACGCGTGCGGACGACAGGCGGTCAAGCTCGCCGAGAAGGGCACCAATGGGGTTATGGTCACGATGCGGCGCGCGAAGGGCGCGAAATACCGCATCGACTTCGGCACCATCCCCTTGAAGGAGGTCGCGGTGCATGCGCGACCGATGGACGACCGCTTCATCGCCGCCAGCGGCATGGATGTCACCCCGGCGTTCGTCGCCTACGCGCGGGCGCTGGTTGGCCCGCTGCCCGCATTTGCCTCGCTGTCGCTGACCAAGGCCAAGCCGACGGTCGGTCGCAAGGCCGCGCAGGGAGGTCGGACATGAATCCCGCGCAGTCCCACTACAACCGCTTCGGCTTGGTGCGGGACATGATGCAGACCCCGGAGATCATCGCCGGATACGATACCGGTCTTGCCGTCGACACCGCCCGGCGCATAGCCGAGGTGGGTCGCCTGATGCTCACCGGCGAAGGCTCCAGCCGCATATTCCCTGCGAAGCATGCGATCATGCAGGCCCGACGCGCCGGCTGGCCGATCGCGCTGCACACCGAGGCCGCGCGCCAGGCCCAGGAATACGACCTGGGCGGCTGGGCGGTGTTCGCGGCGTCCAACTCCGGCAAGACCAGCGAGGTCATCAAGCTGTTCCACGATCTGCGCGCGAAGGGCCATCGAGACTGCTTCGGCCTCACCGCGACGCCGTCCTCGAAGCTCGAGGAGGTGGCAGCCACGACCTACGTGCTCGGCTGCGGCAAGGAGGGCGCCGTGGCAGCGACCAAGAGCGTGGTCGAGCAGGCGCTGTTCTATCATGCGCTGGTCGAGCGCATCGCCGGCGCAGATGCGCTGCGCGGCGCTCTCAAGGAGCTTGGATCGCACTGTCGCGATGCGCTGACCGCCGCCATCGATCCGGTCATCACCGCCAAGATCGCCAAGGCCGGCACCATCTACTTCGCCGGCCGCAACGACGGCGTGGCCGAGGAGCTGACACTCAAGACCAACGAGATCACGCGCAAGAAGTCCGACTTCCTCGAGGGCACCTACGCCGCGCACGGCATCGAAGAAGTGATGAACGCGGACGACGTGGTGATCTGGATCGACCCGTATGACGACTCGCAGCAGAAGTTCACCGAGGTGCTGGTGAAGGGCGTGGGCATGACCGTGATCGCGGTGTCGTCGCGCGCGACGCCGTTCCCCACCATCCGCGTCCCCGAGAGCCGCTTCCCGAGCTACGTCGGCATGTGCGCCGGGTGGAATCTCCTGGTCGAGGCCGGCATCCAACTGGGCATCGATTTGGATAAGCCGCAGCGGGCGCGGAAGGTCGGGAACGAGTGGATTCCGACGTGATTGTCTGAATCCGGGGCGGCCGCAGGCCGCGATCTTCCCGGATTCAGACAATCACTTACTTTTTTCGCCGGGGGGACGGAACGCCCCCCGGACCCCCCGTGGTCCTCTCGATCCGGCGCGGCCCTGCGGCCGCTATTTTGCCGGATCCCAAGGACTACTTACTTTTGACACCGGATGGACGGGACGTCCCCCCGGACCCCCCGGCTTGGTTGCATGCCGGCCACGGGGCGTCGGCGGTGACGACGTGGGGACGAGGTCGATGCCTCAGCCCGTTTCCCGGTGAGGACCCCCACCGTGAACGGTGCTTCGCGCGCACGCGGGCTTCCGCTTAGGCTGCGGTCGGATCTTCGTCCTGACCGCGTGAGGGGGGCGACAGCTCACATTAATAAAAGACCCCGCGCCAGAGGCGCGGGGTCTCGTGAGCCAGGAAGACGAACGCTTACTTCACGGGGTCGGCGGGAGCGACGTCCGCGGCGGCCTTGGCCGGAGCCGCGGCGGCGACCTTCTTGTCGGGCTTGGGGGCGAAGGTGGTCTGGACGTACTCGAGCAGGTCCTCCTCCTTCACGGCGAGGATCTGGTACTGCCGCGATTTGGCCAGCGAACCCTCGGCGCGCGTACCTGCGACCAGATAGTCGACGCCCGGACCCAGGGCCGGAACGATGATGCCGCCGGTCCTGCGGATGAAGGTCTCGAGGTCCTCCTTGTTGTAGCGGGTGAATTCGCCGTCGACGAAGAAGACCTTGGGCTTGCGCGCATCGAACACCGGGTTGCCGATGTAATCGCCGTGGCTGATCGGGTTCGCGCGCTGATCGACCTGGACGATCATGCGGCAGATCGAGATCTGGTCCTGCACTTCGACGACCTCGATCTTGCCTTTGGTCAGATACGCGCCGCGGTCGTAGGTGAAGACCTCGAACAGCAGGCCGGGGAAGACATGGTCGCGTGCGCCGCGGTCGATGATGGTCTTCTTGTACTGCCCGTCGGCCTGCAGGATCGAACCGTCGGGTTCGAGGCCGGCTTTGCCGATGACCTTGCCATCCTTGTCACGGTCGATCATCCAATGGATATCGAGCTCGAGCAGCTCGCGGATGCGCTCTTCGAGCTGGTTGATGCGCGTCAGCCGCCGGCCTTTCTCTTCGCGCTGCTTCTTGTCGGTCTTGTCCTTCTCGGCGTTGAGCGCGTCGAGCTGGGCGGTCAGGCGATCCTTGTCGGTATCGAACGCCGCTTTCTGCTCGCTGATCTTCTTCAGTACTTCGCGCATCTCGTCCTGGCGCTTCTTGATCGCCTCGTCGAGCGAGGGGAAGGTCTGACGATCGGGACCTTCGTATTCGGCCTTGAGCGAATCCATGTGCTTGACCGACTGGGCGATCAGGTCGCGCGTCAGAACCCACGTGCTGTCCTTGAGCTTGCGATTTTCGCCACGGATGTCGGCGTGATCGTTGTTCGGAGTAGCGACGCCACCGAGCAGATCCGAATTGTCGTAATAGAGACGGTGGGCGTTGCCCTTCAGGTCGAGCGCGTACAGCTCGTTGCGCCGCACCTGGATGCCCTTCTCGGCATTGTCCATGCGCAGCTTCTTGTCGTTCACTTCCTTCTGCAGTGCCGGGATCGACTTGAAGCTGGGCTTCTCGGGATCTCCTTCGCGGAAGCGCCGTACCTCACCGCTCTTGACGAACACCAGCACGGTGAAGGCCAAGGTCATGATGACGCAGAGGATGAGCGCGCCCAGGGGCACGGGATTGATGCGACTTGCCACGGGATCTCCTTCTGCGCGCCGGCTATTCTTTGACGTTCTCTTTGGTCAGATGACGGAACTGGCTCTGGTCGACGATGGTGACGCCGAGCTTGCGCGCTTCCGACATCTCCTTCTCGGCTCCGTCGCCGACGATGACCGCCTCGATGCCGGCGGTGACGCTGCCGGTGGTCTTCCCACCATGCGAACTGATGTACTGCTTGATCAGACCGGCGTCGGCCTGAGTGAACGTGCCGGCGAGGGCGAACGTCCGGTGCTCGGCGCACGCCTTCTTGATGTACTGCCATTCCGCCACGGACGAGAATTTCGGACGCAGGCGGACGAATGAGAGGAGCTGATCCTCGCTGAGGATGCTCACGCCCAGCTTGGTCGCCTGCTCGAGCGACTTGTCGGCCTTTCCGCCTGCGACCAGGTAGTCGGTGCGGATGGTGATGTCGGGATCGACCGCGCCGCCGGAATCCTTGATGAACTCGGCGATCTCTTCCTTGCTGTAGTTCGTGAAGTCGCCGCGGATGGCGAAGCGTTTCACCTTGTCGGGATCATAGATCGGATTGTGCAAGTGGTCGCCGTTGATCAGCGGATCATTCTTGTCCGATTCATTCAGCACGCGCGCGGTGGAGATCGCCTCTTCGACCGCGATGACCTGGATCTCGCCCTTGCGGATGGTGCGGCCTCCGCGCTTGTTGTAGATGGTGAATTTCGTGCCATTGCGCAGGTTCTGCCGGTGGCCGCGGTCGATGACCACGAAGCCGTCCGCGGCCTGGCTGGCGACGATCTGGCCGTCGCTCTTGAATTCGCGGCTCGCGAGATCCTGCTCCTGGGTGAGCTGACGGACGCGGGATTCGAGCTCGTCGATGCGCGCGTCGAGGACGACGTTCTCCTTGCGCCCCTTCTTCTTCATCTGCTCGATGGCGACCGAGACCTTCTCGACGTCGTCGCGCATCTGACGGCGCTGCTCGTCGTGCTCACGCTCGGATGCGTATTCGCGCTCCTCCTCCTTCTCGAGCTCGTGGCGGCGCTCGGGCGCCTCCTTCATCAGCGCCAGGTAGGTGGCGAGCTCCTTGGCCTGGGCCTCTTCATTGCTCTTGAGCGTCGCGGCATTGCGCGTGACCAGCTGGTCGACGTCCGCGATGTAGGTGTTCTCGTTGTCGACGAGGTCCTTGATCTTGCCGCGGCGATCGAGGATCAGGCCGTCGAGCACCGGGGGCACGCGCTCGATCTCGGTGACCTCCTTCTCCATGCCCTGGCTGCGGGATTCGAGCATGGACGCCTGTTCGCGCAGGGCCGACAGCTCGGCATGGCGCCACAGGAACAGCCCGAACGTCGCGGCGGCGGCGAGCGAGAACACGACCAAGAGGCCGAGCAACCAGCTCGGGGTGCTGTAAACAGTGTCCATGATAACCCCTCGGACGATGCGGTGCCGAGCCAACCTAGGTTCGAGGGACTACCGCCACAATTCGATGCACCGTTGGCCTAGGGGCCGTGTGTGAAAGGGACTTGGCGCATCGAGAGCTGCATACCGAAGGTGCGCCCACCCACGGGGCGGTCAGGCAGCAAGACCGCGTGCACCGAAAATGGCGCGCACGCTCAATAATAATGCACCGACAGCCCGGCATGGTCATTAATTAAGCGCCACGAATGGACGCGGGCGTACGTAAGCTACGAAATGCCAGTTGGTTACATTCAGTGCCGCAGGCGGCGACGTCTGGCTCGATCCGTGCCATGTCCCCAGCCTCACCCGGCAAGGATCACTCATGGCGCGAATCGTCGTCTCCATCATTGCGGCCCTGGCGCTCACCTGCGGATCGCTCGTGTCCGCGGCGGATGCGCCCCAGGCCACGTCTCCGGCGGATGCTCCAGCAGCCGCTCCCGCGGCGGCGGCCGATGCGCCCAAGACGGTCGAGGAACGTCTGGCGGTGGTCGAGGCGCAAGCCAAGGCGGCCACGGATTCCTTGAACCAAGTGACATTCAACCCCGGCGACAATGCGTGGATGCTGATGTGCACGGCGCTGGTCCTGCTCATGACCCTGCCCGGCCTCGCGCTCTTCTACGGCGGACTGGTGCGGCGGAAGAACGTCCTCTCGACCATGATGCAGAGCTTGGCCATCGCCTGCATCGTCACCGTGATCTGGACGGTATGCGGCTACGCCATCGCCTTCGGCGACGGCGGCGGGCCGGACGTCAAGACCAGCGGCTTCTGGGGAGGCTTCAAGCAGTTCATGATGCTGAACGCCGTGTTCGTCGACGACAAGGGGCTGCTGGTCGGAGCACCGAACGGCGATTACGCCATGAGCATCCCGCACGGGACCTTCTGCCTGTTCCAGCTGATGTTCGCCATCATCACCCCCGCGCTGATCTGCGGCGCCTACGCCGAACGCATGAAATTCACCAGCACGGCTCTGTTCAGCGCGCTGTGGCTGTTCCTCGTCTATCTGCCGCTCGCGCACATGGTCTGGGGCAAGAACGGCTACTTCAACTGGGGCTTCAACAGCAACATGCACGGAGCCTTCGATTTCGCGGGAGGGACGGTGGTGCACATCTCGTCCGGAGTCGCGGCGCTGATGTGCGCGCTGTTCCTGGGCAAGCGCAAGGGCTACCCCCACACCATGATGCCGCCGCACAATCTGCCCATGTGCTTCATCGGCGCGAGCCTGCTGTGGGTCGGCTGGTTCGGATTCAACGCCGGCAGCGCGCTGTGCGCGAGCGGCCTGGCGACGCTGGCTTTCGCCAACACCCAGATCGCCACCGCTTGCGCCGCCATCGCCTGGCCGATCGCGGAATGGATCCTGCGCGGCAAACCCACGGTCCTCGGCGGTCTGTCGGGCGCGGTCGCGGGTCTGGTCGCGATCACTCCCGCCGCCGGCTTCGTGACACCGGGTGGAGCGCTGGTGATCGGACTGGTCGCCGGCGCGCTGTGCTTCGCGACCACGGGCTACCTCAAGCGGGCCCTGGGCTACGACGACGCCCTCGACGCCTTCGGCATCCACGGCATCGGCGGCATGTGGGGGGCGATCGCCACCGGCATCTTCTTCTCTCCCGGGGTGAATCCCAACATCGCGATCCTCAACGCGGATCTGGCCAAGGCGCTCGAGGCGGGAACCCACCCGGTCATCTGGCTGCAGATCAAGGCGGTGGTGATCACCGCGGTGATCTCCGTCGTCGGCTCGTCGATCGTCCTGGCCGCGATCAAATACACGATCGGCCTGCGCGTCACCTCGGAGGACGAGGGCACCGGGCTCGACGTCACCCAGCATGGCGAGGAAGGCTACGGCGAAGCGGCCTGAACCGCGCGCGGGGGCCTGGCC
>JACCZE010000203.1 GCA_013696105.1 Planctomycetota bacterium | reverse complement strand
GATGGTACCAGTCGGCGGGCGCGTCGGCGGGCCGCCTGGGTGCGGCCACGGCGGCCGGCCACGCGTCCGTTGCGGGCGTTGGAGCCAGCAGCGCGATCGCCCGGGGGACGTCGCGGAGCAGATTGATGTCGAGCGTCGGGGTCTTCCATCCTGCATGGCCGGGCCACGACGCGACGGGTTCGTCCTCGAGGCCATCGTGCGTCGACGCGGTCATCTCGGCGAGCAGGCTGGCGGTGCGAGCCGTCAGCGCCTCGTCGTGCGACAGCATGGCCGCAATCGCCATGATGCCGATGCTCTCGCGCGGGTCCTTGGCGCCGGCGGCGATACGCGCGGTCTCGATCAGGCGGGCCTGGAAATCCGCGTCGCGGGTGAGCCGCGCGTATTCGCACGCGGCCTCGTAGAGGCCGAATCCCGGCCCATATCCCGCGGCGGCGGCATTCTTCGCCGGGATCAGCCCGCTGCGGTCGAGCACCGTCCGGCACGCGTCGAGCCAGCTGCGGTCGCCGGTGGTCTCGTACTTCCACAGCAGCGCGCAGGCCGCAGAGCCCTGGCCGTCGCTCGAGCTGCTGTGGCACAGCCGCTCGGTCTGGCCCTGCGCGTAGGCCAGCGCCGAGCCGCACACCAGATCGAGCCCGTCGGCGATCACGCCATCGCCGGTGAGCAGGTGCAGGATGCGCGGCGAGCCGGGATTCGAGCCGCGCATGCCGACGTACGGGCAGCCGAACGGCTGGACGTTGTGGCGGTGGCTGCAGCCGATGGCGGTCCACCACTTGCCCGGCCTCTCGAGATGCTGCTGGGTGTGTACCATGCTGGTGTCATAGGCGATGCGCGCGAAGGCCTCGCCGGCCTCGAAGTAGCGGCGGTCGAGCGTGCGCAGGAATTCCTGCATGAGCACCTGCCCGATGCGGCCGGCGCCGTCGTCCAGGCTCCAGCCCCAGCGCCCGTAGTCGCAGTCCCAGCGGTCGTTGCGGTGGGCCTGGCCGAAGCGGGACTGCCAGAAACCGTAGACCAGCTTGCCGTGCCAGCGGTAGAGATCCTGCGCGAAGAGGTGGTAATCGAGCCGCCGGCGCGCCATGGCATCGAGCTCGGCGTAGGCGCCGCCGGTCTGCTCGACGGCCATAGGCCCCAGCGCGCCGCTCGACGCGTACCATCCAGGTTGGGCGACCAGCAGCGCGCGGTCCGACAGCGCGACCACCCGCGCCGGTGCGCCGACGTGAACGCCCCCCGCTCGCCCATCCACCCGTTCCGCGAGCAGCGGTGCGAAATCGATGACCAGGTCGTGGCTCTTCGCCAGGCCTCGCGCCGCATACGTCGCGTACTGCTCGATGGCGTGGACATCCCGGGTGTCGCCGCTTTCGCCGACCGCCCACTCGCGCGCGTAGCGGCGCAGGTCGAAGACACCGGCGGCATTCGGCCAGAAGTCGATCGACGCCGAGCCGTCGGCCTGGGTGATGGCCGAGGGACGGTTCTCCCAGCCGTGGCGGATGAGGGCGAAACCGCTCGCCAGCGGCGCCCAGCACAACCGCGGCTGCGCAGCTGACAGAGATATGCGCGCGCCATCCTGGTCGAGTTCGACGCCGGGCTCGAGGCAGAGCTGTCCGCGCGCGCCGGCGAGTCCGGGCAGGACGACGCTCCAGCGGTCGATGTAGTCGCAGTCGGGTTCTCCGGTGAACACGATCTGGTGCTTCGCGGTGACCAGGGATGTGCCTTTGTAGAAGCTGACGCGCATCGAGAACGGCATGCGGCCGGCGGGTTCGCGGCTGGTGACCGCGAGCGGCAGGGTGGCGCCGAGATCAGTGAGCAGCACCTGGCCGCGCACGAGCACGGTCGCGCGGATCGGGCCTGGCGACTCGATCGCGATCGACTCGATGCGCACCGTCCCGATGTTGCGCTTCGCTGCAGGATCTCGGCACAGGAAGCTGCCGACCGGCAGGGCCGCGCCGCTGGTGCCGCCGGGGATGCGTACCGTGGTTATCAGCAGGCCGGCCGGCTTCCCGGCGGCGATCACCTTGTTGCCGCCTATCGCCAGCGCGTCGATGAATCCGCCGCCGTCCTTGGCGATCATCGCGGCGATGCCGCCGCCGCCGATGGTGGCGCTTCCGTCGACGATGGTGGCGGCGAGCGGATCGGCCACCGCCGCGCGCCGCACCTGCCCGCCGGCCTCGATCATCAGATCCTTCGCCTCGTTCGCCGCGAGCACCGTGTCGATCAGCGCC
>JACCZE010000371.1 GCA_013696105.1 Planctomycetota bacterium | reverse complement strand
TGCACAAACAGCTCGGGCGCCGAGCGGCGCTGGCGGCATACAATCGGCGCAGCCGATGCCGCCACGATCAGGACTGCCGCAGGCATGATCGAGCCGCGACAAAGCCCGGGGGTAGGCCGCAGGCCGTAGGGGCGACAGCCCCTGCACAAACAGCTCGGGCGCCGAGCGGCGCTGGCGGCATACAATCGGCGCAGCCGATGCCGCCACGATCAGGACTGCCGCAGTCCTGATCGAGTCGCGACAAAGCCCGGGGGTAGGCCGCAGGCCGTAGGGGCGACAGCCCCTGAGCAGAAGCCACCTTGCAAACCGCTATTTTCCCACTATGAAAGCGCTTCCACGATCCGTGCGCCCTTCACCGGGCTGGAGTGACCCACATGGCTAAAGCCCCGGTCCCAGGAACGCCCAAGAAGGCCCTCATCGTCGGATGCGGCGGGATGGGGCGGTCGTGGATGAAGAACCTCACCGCGAATCCGCGCGTGACGCTGGTGGGCATGGTCGACGTCCGTCTGGAAGCGGCGCAGTCGGCGGCCAAGGACTTCGGCCTGCCCGCGGAGCGCGCGTTCACCGATCTGAAGTCGGCCATCGCCGCGTGCGCGCCCGACTTCGTGGTCGACGTCACCATCCCGGAAGGGCACTGTCCGACGACCGTCACCGCCCTCGGCAAGGGCCTGCCGGTGATCGGCGAGAAGCCGCTGGCGGCGAGCATGGCCGAAGCCAAGCGCATGCTCAAGGCCTCGGAGAAGGCCAAGAAGCTGTACATGGTCTCTCAGAGCCGCCGCTACGAGGAGAACCACGTCGCGGTCACGAAGACGTTGGCTTCCGGCGCGATCGGACAAGTCACCACCATCAACTGCGACTTCTACATCGGCGCGCACTTCGGCGGCTTCCGCGACGAGATGATCTCGCCGCTGGTCCTGGACATGGCGATCCACCACTTCGACATGTGCCGCATGTTCACCGGATCGGATCCGGTCGCGGTCTACGCCCACGAGTTCAACCCCAAGGGCTCGTGGTACAAGGGCGACGTCGCGGCCAGCATCATCTTCGAGATGACCAAAGGCATCGTCTTCACCTACCGTGGCTCGTGGTGCGCCGAGGGCCATCCCACTGCGTGGAACGGCGACTGGCGCGTGATCGGCAGCGGCGGCGCGCTGCTGTTCGAGAAGGACACGCTGCCCCGCGCGCAACGCGTGCAGGCCGGCAGCACCGGCTTCGTCCGCCCCGTGGAGGACGTGCCGGTCGCGCTCGAACCGATAGCTGCCAAGGGCATCGCCGGATCGCTCGAGGAATTCCTCGACGCGCTGGACAAAAAGATCAAGAAGCCCCAGTGCGAGGTCCACGACAACATCAAGAGCCTGGCGATGGTGTTCGCGGCGATGAAGTCGTCGCGATCGCGTAAGCGCGAGAAGGTGCTGTGGTGAGAGCGTGGCGATGCGGATGGCGGATGCGGATGGCGGATGGCAGATGGCAGTCGCTGTCCTGCTCCATCCGCCATGCGCCATGCGCCATCAGCTGATAGCTGATAGCTGATAACCGATAACCGATAACCGATAACCGATAACCGATAACCCCTCCAGGTTCCCCCCATGAACGACGACGCGCGCGCCATTCCCAAAAAGACCATCGGCTACGACGAACCGATCAAGGTCGGCACCCTGGTCGGTGGGAGCAATGAGACGGCGAAGTACATCGAGCAGATCCTGGCGCACGGATTCGAGAGCTTCTCGATCACCTTCTGGCAGACCACCGAGGGCAGGGACCTCAAAGCGATCGCCGCCGATGTGAAGTCGGTGCTCGCGGGCACCGGCGTCACCGTATCGTCGCTGGGGATCTTCGGGAATCCGCTCGCGGATCGCCCGAAGGATCTCGAGACGCGCGCCGGGTGGGAGCGCTGCATCGACGCCGCGCACCTGTTCGACTGCGACATCGTCGCTGGATTCGCTGGTCGGCTGGTCGACGTGCCCTTGGACAAGTCCATCGATCAGTTCAAGACGGTCTTCGCCCCCCTCGCCGCGCGCGCGCAGGCGCTGGGCGTGCGTCTCGCATTCGAGAACTGCGACATGGGCGGCACCTGGCGCCACGGCGACTGGAATCTCGCGCACAGCCCCGACGCCTGGGAGATGATGTTCAACGCCGTCCCCGCGGAGAACATCGGCCTCGAATGGGAACCCTGCCACCAGATGGTGAGCCTGATCGATCCCATCCCGCAATTGCGCAAATGGGCGAAGAAGGTCTTCCACGTCCACGGCAAGGACGCGACCGTGCTGTGGGACGTGATCAAGGAGAAGGGCATCCGCGGCAACACGCCGTACGTGTACCACCGCACGCCCGGCTTCGGCGACAGCAACTGGTCGGACATCATCACCATCCTGCGCATGAGCGGGTTCAAGGGCTCGATCGACATCGAGGGCTGGCACGATCCGGTGTACAACAAGGAACTGGAGATGACCGGCCAGGTCCACGCGCTGAAGTACCTGAAGAGCTGTCGCGGTGGAGCATTCGTCCCGAATCCGGTGTGATAGGATGGCAGATGGCGGATGGCGGATGGTACTCGGTTGTCCTCGGGCGCCGAGCGGCGGTGGCGGCATACAATCGGCGCAGCCGATGCCGCCACGATGTCGGAGATTCCCGACGACATCGAGCCGAGACAAAGC
>JACCZE010000155.1 GCA_013696105.1 Planctomycetota bacterium | reverse complement strand
GCATACAGGAGAGCCGAGTACAACTCGGCGATCCCAGGGGCGCGACCGCACGACCGCGGGCGCCCGGGCGGTCCGCTTCAGATGCCCAAGTCTTCGCACGTCCAGGCGGGCTTGAGGGTCCAGCACTGCAGGCGCGTCTGCTCGAGCAGCTTCGACAGATCCATGTTCTTCGGATGGATGATCCACTTGGGGATGTCCGTGCCGGCGTCCAGCGCCACAGCTTCCGCCTCGGCCGGATAGAACGCGTCGCTCGGCCCGCCCGCGCTGTCGGCGCCGAGCAGGACCTGCGCGAGCGCGACGAACACGGTGCCGATACCGACCGCCTCGCCGCCGACGGATTCCGAGGCCGGCAGATATCCGGTGCGCGCGGTGTCCTCGATGACGCGCTGCGCGGCGCTGCGCAGCTCGGCCGCTGGCCAGGTCCGCTCGGACGAGCGTGGAGGCATGCTCAGTGGACCCAGTGCGGTCGGTCGCGCATAGGTGGCCGCCGGTCCTCCCTGTCCTCCCACGCCCACGCCCACGGCCTTGCACAGCATCAGCAGCAGCTCGGCAGCGGTGAAGTGGTCGGTGAACAGGACGCGGCGCTCGTCCACGATGCGGCGCGCGGCTGCGAGCAGTTCGGCGTGCGTGGCATGCGGGCGCTGTCCGTCGTAGCGGCGGATGAGTTCGCCCCAGCCGACGATCTCGAGCTCAGTCTGGTCGCGCAGCCAGGTGCACAGGCGGCGGAAATTCCCCTGGATGGTGGGCAGCTTCTCGGCGGGATGCAGCACCGCGGGCTTCCACTGGCTGCGCGGTGGATTGGCGCCCTCGACGAAGTTCATGCCGTCCCAGAACGAGGTGTGGATCGCGCGCGTGGGATGACACATGAACACGTCGGTCCAGTGCGCGCCGCGACGCGGCCAGCGCGTACGCTCGTCGACTCCCTGCTTGGCCTTGGCCAGACGCTGGGAGAACAGCGCGTCATCGACGAAGGCGTCGTCGAAACCGCCGACGCCGTCATCGTAGAAGCCGAGGCAGCCGCCATACCAGCAGACGCTGGTCTCGGGCAGCCGTACCCGGCTGTACGCATAGGCCCGGCCCATCCGCCCCATCAACCCCTGGATCGACGGCGCCCAGCTCGCTCCGGTACGCGCCCAGCCCAGGAGCGGGCGGCCGAGGATGCGCTCGGTGTCCTGCCAACCCTCGCGGTCCCAGGCCCAGATGGCCTCGATGCCTTGGGCGAAATCCTTGTCCAGGCAGTGCTCGGTCGTCGTCGGGTGCACCGAATGCCAGGTCGAATGGTAGCCGAGATGGTGGCGCTTGAGCGCTTCGATCACGTCCCGGCGTCCGCGGCGTTCCCACAGGCGCGCCTTCTCGCCGACGACCATGAACGTTCCGGTGAGCCCGTACTCGGTGAGCATCTGCGCCATCCACATCGCCGCGTCGTCGGACTCGGGCGAGATGAGGTCTTCGACGTCGAAGCACAGCAACGCAGGCAGGGGTCGTGGCACGGGAGCGGTCATGGGGCCTCCGACGGCGATGGTTCTCTGTAGAAAGACAGAGAAGGGATGCTGACGCCTGCGACATGCATGCAATGGTGCGGCCTCGGTCGACCGGAGCTCACGGACGCAGGTATCCGGCGGTGCCCTGGCACGTGTCCCCTCGCAGACCTGTGTCGGGTTCGACGAGCGTGCAAGGTCGGAGCAGCGGATCTCGGTAAGATGCGGTTCCACCTTCTGCACAGGAAAACGCCATGAAACTCCTCAGTCCCCTCGTCCATGGCGTCGTCGACTACGCCGTCGTGGCCGCATTCGCGCTCGCTCCGACGCTGTTCGATTTCGGCGGCAATGCGGCGACCATCAGCTATGTGCTCGCCGCCGTGCACCTGTCGTTGAGCCTGCTCACGCGTTATCCGCTCGGCATGATCAAGAAGATCGCCTTCACGACCCACGGTGCGATGGAAGCCGCCATCGCGGTCGCGCTGGTGGCCATGCCGTGGATCGCCGGCTTCGCCGACACCGAGAATGCCCGCAACTTCTTCATCGGTTCCGGCATCGCGGTGGCCCTGGTGTGGCTGACCACGCAGTACCGCACCAATCAGGTGCTGCTGCGCGAGGCGGATTGGCACCCGCATCAGCATTCGGGTCGCGCCGCGACGGTGTGATTCGAGGGAGCGGGTCGTCCAATGCCGTTGGATCTGCGAGCCACCCCCGGATGTCGGGGGTGGCTCCTGTTGTTTGGAGGGCCTCCTCGTTTCGGCTGCTGTCGCCGCAGCCGGATGGCGAATTCCGCACCGGGCCGGAAGAGGCGCCATCCGGTGGGACGTTCGGGCTGGCGACGGTTGCCGTCCACCCCCGCCTCCTAGAAGGACGGCATGCGCGCGCTCATCGCCATCTCGGTGCTGGCGGCGAGCGGCATCCCGGCCATGGGCGCCGGGCTGGATGAACCGCTGGCGCTGCAGAGCGACGACCGCGGATGGACGCGGCGGCAGAAGGCGATCGCGCTGAACGTCGGCGTGACCACGGTCATGTCCGCCTACGCGGTGAGCTTGTGGGACGTCGGCATCCGCTCGTGGAAGCTCGGCGACGAAGGCTGGTTCTCGCGCGGCAGCGCGCACGGCGGCGCCGACAAGATCGGCCATGCGTGGACGGCCAGCGCCAGCACCGCGCTGTTCTCCGCGATCTACCGCAGCTGGGACTACGAGCCGGACGAGGCGGCGCTCCTCGGCGCTCTGTCGGGCTACAGCCTGATGACCCTGGTCGAGATCGGCGACGCGATGAGCACCGAGTACGGATTCTCGTACGAGGACCAGATCATGAACACCGCGGGTGCGCTCTTCGGCTATGCCCGCGAGCGCTTCCCGCGCGTGCGCTCGCTCGTCGATTTCCGCGTGCAGTACCTGCCGACCGCGCGCGTGCGCCGTGGCTATGACCTCGATGTCTTCACCGATTATTCCGGATCGACGTACCTGCTCGCGCTCAAGGCCTCCGGATGTCCGGCACTGCGCCAGACCTGGCTGCGCTGGTTCGAGATCCAGGCGGGATTCTTCGCCCGCGGCTTCGAGGAGGTCGCCGAAGGCGAGACCGCGATCCCCAACCGCAGCATCTACGTCGGATTTGGCGTGAACGTCGGCGATATCGTGCGCGCGTTCGCGCACCACGGATTCGCCGCGCCGTTCGAGCACCTGCAGGTGCCCTACACCTATCTGCCCCTGGTGCGGCACCTGGATCGCTGAACGCCCCCGTGCGCGGGCTGCGCGGACCACTCCCGCCTGGCGAACGACGGTCGACCGGTTCTTTCATCGTGGTTTCATCTTCGCCCCCTAGGGTGCGGACAACCCAGACGGCTACGCCGTCGCATCAAGGATCCCGCATGTCGCCTTTCCCGCGTTCCTGCATCGCCCTCCTCGTCCTCGGCTGCGCGCTGAGCCCGTCCTTCGCCGCCGAAGACGCCGACGAGAAGCTCACGGTCGACCAGCTGCCGGCCGCCGTGAAGGCCACCCTGCTCACAGCGGCCGCCGGCGCCCAGCTCTCGGATTTCGAGCGCGAGACCGAGAAAGGCGCGACCGTCTACACCGCCGAGTTCCCCGGCGCCAAGCCCGGTACCGTGGTCGAGGTCACGGTCGCCGAGGACGGCACCCTGATCGGCACCGAGACCGAGACCGAGGACGCCGACGACAAGAAGGATGACAAAAAGGACGACAAGAAGGAGGATGCGAAGGACGAGCACGAGGGTCACGACCACAAGTGATCCATCGGCCGCGGGAGCGGCATTGCCCGCTCCCGCGACCCGATCACCCTATCGCCTGCTCGTGGTCGAGGATTACCCGCCGCTGCGCCTGGCGCTGGTCAAAGGCCTGCGCGAAGCCGGCTTCGCCGTCGACGCCACCGGAGACGGCATCGAGGCCGAATGGCACGCCACCACCACCGCCTTCGATACCATCATCCTCGACATCATGCTGCCCGGCCGTGACGGCCTGACCGTGCTGGCCAACCTCCGCACGCGCGGCGTCACCACCCCCGTGCTCATGCTCACCGCCAAGGACACCATCGCCGACCGCATTGCGGGCCTGGATCGAGGCGCCGACGACTACCTGGTCAAACCCTTCGATTTCGGCGAACTCCTCGCACGCGTGCGCTCCCTCACGCGGCGGCAGCACGTGGCGAGTCGTCGCTGCTGGTGGTCGGCGATCTGGAGGTCGACCGCGCGGCGCGCACGGCTGCGCGCGCCGGGACCCCGATCGACCTGAGCGCGCGCGAGTTCTCGCTGCTCGAGCTGCTCGCCCTGAGTGCGGGCGAGGTGGTGACGCGCACCGAGATCTGGGAGAAGCTCTACGATCAGTCGTCCGAGGCCGGCAGCAACGTGGTCGACGTCTTCGTCGGACTGCTGCGGCGCAAGATCGAACGCGAGGACCTGCCGCGGCTGATCCATACCCGGCGCGTGTCGCGCCGATTACGAAATCCGTCGTGACGCATTCCCGTTCCTGGGCATCGAGTATGTCGGCGATGGCGGCAGCGCGATGATGCGCACGGCCCCAGCGCATCGACGTCTCACCAGAGCTCGACCCGCTCATGCGCCGGCGTATTCGAACCAGTCGAAATCGGCCGGCACGCCACTGGCGACGCCGCTGCCGGTGGCGTACATGCCGATCATGACGCCCGTGAATCCGCCGGCGACCTCCTTGGACAGGGAGCGCGTCTCGGCGCTGCCCAGATCGATGGCGCGGCCATCGCTGCCGACGCACGAGAAGCGGTACAGCAGCGGCGATGCGGCGATGCTCAGCACCGCCGGCCCGGGCGGGAGCGGCGCCTCGTGGGTGACGACGGCCAGATCGCCGATGCGCCGGCGCACGAACACCCGTCGTTCGCCGCCGCGCAGAGCGATGGCGACCACGATGTGATGCCGCGCGTTCTGCAGCAGGCAAATGCCGGCGAGCTCGCCCTCGCGCCGCGGGGTGACATCCAGCGACGCCGCGACGCGACAGACCAGGTGCTGCTGGCGGCGTCCGACCCACGCGACGTGGTCCTCGTCGTCGAGGGTGGTGGCCGCGCCCAAGAGGCGCAGGATCCCCGGGGGTTCGCCCAGCCGCCAGGTGGGCAGCGCGGCGGTGCGCAGGAACGTCCACCACGGGTCCAGCGTTTCCCCGGTGAAATCGTCGCGCACCGGCGGCGTCGGCCACGGATGCGCAGGCAACGCGGGCGACGACAGGCCCTCGCCCAGGGTGCGGTCGTGGATGTGCGGCCAGCCGTGTTTCCAGACGACGGGGGCCAGACACGTCTCGCGCCCGAGGTGGTGCCACTCGTTCTGCGGCCGGAAGCCGAGACACACCGCCCACCAGCTGCCGTCGCCGAGCTGCACCAGGTCGGCATGGCCAACGCCCTGGATGGGGTGGCGCGGATGATCGCGGTGGCTGAGGATGGGGTTGTGTGGCGCCGCCTCGAATGGTCCCCATGGAGTCGGCGCGCGCGCGCAGATGACGTAGTGCCCGTACTCGGTGCCGCCCTCGGCTGCGATCAGCACGTAACGGCCATCGACGTGGAACAGGTGTGGCCCTTCGAGGTATCGTCCTCCGGTGCCCGCCCAGATCGGACGTGGTCCGTCGAGGATGCGTCCGCTCGCGAGGTCGATCCGGCTCTGCAGCAGCTCGCGCGCGTTGGTGGTGGTGAGGTACACCGCGCCGTCGTCGTCGAACAGCAGCGAGGGGTCGATCCCCTCCTGCGCCAGTGGCAGAGGATCCGACCACGGTCCGCGCGGATCGCTGGCGGTGACCAGGATGTTGCCACCGCTGGTGGTATTGGTGGTCACGACGACGAAGCGGCCGTCGTGATGACGGATGGTCGGGGCGAAGATGCCGTGCGAGCACGCGGCGCGGGTCAGCGGCAGCTGCGCCGGTCGGGTCAGGCAGTGGCCGATCTGCCGCCAGTGCACCAGGTCGCGGCTGTGGTGGATGGGGATGCCGGGGGCGTACTCGTTGGAGCTGTTGACGATGTAGAAGTTGTCGCCGACTCGACATATGGAGGGATCCGGGTGGTATCCCGGGATGATCGGATTCGCGATGGTGCTGCCCATGTGCCTCGGTCTCCCACTCATCCGTGCTCTGCGACTTGCTTCGTTTCTATGCCCTCCTAGGTATTGAAAAGTCATTTAGTGATTAGGTGACTTTTCGTGTCCTCTCGACCCCGGCTGGCCGTTGAGCAGCAGCTTCCTGATCGCAAAGCGTCAGCACCTCCTAGAAGGGCTCTTCCATGCGCTTCCTGCGCTTCCTGGCCTCTACCTGTGCCGCGCTCATCGCGATGGCTGCCCTCGCCCCCTCTGCGGACTACCAGGTACCGGTCCTGACCCAGCCACCGACGATGGATGGCCTGGTCGAGCCCGAGGAATGGCGCCGCTGCATCCGCTTCGATGGCTTCTCCATCGATGGCAAGCGCAACCCCCGCCGCGTCAGCGGGTATGTGGCGGGGACCAGCTCGCACCTCTTCCTGGCCATCGTCTCGCAGCTGCCGGATGTGGGAGAATTGACCGCGAACGTCGACCGCGACAGCGAGAACCTGGTGTTCGACGACGCCGTCGAGGTCTGGCTCGATCCGCGACCACGGACTCCGTCGGACCAGGATGCCGGCGGCCGCTGCTTCCAGATGCTCGCCAATGCGCGTGGGCGCACCTGGTTCAAGCAGCATGTCAGCGGATCCGTTCGCGAGGATCCCGATTGGAGCGGTGCCGGCTGGTCGGTCGCCAACGGTACCCACGCCGGTTCCTGGCACTGCGAGATCATGATCCCGATCGCGAACGTCGATCCGGGTCGCGAACTCGGCTCCGGAGCATGGGGCATCAACCTCTGCCGCGACTGGAAGGAACCGTGGGCGTTCTCGTCGCTCGGCGGCGGCGCCTTCAAGCCCAGCGACCGCTTCGTGTTCTCGCCCGATGCCGCGGCGCTGACCTTCCGCAGCCAGAGCGGAGCCGACGGCCGGGTCGACGAGGGCATCGTCGTCCACAATCCCTCGTCCAAGCCCATCGCCGTCGACGCGGAGATGACCATCGAGCGCGATCTGATGCCGGCCCTGCGCGCGAACGAACGCCTGGAGATCCCCCCAGGCGGGCAGAAGGAGCTCGCGCTCGCCGTAGGTGACAAGGTCACCAGGACCTTCATCGTCGCATCGACCATCGTCTCCTCCGATGGCGTCAATCTGGGCTCGCGGACATCGACGTGGACCAGCGAGGGCCCGTGGTCGTGGACCGCGGAGAAGAAGGTCGTCACGCCGATGGATCTGCGCTTCGCGTACTATCCGAGCCGCAACCGCATGCGCCTGCTCGCGGACGTCTCGAACTTCCCTGAAAAATCCACGCTCGAGCGCCTGAGCGCCACCGTGCGCACGCACGATGGACCGGTCGTCTCCACGGTGGTCTTCGACCGTCTGGTCGACAAGCGGCAGGAGCTCGAGATCACGCTGCCCGAGCTGGAGGGATCCTACGACATCGTCCTGCATGCCGAGGGGTCGGGCGAGAAGGTCGTCGATGTGGTCAGGTCCTTCGAACGCACGGTCTTTCCCTGGGAGAACCTCGCGCTCGGCACCGGCATCACCGTGCATCCGCCGTTCACACCGATCGTGGTCGCGGGATCGCGCGTCGACACCGTCCTCAGGCAGCATCAGCTCAACGGCGCGGGACTGTGCGATCAGATCACGGCCGCGGGCAGGCCGCTCCTGGCCGCGCCCATGCGCTTCCGCGCGATCATCGATGGCGCCGAGCAGTCGGCCGCCAATGCCGCGCTCGCCTTCACCGCGACCGCTGGCCACAGCGTGACGGCGAGCGGCGGCTTCACCGCCGGGGCCGCCCAGGCCACCACGCGCGCGCTCGTCGACTACGACGGCACCATCCGCGTCGATCTCACCCTGCAGCCGAGCGGCGGGAAGCGCGTGGATGCACTGACCTTGGACATCCCGCTCATCGACGCCGTGGCCACGCACATCCACGCGATGGGCGACGGCATCCGCAATTCGATCTCGGTGCGCGTGCCCGCCGGCACCGGCACGGTGTGGACGGCCGCCAAGGTGAACGCCAACGACACGCCCAAGAACTTCTGCACCTACATCTATGTCGGCAGCCCCACGCGCGGGCTGAGCTGGTTCGCCGAGAACGATCGCGGCTGGGGCTGGGATCCGTCCAAGCCCAACCTCGAACTCGTCCGCACCGGCGCGGAGCTCCTGCTGCGCATCCACCTGATCAACCGCCCCGAGATCATCGCCCAGGCGCGCACCATCACCTTCGGCCTGCTCGCGGCGCCGGTGAAGCCGCGTTCGGTACCCGATTGGCGCCACAAGTGGCGGCGCGACCGCTACACCCTGCTCGGCACCGACATCAATTGGCTGGCACTGGGCGATTGCGCGTCGGTCTATCCCGCCGGCCGCGACCTGTACCTGTGGGAGATGATCGCGCGCGGCAACCGCGAGCAGGTGACCGATGCCGAGATCGACGCGGTGGTGGCGCGCGGCAAACCGTACTACGAGCCGTACGGCAAGGACGTCGTGCAGTCCTTCGAGAACCATGCCCGCCACAACCTGCGCTCACGCTACGGCACCAAGCTGGTGTTCTACTACAACCGCGCGTCGTACCAGGCGGCCGAGGAGGCCGAGACCTTCAAGGACGAGTGGTGGCAGACCGATTACCGCGTCCAGGACAAGGGCATCTCGCGCGACGAGGTCAAGATCGTGCCGTCGTCGTCGTACATCGACCACGCCCTCTACTGGTACGGCAAGTCGTTCGAGATCGGCGGCAACCAGGGCGTGTACTGGGACAACTTCTTCTTCAACGGCTCCTACAACACGGCGATGACCGCGGCCTACCGGCGTACGGATGGCACCATCATCCCCAGCACCGGCGTCTGGGAGCTGCGCGAACTGTGCAAGCGCACCTTCCAGTATATGAACGAGCGCGGGATGCCGGCGATCACCATGCCGCACATGACCTCGACCTGCATCCTGCCCATGCTGTCGTTCGCCACCGTGCACTACGATTGGGAATGGAAGTACTCCGAAGGGGACGTGCAATACCGCTTTCCCCGCGAGTACCTGCTGATGGCCTCGACCGGCGAGCTCGCCGGCACCTGGCCGGTCATCCTCGGCGACCAGGGCCACCAGGCCGATGATCCGTGGACCGGCAAGACCTTCATGGGCGTGGCCATGCTGCACGAGCTGGATTGCGCCTATCAGGACTGGAACGAGACCGGCACGCTGCAGCGCCGGCTGATGGCCCCTATCGACGAGATCCTGAAGGATCCGGACGTCGACGCCTGGCGCTACTGGGACGACCGCAAGCAGCCGGTCTCCAGCGACTCGGCCGATGTGCCGGTGATCGTCTACGCCGTGCCCGGCAAGCGCGCGGTGATCGGCGTGGTCGGCTACGCGGATGCCGATCGCACCGGTCAGCTCACCATCGACGCCAAGGCGCTCGGCCTGCCCGAGGGATACGTCGTGCGCGATGTCGAGAGCGGCTCCGACGTCCCCGCGCCATCCGGCCGGCTCTCGTTCCCGCTCAAGAAGCATGACGTGCGCGTCTTCACGGTCGGCGCTCCGTGATGCGCGCGCGCGCCCTGGCAGCTGTCGCCGCGTGGCTGCTGATGGGCGCGCCGGGGTCGGCCCTGGGGTCGGACGTAGCAGCGGTCGCTGCCGATATCCCCGGCCCGGCCTGGTTCCAGGACAACGCGATCTTCTATCAGGACTTCTCCCAGGGCGCGGATCGTCCGCGCCTCAATAGCGCGGACCTGCGCATCACCGGCGGCGAGGCCGCGGCGGTGCGCGCTGGCTTCCTGGGCCAGGCGTGGTCGCTGGAAGCGACTGAACTCGTGCTGTCCGGCCCCATGCTCTCACCGCACCGGCCGCTGACCATCTCGCTGTGGTGGTCGCTGCCGCGCGACCTGCCCATCACCGGCGGCTTCGGCCTCGCCGCGTTGACCGGCACGGGCTTCATCTCCTCCTTCGTCTCGGGCAAGGGCGAGTGGTGCGCGCTCCAGCGGCCGGCGGGCGTGCTGCAGATGCAGCGGCTCGCCGGCATCCAGGACGTGAACCACCTGTACGATCTCGACATCGCGGCGCACGTCGACCTGCGCGCGAACGTCTGGCACCACACCGCGCTGGTCATCGCCCAGGCCTCCACCGCCAAGCTCATCATCGACGGCCGCCTGGTCGGCGAGGCCACCGCCAGCGGCCGGTTCTTCACCATTGGCGACGAGCTGGTGAACCTGCGGTGCGGACGCGGCATCATCATCGACGAACTCTGCGTGCTCGCGCGCGCGATCGACGTGGCGCTCATCCCCGACTACGTCGCCGGCCTGCGCCGCATCGCCGAGTACCGCCGCATGCCCGCCCAGTCCGCTGAACGGCGCTGACCGGCGCGGACCAGCACAAGCCGTGTGGCCCTTGCGCGCCTCCTGGGGTCCTCCGGCGATGCCGCCACCGGATCTCGCCATTCCGATCATTCGTGCCGGTCGTGACCGTCCCTGCCGGCAAAAACCGGGGATCCGTGCTGAAATCGATGGAGGCCAAGGCCTGGTGCCCTACCGTTCGGGCCTCTCGTTCCGGAGCCCCAGTGACGTCCGACCCGTCGCGCACCGCGCCTGCTTCTCCAACCGGTTCCGCGGCTGTGCCGCCGGCGTCCGAACCTGCGACCGCAGCGACCCTGGTCGCAGGGCCCTCGACCGCCGCCACCCAGGTCGCAACGTCAGGGCCCGCAGAAGCGGCGACCGTCGTCACCCACGGGATCGACGCGCTGCCCCCGGGTGCGCCGAAGGAGATCGGAGGCGTGCGTCTGCGCCGCGTCCTGGGCAAGGGCGCGATGGGCGAGGTCTATCTCGGTCGGCATGCGACGATGGATGTCGATGTCGCGGTGAAGCTCATGACCACCGCAGCCGGCGATGGAGAGCGCTTCCTCCAGGAAGTGCGCACGGCCGCGAAGATCAGCCATCCCAACGTGGTGCAGGTGCTGAACGCAGGCACCCAGGACGGGCATCTGTTCCTGGTGATGGAGCTCGTGACCGGAGGCGACGTCGCGCAGCTGGTGCGGCGCGATGGACGCGTGCCGTGGAGGCGCGCGGTCGATCTGATGACCCAGGCAGCCGAGGGCCTGGGCGCCGCGCACCGTGCGGGCATCGTCCACCGCGATGTGAAGCCTGCGAATTTCCTGCTCACCGGACCACTGGCGGGCGAGGGTCGGCTGAAGGTCGCCGATCTCGGCCTGGCGAAGCACCAGCACGCGACGGACGTCGAGCTGACCCAGGCGGGCGTGGTCATGGGGACTCCGGCGTACATGGCGCCGGAGCAGGCCGTCGACTCGCGCCGCGCTGGACCTCCTGCCGATATTTATGCGCTCGGCGTGTCGCTGTTCCACCTGCTGTCGGGGCGGCTGCCGTACGAGGCACCCTCCACGAC